>NZ_BQXM01000007.1 GCF_022836495.1 Desulforhabdus sp. TSK
ATCAGTGCAAATGCCCGCATGCGGGCTCGACGAGATGAGTGGTGCTCACACATTTCTCGAAGTGTGATCAATTCGGCTTCGGATAATGGCTTTACGTACTTCACGCAGGCTCCTCGTAGAGGCTTTGTTATTAACATCGTAATATCACTTATCCGATTTCGTTCATCATATCAACTTTGTTTGAAAACATTTGCTTGGGTACTTAACTCAACAACATTGGGTAACCGCGCTCAAGCAAGTCCTGGCGCGGTTTTTCTAATTATGACCAACCCTCATTTAAGTCTGAAACAATATACTTAGATTTCAACAACTTTACCCCTGAACGGTCACAAATTTGAGCGATTCTAAAAGTTCTAAATCTAAAAATGTGTACAGAATGACAAAGTTGTAAGTCAGAAATTGAAAATCTTCTTAATTCAAAACAGTATAAAATATAATAATCAAGGTAAATTAAATAACATGAGATTAGCTTTATCCCAAAAGGCATACATCATGCATAAAATCCTCTTCAATTTTATTCATTTCAGACCAATCACGAACAAATTACTTCAGAGGGGGAGATTAAAAATGTATAGAAGATTATTCTTTTTGGTTTTAGTAGTGTGCGCATTCACTTATACAGACAATTATTCACATTCTGCCGAAATAGGACCATTACTTCAGAAAGAAAATCTAGTATACAAAGGTGCATTTAGAGTTCCAGCTGGTAATCTTGGCGGTGAATCAAAAAGATCCAATACTCTTGGCTTTGGAGGAGGCTGCTTAACCTATAATAAAACTAGAAACTCATTATATATTTCCACTTATGAACGACTTATACTTGAGCTATCTATACCAAAACCTATTATAAGCAATAACATATCAGATTTAAATACTGCAACTTTATTACAATATCCTGTGGATCTCACGAGCGGGAACTATGATAATTTAAAAGAGGATAGAACTCCGATAACAAACGGAGGTGTTCCTGGCGGCTTTTTACTTTATAATAATAAGTTAGTGGGATCAGCATATGCTTATTACGATGGTGCTTATCAAGGGACTTACTCGCATTTCACGGCCTCGCCGAATTGGATAGCTGATGGGAAACAATTTAAGGGCTTACAAAAAGTTGGCGTAAATCCCATTAATCCCACATCCGTAAACGGCGGCTTCGTTGGCGGCTATATGTGTGCTATCCCACAGGAATGGCAAGCAACATTTGGTGGACCTGCATTGACGGGAAAAGGAGCCATCTCTGTCATTGGCAGATCATCTACAGGCCCATGCGCCTGGGTATTTAACCCTGATGCTATAGCCGAAAACACAACTTGCCCTGCGAAAATATTATTAGGATATCCGTCCGGCCATACAACATTAGGAGCATATACTGACGTCTCCAATTTATATTACAATCGCACCGCTGAATATAACGGAATGGTTTTTCCATCAGGAAGTAGCAGTATTCTTTTTTTTGGAAGAATTGGTTTGGGAGTTACCGGGGAAGGTGATTCTTGCTATGGTTCCAATATCGCAGATGCTTCAAAACATTACACATTTCCAAATGAACAGGTTGTTACTTCAGTAACACCTAATGAATTAAAGGTAGCTCAACTTACATTTACAATTCCTTCCGGTCTTAATATATTGGCTGGCGTCGGAGTAACCGCAAAACCAACTGCTAATTTAAATTATCATGTATCAGGAACTGTAACATCTTATTCAGGAACATCTTTAGTAATTAATGTAGCTTGGGATAAAGTTTTAGGCGAAGGCACCGGATTTTATAATAATTGGCAAATACATATTGCCGGTACAACTGGTGAAGGCTCCGTTCCTTACTGTTATGACTTGGTATACAACACAAAGGGACCACACGCATATCCATATATTTATCAGGCAGTTGCTTATGATGCGAACGATTTGGCAAAGGTACAAAATGCGATAACAAACCCAAGCACTGGTCAACCTTATCAACCATGGGATCTAAAACCTTATAGCAGATGGGTTTTTGACTTTCCATTTGCCAACCCAAATGGTCGCGTTCTAGGGGTCGCATATGATTCAAGTACGCAAACGTTATTTATATCTCAGGATAGCGGTGACAAAAATGGGTTGGATCCTCTTCCAATAATATACGTTTACCAAATAACAATCCCTTCTAAACCACAAGTGTTCATTTCAGCACCAACAAATTTAACAGCACCCCCGTTAAATAAGTAAAACAGATTATATGTCGTTGCGTAAATATTTGCGTTTAGAACAATACCAACTTTCATTTTTTAGCCTACTTAAACAGCTTTTAAGGGTTATAATCACTCGTGCATTGGCAAAATTATACTGTTCTGATCAGCAATCTGTGACGACCATAACTAAACGTTACTGCGTTGGAAATACATATTTTCAATCTTCCAATTTTATTGAAAGTTGGAAAGCTGTCGAAAAGCAATTTGCTGGAATCAAGGTATTAAGAGCATCCACTCAAAATAGGAATAGGTACGATATTCCTTTTGTCTATGAGAGAACAAATGCCCAATATCTAGTTGAATTTCGAGATTATTATCATTTAGAAGATACAATAAAAGATTCCGATAATGAATACGTCGCTATGCAGCGATTAGCTGCTTGGGTTGGAACGCAATGGGATCATGGTACCTCTAGTGTGCCTGGAGGTACCAAAGTCTGCAATCCGATTCAAGTCGTCCAGTCAGGCCAAAGGGGCGCCAAGTTCTGGTGTGAGATTGCTGCAAGACTAATGGTCCACGCAGCTACTGCTTTAGGATGGCCTGCTCGCTTGGTCACTTGTTCTCGTAACGGCTACGCGTGGGAGCATGCAGTCGCAGAACTTTGGTCTAACGTACACAAAAAGTGGTTTGTGATTGATCCCGATTTCAATATTGTTTATGAGCACAATGGTATACCTCTATCTGCGTTCGAAATTTGTCATCAAGGCCTAGAGCTCGATAGTAAAGGTTTGATTAGAATAAAGTCTTTTGCGCCTATTAAACCGAGTTTGAGACCTACGAATCTTATCCCATTTTACAAATATATCCATATCGATATGCGTAATGATTGGTGTACACGGAATATCAGACGTGGCAGCCCAACTAGTGGTGATATAGCGACATGGTACACAACGAATAAGCATATCAACAAAATTCTAACTTCCGCAATCAAAATTGACGATGAAAATATCTTTAATTGGCCAGTCAACGTGGTCGAAATTCATATAGTCAAAGCTTATCAAAATCTTCATGACATTATTTTAGATATTAATTTATCAGCATATAGTCCATATTTTATCGACTTCGAAATTTCATTAGACCTTAATCCATGGTTTACAAATAAGTATGGACGATTTTCTTTCAATATTTCTAATGGAATTCATTATATACATGCACGAACCATTACTGAGTATCAAAATAAAGGCCCAATAAGTACAATGTGTTTTCAAGTACAACTTAATTAATATACTCTACCAGGAGCTTAATAGTGGAAATAGAATTAATTGAACGGATTGTTTTAGAATCAATAGAAATTTCAAATTATACCCTTGATGACGATAAGAAAATAATTATCTCACACGATGCCAAGCTGTTTGGAAAAGATGGCCAATTAGACTCCATGAATCTAGTTGCGCTACTGATACAAGTCGAAGAAACTCTGCAGGACCAGGGAGTAGAAATTTCCCTAACTGATGAACATGCAGTTTCCGTAGCAAGGAGCCCCTTTAAAGATGTTCCTTCTCTGGTTAATTATATCGACCTACTGATTAAGACCATGCAATGACTCAAAAACGTCAGATACTCATAACAGGCACAACCAAAGGACTGGGCGATAAACTCGCTCGTCATTTCCTTGACGAGGGGGATATCGTTTTTGGCTGTGCTCGTTCGCCCACCGATCTTACCCACGACAACTACCACCATTTTTGCCTGGATGTGACTGACGCTAAAGGTATCAAAGAGGTTTTCTTCAGGATAAGGCAAGATTTCGGCCGACTCGATGCGTTGATCAATAACGTCGGGATTGCAAGCATGAACGCGTTCGCACTGACTCCCCTGGAGACTGCAAGAAAGATCATGGAAGTCAATTATTTCGGCACCTTTTCCTGCAGCCAGAGGGCTATCGGTCTCCTGAGAAAGTCCAAGGCACCACGGATCATCAACCTGTCTACAGTAGCCGTTCCCCTCAATTTGGAAGGCGAGGCGGCCTATGCAGCATCCAAGAGCGCGGTTGAAACCCTCACACGCATCATGGCTAAGGAACTGGGAGGGTTTGGCATTACCTGCAACGCAGTCGGTCCTTCTCCCATCGCAACGGACCTCATCAAAGGCGTTGGGGAAGAGAAGATCCAGAAGCTGATTCAGGCGCAAGCCATCAAACGCATGGCAACTCCTCAGGATGTTATCAATGTCGTCGAATTCTTTCTGAGGCCGGAAAGCGGGATGATTACAGGCCAGACGATTTACCTCGGAGGAATATCATGACAATGGAATTCCTTCTGGATAAGCTGGAAAGTTTCAAAGACCGGGAAGCGGTCGCATCCGGTTCTTCCGTGACGAACTATCGGCACTTGCTGGAACAAATAGAAATCTGGCGCAAGCGACTTCGGGAGGAGCAAATTGAGCGAGGGGCAGTGGTCTCTTTCGACGGGGATTATTCCGCAGAGTCCATAGCACTCTTTTTAGCTTTGGCGGAAAACAAAAATATCATCGTTCCCCTTTCGGCCGACTCTACGGCACATCATGAGGAATTTCGGAAGCTGGCGGCGAGCGGGTGTCATGTTCGATTGGCTATCGAAGGACTGAGGGTGGAAGATTTTGGAAAAGGTTCCGGCTCCAACAGTCCAGTGAAAGAGGAACGGCAGGCCCCGTTAAAAAAACTGGATTCCGGCTTCCGCCGGAATGACGAGAGGGGGAGACTTACAACATCTTACGAGATCATGACAGTACCGGAGGCCGGTGATGCCGCAGATCACCCGCTGTATGCAGAGATCCGGAAGAGGCAGTCTCCAGGACTGGTCTTGTTCTCCTCGGGTTCTACGGGAAAGAGCAAGGCTGCCGTCCACGACCTGGGCTCACTTTTCGAAAAGTTCAAGGCCTCGCGGCAGGCATGGCGAACCATCGTCTTTCTTCAACTTGATCATATAGGCGGGATAAATACCTTGATTTACACTTTATCCAACGGGGGAACCATCATCGTTCCCGCCGACCGCAGCCCAGCAACTGTATGCCGTGCGATTCAGCAGCATCGAGCCGAACTGCTCCCCACCTCCCCCACCTTCCTGAATCTGCTGCTCCTTTCTGGCGAACAGCGCAACTGGGACCTTTCTTCCCTCAAACTGATCACCTACGGAACCGAACCCATGCCCGAAAGCACTCTTCAGCGTTTGGCGGCAGAATTGCCCCATGCGAGGCTGCAGCAGACTTATGGGCTTTCCGAACTGGGCATCTTACAGTCTAAATCCAGAGATTCCCAATCCCTCTGGGTCAAGGTGGGAGGGGAAGGCTTTCAAACCAAAATTGTCGATGGCCGACTCTGCATCAAGTCCAGGTACGCCATGCTCGGGTATCTGAACGCCCCCTGCCCTTTCGATGCAGAAGGCTACTTCGATACAGGCGACCAAGTCCTGCAGGATGGCGTCTGGATCAGGATCCTCGGGAGAGACAGCGAAATCATCAACGTCGGAGGCTACAAGGTCTTTCCTGCAGAGGTGGAAAGTGTGCTGTTGGAAATGGATGCGGTAAAGGATGCCGTGGTTTTCGGGATGGATCATGCCATCACGGGAAAAATCGTGGCGGCAAAGGTTAGCCTCAAAGAGCCCATGCCACTGAAGGAATTCAAGTCGCAGATGCGGCAGTTTTGCAAATCGCGTCTGCAGGCCTACAAGGTGCCGAGTAAGGTGCTGCTGGCGGAAGGCCCTCTGCACAGCGAGCGGTTCAAAAGAATGCGGAAGAGCGCGGAAGATTAAGAAGCATCTCTGGGTTGGATTCAAAGACATGAAGCGTCTTCTCAAACTCTTCTTCATCCGAATTTCCCAGCTTCTAGTCCTCCCCTGTGCCGCTATCTGCTGGGCCGAAGGGAGCTTGTGCGATCATTCCGAAGCCTTCTTTCTCTTCTGGTCCCACCTGTTTTCAATCCTGCCCGGCACTCCCGGCCTCTTCATCCGCCGCGCCTTTTATACCCTCACCCTCGAACGATGCTCTCCGGAATGCTACATAGGATTCGGGGCTATTTTCACACATCGAGCGACTATAGTGGAAAAAAATGCCTATGTCGGGCTCTATGCTCTGATCGGCTCAGCGCACTTGGGGGAAAGGTGCCTCATCGGGAGCCGGGCAAGCTTGCTCAGCGGCGGGTATCTCCATAGCCGCAGGGAGGACGGCAGCTGGGCACCCTTTGATCCGTCACAAATGATCCAGATCAAGATCGGTCGAGATGCTTGGATCGGCGAAGGCGCCGTCGTGATGGCCGATGTGGGGGACGGGAGCATGGTTGCGGCCGGAAGTGTCGTTTCATCCAACATAAAGGCCAATATTGTCGTTGCCGGCAACCCTGCACGCTTCGTTAGAAATCTTTAGAAATTAGACAGGATTAACAGGATAGACAGGATGAGAGCTGAATATTTTTGAAAAGGAAGATAAACCAACTCACCTGTGGAATAATCAAGAATCGAATCCTGTAGATCCTGTTAATCCTGTCGAGAAAAAAGAATGCCTCAAAGAATCAATTTTGTAGACTGGCTGAAAAGCGTGGGGATGTTTCTCATCGTGTTCGGTCACGTTGTTGGCCCTCCCTTCAATCAGTTCACCCAGCCGATCTATCCCAAACAGCTAGGGGTGGCGCTTTTTATTTTCGTCATGGGCTGGAGTCTTGCCAACGAGGAAAGACCGCGTTGGCGGGTTGCGTTCAATCGGCTCTTCCCGGTCTATTTGTTCGGGATCGGTTCTGCAGTCTTGCTGAGTGGGATAGTGTTCCTGGCACAGAGGGATTTGAATCCAAGCAATTATTTGCCGTTCATGATGGGAATAAACGTTTTTCTCAACTATTTTCCCGCCAATCCCACAACCTGGTATATCGGGACTTATGTACATGTCATTCTGATTTGGTGCTTCTTTTTGCAGGGCAGGAACGTACCTTTCTGTGGGTTGGGCCTGGCTCTGGTCGTGGAGATAGGGCTGCGGGCCGCCATCATGTACACGGGGTACAACTACACTGCCTACATGATTCTGCCCAACTGGGCCACGGTCTTTCTGCTGGGCATGTATTTGAGGGATCGAGGGGATCTCGATGGCAAGGCGGCGTTATCTCTCCTGGCGCCGCTTTGGTTTTTGTCGCTGTTTGTATGGGCGACGGTCTTCAACCCGTACAACCTCGACAAGTCGTTTCCATTTCGTGATTTTCCCGGGGAAGCGACGGTCTTCAGCCTGTTGGCTCGTTCCGGAATGATCTCCTTCTTGTACCTGTTTCATGTCCTGCTTCTTTTTCAGATCTTTCGGCGTATCCAAGCGAATGGGGTGGTCAGGTTTTTTTCAAGAAACACTCTACTGATTTTTATTCTACACATGCCTTTTTTGTATGCCTTCCATTCCTGGGTTTACAGGGTCATCCCCATGGTGTGGCTCAAGAAGAGCGTGATGATTCTTCTCATGTATGGGGGAATTGGACTTTTTTCCGAGGTTGTTTTGCGCATTGTGAAACCGAATCGTTTGAGAGAGAGGGTGTGGGAGAAAGGGAGTGCGCTTTTCGAACAATGAAGATGACGATTAAACGCATCGTCTCGGTGGTCATGCGGGTGCTGTCCCTGCCGGTGCTGCTGATTTACAGGCTCGAGGCCCTCTGTGTGGGGGAAATGAAGGCCTTCGGCATGGTGACCCAGTGGGTGTCGCTGGTCCCGGGTTTGACAGGCGAATGGTTTCGGAGAGCGTTTCTACAGTGGCACACGGGCCTGAGACTGGAAGACTGCTGCATCAGCTTCGGAACAACCTTTTCGGACCCTAGGGTCGTTATCGGGAACGGGGTCTACATGGGCAGAAGCTGTGACATTGGATACGCCGAAATCGGCGAAAATTGCATGATTGGGAGCTCCGTCCATATCTTGAGCGGTCTCAAACAGCACAGCTTCGACGACCTGGACACGCCCATAAAAGATCAGCCGCGTGAGTTTTCGAAGGTCACCATCGGAGAGGATACCTGGATCGGGAACGGGGCGATCATCGCTACGGATGTAGGCCGGAAATGTATCATAGGGGCAGGAGCGGTGGTGGTGAAGCCTCTACCTGATTATGCCATCGCCGTCGGCAACCCCGCTCGCATCGTAAGGTACCGAGCCGGTCGTGGGGAAGAGACTAAAAGATATTAGACAGGATTAACGGGATGGACAGGATAGAAAACAAAAAAAGTCTTTTATCCTGTCCATCCTGTTGATCCTGTCTAAAAGATGACTGTGGTGAGTCAAGTATGAAGGACGAGAGGTTGGTCATAGAATTTTTGGAGCATGCGGGGTTTGCACGGGAGCGTGAGCCTGTCACCTTTGGGGTACCTTTTCCCCACGGCGTTCTTCAGTCGCCGTCTTCTGTTGCCGTCACAGACGGAGGCCAGCCCATTGCCACGGCAGCGACTCCCCTCGCCAGGTGGGAGGACGGCAGCATCAAATGGCTGCTCATCGATATGCAGGTTTCGTTGGCGGCCAATGAGAAGAAGCGCATCGAAATTCTGGTCCATTCGCCAGGGTCGAAATTTCAAGAGTCGGGTGAGGAGTCGCAGATCGGAAGACTCGATATAGAAGGAGAGGCAGGAAATATCTCCATTCACTGCGGTGAAGCGGAGCTTCACCTTGATCCGACTTCGTTCATGCCCTTCAGTCGAGTCCACGTCGGCGGATCACAGATCATTGAGTCGTCCCGCATTACGCTCCTCGACGCAGAGGGTAAGGGGTGGCATCCGCAGGTGCTGGACTGGCGTGTAGAACAGCGCAATCCGTTGAGAATGGTAGTGGCGTTTGAAGGGGCCTTTGCCAGTGGATCAGTTGTTCATCCGCTGCGATTCAAATCCCGGCTGCATTTTTATGCGGGAAAGGGAACAGTCCGCGTGGATTTCACCGCGTGGAACCCCAGGGCTGGCCGCCATGCGGGAGGAGTTTGGGACCTCGGCGACCCGAACTCCATTCTCTTCCGTAATTTGAGGCTGGAGTTAGGAGTTGCAGCCGGTTCTGATCACGTCGGCTGTTACGCTCTCGATGTGGGGGGGCAGAAGCAAAGCGTAGTCGGGAATCTCTCCATCTACCAGGATTCCAGCGGTGGAGAAAACTGGCGATCCCACAACCATATCAACAAGGATGAAAAGATTCCTGTCACTTTCAGAGGCTACAGGGTGCTGAATGGAGAGCGTGTGCTGCAGCAAGGGCTGCGCGCCACGCCTTCTGTGGCCTTGCAGGGAGATGAGGTCTTCGCGGCGGCGAGCGTCAAGGGTTTCTGGCAAAACTTTCCAAAAGCTTTTGAAGCGTCTCAGAACCGTATCAAAATAGGTCTCTTCCCCGAACGCTTTAACGACCTGTTCGAGCTGCAGGGCGGGGAACAGAAGACTCACACTCTTTATCTGCATGTGGGGCATGGGGCTGCGGATGTCGGGTGTCTGGACTGGATTCATGAACCGTTGCTGCCGTCGATAGATCCTGAATGGTACTTCAAATCGGGCGCATGTCCAAAGCTTGTTTCTTGGAACCGGGCTGCTGAGGAGGATGAAGGCTTTCAAGCCTATCAGCAACTCATCGATGTAGCAGTGAAGGGGGAACGATCCTTTTTTGCCCGCAGGGAGGTCATCGACGAGTACGGATGGCGGAATTTCGGCGATCTCTATGCGGACCATGAAGCTGCCTTTCACGAGGGCCCCAATGAGTTTGTGTCCCATTACAACAACCAGTATGATGTCGTCAAAGGCGCACTGGTTCAATTCATGAGAACAGGTGAAGCATCCTGGCATCAGCTCGCTGTGGAGCTTGCGGACCACGTCCTGGATATCGACATCTACCACACAGGCGAAGACAGGTACCAGTTCAATCACGGGATGTTCTGGCACACGGATCACTATCTGGATGCCGCAACGAGCTCTCACCGGTCGTCGTCACGCAAGCACCGCGAATGGAAAGACCCCAGGTTCGTCGGCGGAGGCCCGGCCTATGAGCACAATTACGCCACCGGATTGCTTTACCTATACTGGTTGACCGGCGAAGCGCGGTTCAAAGAAGGCGTTCTGGAGCTGGCGGATTACGTTGTTCGAGGACTGGAAGGACCGGATACTCTGGTTGAAGCGGGTCTCCTGGCAGCCAAGGAGCTGAGACGGGCACTCAAAGCGATATTGAATAGGGTTTCGGAGGGGGGGCTCACGCCCTATGGCTTCGAGGGGCCGGGGCGAGCCACGGGGAACGCTTTGAATACGCTGCTGGATGGGTTTCTGGTCTCTGAGGATCGTCGCTACATGGACTGGGCTGAGCGGCTCATCAAGGACTGCGTCTCTCCGGAAGACGACATCGAAGCCAGGGATCTCCTGAATGCCGAGTACCGCTGGATGTACAACATCTTTTTGCAAGCCCTGGGGCGTTACCTGGATATCAAGAGGTCATCGGGACGCCTGGATAGATCCTTTTGGTATGGACGATCGGTGCTGCTGAAATACGCTGCATGGATGCTCGAACACGAGTATCCCTACCTGGAAAAACCCGAGATCCTGGAATTCCCCAACGAAACCTGGGCAGCCCAGGACATCCGAAAGGCCGATGTGCTGGCCCATGCAGCGCTGTACTCGCCCGAGCCGCTGCGCAGCAAGCTGCTCAGCAAGAGCCGATTCTTTTTCAGGATCAGCATCGATCAGGTGAAAGATTTCCCATCGCGGGAGCTCACTCGACCGATCGCCATACTCATGTCAAACGGCATGGTTCATATGGATATCATCAGTTCCCTGGATTTTCCGGAAGCCGTGGCATCCAGAGACCTGAACTATGGGCCGGCTGGGATGGAAACTCACACGGAAAGGCGTACACGGATCACTCCCCTGGCCCATCTGGCAAAAGTTTTGGGTAACACGTCTTTAAAGAAAGAGCTGCATTCCGCCAAGCTGCGGCTACAAATATAATTTAATATTTTGAATTTATTCATTGAAATCTTACCAGCCCTACTTTGGAGTTTTTTGGGCATCTTGAAACCCCTGGGGTATGATCATCTATGGAAAGCAAGGTAGAAAACGGAAAGTTGCTCCAGGTGGAGCAGGAAAAAGATCATGGAATAGACTGGTCGCTGTTTGTTGTTGTGCTCATTCTCACGGCACTCGGTGTCTGCCTGTACTTCAGGGTTGTTGCCGAGATGGTGGAGGATTGGTCCAACGACCCCAACTATTCCCACGGGTTCTTAGTTCCCCTCTTTTCGGCTTATCTGGTATGGGAGCAACGGAGCCGATTGAAATCCATGAACTTCCATGGCTCCTGGCTCGGATTACCTGTCCTGCTCTTGGGGATAGGCATGCTGATTCTTGGCGAAATAGGGGCTGAATACCTTACAACACGAACCTCGCTGATTGTTATGCTGAGCGGGCTCGTGCTGTTCAACCTCGGCGTTCAAGCTTTCAAGCTCTGGTCCTTCCCCCTGTTCTTCCTGGTGTTCATGATCCCACTGCCGGTCATTCTTTTCAACGCCATCACTTTCCCCCTCCAGAACCTGGCCGCGCAGAACGCCGCCTGGGCATTGGACCTGCTGGGGGTTCCCGTCCTGCTCGACGGCAATGTGCTGCACCTGAGCCACTACAGCCTGGGAGTAACGGAAGCCTGCAGCGGCATCCGATCTCTGGTGTCCCTCTTGATGATCGCCGTCGTCTGGGGATACTTTGCCTTCAAATCCATAGGCCCCCGCCTGCTTCTGGCCATCGCCGCCGTTCCCATCACCATAGCCGCCAATTCCGTTCGGGTGATCGTCACGGGACTCATCGTGCAGTATCTCGGGCTTCAATACGCCGAAGGCTTTTACCACACCCTTTTAGGCTGGCTGATCTTTCTGGTGGCTTTCATTGGATTGGCATGCGTTCATGCGCTGATTGCGTTGGGGCAGCGTTTCAGGCAAAGGGAGGCGGGCTGATGCAGAAATATCGTCTGATGGTATCCTGCGGTCTCCTCCTGGCCACGTTTCTCTTCCTTCAGGCCAGGTCTCATGGCGATCTTGCGCCTGCCAACAAGCCACTCCGCGATTTTCCCTCAACCATTGCCGGGTGGCAGGCGCGTGAGTTTTCTCCCTTCGACTACAAGTCTCTCGATATCCTTAAGTTGAACGACTACACCAATCTGCACTTTGTGGGGCCGCAGGGCCAAAGTCTCTGGCTGTACATCGGCTACTGGAATTCCCAACGCAAGGGCGCCCAAATCCACTCGCCGAAAAACTGCCTGCCCGGCAGTGGGTGGGAACCGGTCGAGGATTCGAAGATCACGGTGCCGCTCGCTCCACCCTACTCGCCCATTACCATCAACAGCTACCTCCTCCAAAAGGATCGTGAACAGCAGCTCGCCCTGTATTGGTACCAGTCTCGAGGAATCGTCAACGCAGCGGAGCTCTCGGCGAAAATCCAAATGGTGAAAAACTCCCTTCTCTACAACCGCAGCGACGGGGCCATCGTTCGCGTCATCAGCCCGGTACATGGAAGCGTTGCCGAGACGAAGGAAATGCTGGTGCGCTACGTGCAAGGGCTTTATCCGGTGCTTTTGGAATTTCTCCCGCAGTAGGTGCTGCAATTGATTTTTTTTATTAATTGATTTTTTTTAACCACGAAGAGCACGAAGGACACGAAGAAAAACGATACATTCATACGGATCCTTTTTCTTCGTGTCCTTCGTGCTCTTCGTGGTTTATCAAAAGATTTCATTGGAGTCTCACACTCCCTGACAGAAAGGAGATCATACCTCATGCAACAACGTATCTGTCGCCTTATTCTTTTTTTCGTTCTTGTCGGCGTTGCCGTCTCCGGCTGCGGTTGGTCGAGCGAAGCCAAGAAGGCCCGGTATCTCAAGAGCGGAGACAGTTATTTCACCGAGCAGAAGTACAAGGAAGCCGTCATCGAGTACAAGAACGTGCTCAGAATCGATCCGAAGAACGCTCATGCCACGGCACGGCTCGGACTGTCGCACTTCGCACTCGGTGAAATGGAGCAGGCCTACAGGCTCCTCACCCAGGCCAAGGAGCTTGACCCGGCAAATGGAGACGTAAGACTCAAGCTGGGAATGATCGATCTCCTGGGGCGCAAGCCCGACGAAGCACGCCAGGAAGCCGAGTTCGTCCTGGAAAAGGACCCGAAGAGTCTCGATGCGCTGCTCCTGTTTGCCGGAGCGTCCAACACTCCCGAAGAGCTGGACGCCTCGATCGAGAAGCTTCAAGCCGCCATGAAGGACCACGGCGACAGCCCGAAGTTCAACCTGGGGCTGGGCATGCTCTACGTACGCAAAGGCGACCTCGGCAATGCCGAAAAGTACTTCAAACAGGCCGCCTCACAGGACCCCAAATCGGCCGAAGCCCACACGGCCCTAGGGAACCTGTATATCGCGAAACGGGATGCCGAGCAGGCTGAGGCGGAATTCAAAACTGCTGCCGAGCTCGCCGCCGTTGGCTCCCCCGAGCGGATACGCCTGGCCGACTTCTACCTGCTCGTCAACAAGCCCGCTGAAGCAAAACAGATACTCACCGAATCCACGGAAAAAGCACCAGACTTTCTCCCGGCATGGCGCCGAATGGCTCAGATCGCCTTTGCACAGGGCAACTACGATGAGGTCATGAAATATCTTGACCCGATACTCAAGAAGGAGGCCAATGATATCGACGCCAGGCTGCTCCAGGGAAGGGTCTATCTGGCCAAAAACCAGACGGCGGAGGCTGTGCAGACGTTTCAGGACATCGTCAAGCTGAATCCCGGTGTTCCTCAAGCCCGCACTCTCCTCGCCCAGGCACAGCTCCAGGCCGGCGACGTGCTCAGGGCCAAAGCGGAGCTCAAAGAGGCCCTCAACGCAGATCCCAACTTTACGGAAGCCACCCTGCGCCTTGCAGAGCTCGATATCCAGACGGGCTCCTACCCCGCCGCCATTGAAGCTCTCAACAAAGTCCTCGCCAAGCAGCCCAAACTGGCGGCCGCCCATATGCTCCTGGGCGCAGCCTATGTCGGACAGGAAGATCTGGACAAGGCGGAAGCGGCTCTGCGCGAGGCCGTTGCAGCGGCACCCAAGGATCCGAAGATGCTGCTGTTTCTGGGCCGGGTTCTGAATCGACAGGGAAAGAAGGCCGAAGCAAAAAAACAGTTCGAGGCTGCGGTGGTGATGGCGCCGGCATTCGTCGACCCGCTGACAGAACTGATCGCCATGGACTTCGCGGACAAGAAGCCCGACGCCGCGCTGGAGCGCGTCAAGTTCCAGCTTTCGCTCGCTCCCAGCTCCGCCCCTCTCCATTTCATTTTGGGCCGGGTGTATATGATGAAGGGCGACACGGCCAATGCCGAAGCGACCTTCATGAAAACTATCGAAATGGACCCAAACCTGGCCGACGCCTACTTCGCCCTGGGACAGATCTATGCAGCCACGGGCAGAGACGACGAAGCCATCGCACGCTTTGAGGAAGCGTTTGCCAAAAACCCCAAGAACGTCAGTGCCCTCATGATCACCGGCATCATTCATCAGCGCAGGGAAAACCTGGCGAAGGCTCAGGAAGCATACGAAAAGATTCTTTCCATCAACCCCGATTTTGTGCCTGCCGCCAACAACCTGGCTTACCTCTACACCATGACTGGTGGAGACATGGACAAGGCGGTTGCCCTGGCAACAAAGGCCCATGAAGCCGCCCCCGAAGACGCCAGTATTTCAGACACGCTGGCATGGACGCTCTATCACAAGGGCGACTACCAACGAGCCTTGGAATATGCCAAAGAGAGCGCGGACAAATTGCAGGACAATCAGGAAGTGCAGTATCATCTCGGGATGATCTACTACAAGCTCCAGCGTAATAACGAGGCGAAGCAGGCGCTGACCCGCGCAATGAAGGGGGAGGCACAGTTTACCGGTAAGGATGAGGCCAAGCGTGTCCTGGAAACGATCAAGTAAAGATCGAATAACTATTATAGGACGCTGAAAACGCTGGCAGGCGCAGACTGACGCTGACAAGGGCAAATAAGAGCTGGAGACAGGAAATATACACCAAACGGGTGAGATCTTGACTTATTGATCATCCTGTAGGAGCGGCTTCCAGCCGCGACGGAAAAAGCCGGCTCCCCATAAAATCGCGGCTGGAAGCCGCTCCTACAAATCTCAAGATTCGAACCGTTCGCAGTATACGCTCAATGCTGTTCCGCCATCCATTGGGCCCATGACGGGTAGTCGGCTCCGAAATCCTCACCAGTGATTGATGTAAGAGCCTTTGCAGCGCTGACACGCACTGCGGCATTGTCGTCCTTGAGGGTTTCTATGAGAGGCTTCAAGGCCTGGAGTGTTTTGATTACACCCAATACGCGTGCTGCGCAGGCCCTGACCTCGGGGCTCTCGTCGTTCAGGGCTCCGATCACGGCTTGGGCCACTCCTTCACCTTGGCATTTGACCAAGGCCTCTACCGCATGTTTTCGAACGCGCGCATCCGAGTCCTGCAGCTTGGGAATCAACAGCCTGGGAGCATCGGAGCGCGCGATGGAGGCCAGCGCCAGTGCGGCATAACGGCGCACCTCCCCATCCTCGTCCATCAAGGCAAGACGCATGACCCCATCCACTGCCTGAGGATCATTCAGCTTTTCCAGCAGGGTCAGGGTATTGAGATTTACGGCGGGATTCGGCTCCCCGAGAAAGGATAGCAGTGCAGTCATAAGCTCGCTCTCCGACTTCATCGACTGCACGGCGTTCCATGCCTCTCGGCGGACACTCTCCTGCCCATCCCCCACGGCCGCATCCATGAGGGGCTGGGCGGCTACCGGATTTTTCAGCTTGCCCAAGGCCTCAGCTGCACTGATGCGAACCAGTGTCTCCTCATCCTTGAGCAACCCAATCAGCGAGGGAACAGCCTTGTTCTCCCCCATGTTGCCCAAGGCAGTCGCGCACTTCATCCTCACCTCCCAATCCTCGTCTTTCAAACCATTCACAAGGGCCGATGCCACCTTTGGACCGGTCCTTCTTCCCAAAGCCTCGGTCGCACTCCGCCGTACTTCCCGATTTTGGTCTCCCAGCGCGGCAAGCAAATAATGCGTCGTCCGAGCATCATCGATGGCTCCCAGCACGCTGGTTGCCCGCCGCCGCAGTGCGTCATCCCGGCTTGATGAGGCGAAGGCGATCAACGGTTCCACGATGGACGTATCGTGGATTTCGGCGAGTGCCTGGAGGGCATTGCTCCGAACCGCCGGGGCTTCCTCCTTGAGGCCGGCCATCAGGAGGGCCGCACACTCGGCCCGGTCGCTGACAACCTTCAAGGCCTCGATCGCCTGGTCCCGGACCGGCTCCTCCCCGTCCCGAAGGGCAGTGGACACGAGAGGCTTCACGGCTCGCGGGTCTTTGAATCTCTTGAGAGCATCCGCTGCTCGCATGCGGATCACTCCACTGGGGTCCGCCAGGAGTCCTATCAGAGGTTCGACAGCACGGGAATCCTCTATCCTGGCCAAGGCTACTATGGCCTGTTCCCGCACGCTCTCGTTTTCATCGGACTTCGCCGTAACAATCAAGGGCTCGACGGCAGCTTCGCTTCTCATGTTTCCAAGCGCCCACGCAGCACGTCCGCGGATATCCCAGTTCTCATGCTTCAGCGCTGCGATGACTCTCTGTGTCTGGGGATCTACGCTTCTGCCAGTCTGAGCATGTAGCGTTCCTCCCAGGCATGAGAAATGGGAAATGAACGATAGTATGGCAATCGATAGAGCCAGGAACGACTTATTCATGGAATGCGGAATCTCCTTCCGAGGGATGATTTCTGGTAAGTATTCTGGGGAGCGATGGTATTCTTTATAAACCACGAACGGATCAAGGGAAAAGACTGTATTTGATTCAATTTTAAATTTCTCTTCGTGCCCTTCGCGGTTCAGTCTTTTACATAGGTCAGTTCTACCTTTACGATTCTTTCATAAACCACGATGAGCACGAAAGACACGAAGGAAAATCAACAAGCATCTCGATCGATTTTTTCTTCTTTCCAGGAGGATCTTATGCCTCTCCTTCAAAAAGATGAAGGGCAAAAATATACTTATGCAGACACCCTTTCCTGGCCGAATAAAGAGCGTTGGGAGCTCATCGACGGCCGCCCCTACGACATGACGCCGGCGCCGACAACGAGGCATCAACAGATCGCCGCCCGCTTTTATACCCGCCTGGAAGCCTGTCTCGAGGGGAAATCGTGCGTTCCTTTCATCGCTCCAACGGATGTGGTTTTGTCTCAGCATGATGTGGTCCAGCCGGACCTCTTCGTTGTCTGCGATGGAACAAAGATTACGAAGGCAAATATCCAGGGAGTGCCGGATGTCGTTGTGGAAGTTATGTCACCGGCTACAGCGTTGAAGGACCGCAGGGAAAAGAAGGCGCTCTATGAGAGATTCGGCGTGCGGGAATACCTTTTGATCGACCCCGACGGAGAATATGTAGAACGTTTTATCCGTCAAGAGGACGGACTGTTCGGCAAAGGAGAGATCTTTTCTCCCCGGGACGGGCTTGTGCTTCATGCAATCCCGGAAGTGACCATCAACCTTTGGGAAGTGTTTCAAGTGGGAAAAACGGAAGACGCTTGATTCTTTGTGCGTATCCTGCGCGATTCTTTTAAACCACGAAGAGCACGAAGGACACGAAGATGGAATTCGATGCGCTTTCAAGCCGAGTGATTGGCTGCTCCATCGAGGTTCACCGTGCTTTGGGCCCCGGCCTGCTCGAATCGACTTATGAACAGTGCCTGGCCCATGAGCTCAAGCTGAATCGCATTGCGTTCAAACTTCAGTGGCCCCTTCCCGTCCAATACAAAGAGGCCCACATCGATTGCGGATACAGGGTGGACGTTCTGGTCGAAGACGCACTCATCCTGGAACTGAAATGCGTGGAGCACATCAAGGCCATTCACGAAGCGCAGATTCTTACCTACATGAAGCTTGCCCGGATAAAGACAGGGCTGCTCATCAACTTCAATGTCCAGAGGCTCCGAGACGGCATCAAGCGCTATGTTCTGTAACTCCTTCGTGCTCTTCGTGTCCTTCGTGGTTTAAAAACAGGATTTTTGGAACCACGAAGGACACGAAGAGCACGAAGAGAAAAAAAGCCCTGACAAATTATAGATGGGACATTTGAAAACATGGCTCATCAGAACTTTCCATGCCTTGTTCTTTTTCTTCGTGTTCCTTCGTGCTCTTCGTGGTTTATAAATGTTTTCTAAAGAACCAAACTCTCATATGAGGGCATTGAATGCAAGATTCGAAGATCCCAAAAATAACCCACCTCGGTGCCGAATACGGCGTGACGGGGTCGTGTCATCTCCTGCAGGCGAACGGCCTCAATATCCTGGTGGATTGCGGCTCGGTACAGGGAGGCGACGCCGCCCGGGATATGGCTACATGGCCTGTGAAGCCCTCTGAAGTGGATTTTCTCTTTCTGACGCATGCGCATATCGATCACATCGGGCGTATCCCGGAGCTGGTGGAGAAAGGCTTCAAGGGAGAAATCATCACGACGGAGGCCACGAAATTGCTCATCGTGCCCATGCTGGAAGATGCCATGAGCTTTACTCACCTGAGGGAGTCACAAATTGACCGGCTGAACGGCGTCATCGACGAGCTTTCCTGGGGGTTCGAATACGGTGAAACCTTCGACCTCAAGCAGGGTGTTCGATTCAAGCTGCAAAACGCCGGACACATTCTCGGGTCGTGCTTCGTCCGCTTCGAGTCGGCCGAACCTCCCTGGTCCGTCCTGTTTTCGGGGGACCTCGGAGCGGCAGGCCGCCCTCTCCTTCCCGACCCCGATCCACCGGACGCCTGCGATGTGCTGATCCTGGAATCGACTTACGGAGACACGCTCCATCAAGCTGCGGGAGACCGGGTGCAACGCTTGGGGGCCGTGTTGTCGCAGGCCTTGGCGGACAGGGGAAAGGTGTTCATTCCCGCCTTTGCCCTCGGGCGTGTCCAGGAGATCCTTTACGATATGGACCGGCTGTTTTCCAATCCTGAGCTAAAACAGCGATTTCCCCTCCTGGCCGGAAAAAATCGCATCCCTGTTTTCCTGGATTCACCCCTCGGTCTGGAGATCACCCGGATTTACTCGAAGCTCAGCCAGTATTGGGACAGGGAATCCAGGTCCCTCCTCCACAGAGGGGATCATCCCATTGACTTCGATCAACTCTACGCAGTGGCCAGGCACGAAGACCACAACAAACTGCTGGAAATGTCCGGTCCAGCCGTCATCATCGCCGGGAGCGGCATGTGCACGGGCGGCAGGATCATCGATCATCTCAAAGCCGGGATAGATGACCCACGAAACGATATCTTTTTTGTGGGATACCAGGCGGAGGGCACTCCCGGAAGAGACATCGTTCGCTATGCCGCCAAACCCGGCGGATATGTCTGTCTCGATGGAGAGCGCTTCGACATCAGGGCCAGGGCACATGCCCTCTCCGGCTATTCCGCCCATGCCGACCAGAAAGGTTTGATGGACTGGGTAAAATCCATGCCGCGGAAACCGGCGAGGATCAAAATTGTCCACGGTGATGCACCGGCACGGGAGGCATTGGCCCGGCTTTTGGTGTTTTCTGGTTATCGAGTGGAGTTTTAACCTAAAGCTTTTTTAAACCACGAAGAGCACGAAGGACACGAAGAGTAAGAACTGTTTTTTTCGCACCCCCCTATTTTCTTCGTGTCCTTCGTGCTCTTCGTGGTTTAAAAATAAAAAAACTAACGCTGCAAAACAGCCCAAGAGCTTTGTATCAGCCCCATGATGTCCATGACATTTATTGACGCCATCATCATTGCAGCAATTTTTCTCAGCGCCTGCCTGGCCGTATGGGAAATGCTGCGCGACAGTCGCTCCATGATGAAGGGAGCTTTCGTCACGGGCATGTTTGCCCTGGCGCTGGAGCAGCTTTTTTTCTTTTTTGCCTTTCAGTCGGAACTGCTGGAACAGGCAGCATTCTGGCTGCATTGGAAGCTGCTCATCTCCGCTCTGGTCCCGAGCAGCTGGCTGCTGTTCAGTTTGAGCTTTGCACGGGACAACCATCAAGTCTTTGTCGCCCGCTGGAAATGGCTGATTCTTGCCTCTTTCGCTCTCCCGCTGGTGCTGGTATCCCTCTTTCCCGAGGCGATTTTTCTCCACAACGTCGATCGCGAAATCTCCTGGAGTACAGGCTTCCCTCTCGGCTGGGCCGGGTACAGCTTTCACGTCTTCTTTCTCCTTTCGTCCGTACTGATCCTGGCGAATCTGGAGAAGACGCTGCGCGCCTCCGCCGGCACCATGCGATGGCGGATTAAGTTCCTCCTGCTGGGCCTGGGTGTTTTATTTGCCGTTCGCATTTTTTCATGCAGTCAGGTACTGCTCTATTCAATTTTGGACCCGCTGCTCCTTCCCGTCAATGCAGGTGCGCTCCTTGTGGCAGATCTCTTGATCCTTCTCTCACTCCTCCGCTCCCGCATGCAAAATGTCCAAGTCTATATTTCCCAGGAGGTTCTGTACAATTCCATAACATTCCTGGGGGTGGGAACCTACCTGCTGGTCGTCGGAGTGCTGGCCAAAGTCGCGAGGTACTTTGGTGCGGGCGAAACCCTTCTTCAGAACGTTTTTTTCGTATTCCTGGCGTTGTTGGGCATAGCGGTGATTTTGCTTTCCAACCAACTGCGCCAGGAAACCAGGCGATTCATCAGCCGTCATTTCCGCCAGCCCCTCTATGATTACCGAAAGGTCTGGACGGATTTCACTCAGCAAACCATGTTCCGCAGAGACCTGAGAGACCTCTGCACCGCTGTCGCCAAAGTCGTATCCGACACGTTCGGCGTCTCTTCCGTCAGTATCTGGCTCCTGGATGGACCGAGGCAAAAGCCCCTGCTTTACGGCTCGACATCCCTCTCGCCCGCGGAAACGGAAACACTCCCCGCGACGGCAAATGAAGTGGATTTCCTCATGCTCACTCTGCGGGGGGAGTCCATGCCCCTGGATCTGCGTCGCTCGGAATTCGAACGCCCCATGGGGTTTGGATCTTCATCGGCCGTTTCAGCGACAGGGAATGCCGAAATCCGCTATTGTGTTCCCTTATCCGCCGGCAAGGATTTCCTGGGGCTCATGACACTGAACGAACGGCTGACAGGAGAAGCCTTTACCATAGAGGACCTGGATCTCCTCAAAACCCTTGGCGACCAAACGGCCGGGATGATTCTCAACCGCAGGCTGTTCGATCAGTTGGGACAGGCCAAAGAGATGGAAACCTTCCAGACCCTGTCCGCTTTTTTCGTTCACGACCTCAAGAACCTGGCATCCACCCTTTCTCTGACCCTCCAAAATCTGCCGGTTCATTTCGACAACCCCGAATTTCGCGAGGATGCCTTGAAGGTCATGTCGCGAAGTGTGGAAAAGATCAACAGCATGTGCAGCCGCCTCTCGTCACTGAAGCAGGAGATCGAGCTCCACCGGACGGAAGCCGACCTCAACCAGTTGGTGGCGGACACCCTCGCGGAACTCAGCGGCAGCATGAAGGCCCCATTGACCCAGGACCTGGGTGTCCTGCCCAAAGTCTTCATGGATCCCGAACAGGTTCAAAAAGTCCTGATCAATCTGCTGTTGAACGCCTCCGAGGCCATGGTCAACGGAGGTGAAATCCACCTGGAGACCAAAAAGGAAAAGAACTGTGTCGTTCTGTCGGTGAGCGACACGGGGTGCGGTATGACGCGGGAATTTATGGAACGTTCGCTTTTCCATCCCTTCAAAACCACCAAAAGCCGCGGCTTGGGCATCGGCCTCTACCAGTCCAGGATGATCGTCGAAGCCCACCAAGGCAAGATTGAGGTAGAAAGCGAAAAGGGCAAGGGGACCACATTTCGTGTCGTGCTGCCGGTGGGAGTCGATGAGGGTTGAGAGGGTACGATACAATCTGTATAATCCCGGGAAAGGAGAACAGCATGGAAATAGCCGATGCCATAAAGAAAGCGATACAAGAGCTCATCCTTCCCGAGCTCGACATCATGAAAGCGGACAATCGGGAGATCAAAGTAGCGCTACAGCTTACCAATAAAAGACTTGACGATATGTCCGCGCACCTCATTGACCAGGGCAGGCGGATCGATGAGCTCAATCAGCGCATTGACGCTACGAACCAGAGAATAGACGACACGAACAAACGGATCGACGACCTCCGGGTGGAGCTGCGCGATGAGATATCCAAGACCAATACCCGTATCGACCTCCTGCGTGCAGAGCTGAGGGACGAGATTGCCAAGACAAACCTTCGTCTCGACCGACTCTACGAAGTCATTGTGAGACGTGATGAGCATGAGAAACTGGAAAGTCGAGTCCTGAAGATTGAGCAGGAGTTGGCCGCGATCAAAGCTAAACTGGCTGCATAAGCTGCACGCTGTTTATTTTTTGAACCACGAAGGACACGAAGAGCACGAAGAAAAACAGTCAGTCGCCGGAACTCTCCTTCGTGCTCTTCGTGTCCTTCGTGGTTTGACAAAAACTACATAGGTACGCTACTCAAAAAAACCATGTCCAAACCCAAACTTCTCATCATCGACGACGACGAAAGCATCCGCACCCAGATGAAATGGGCCCTGGCCCAGGACTACGAGGTGTTTTTGGCCGAAGACCGCCCAAGTGCGCTCACGGTTCTCGGCCGGGAGCAGGTAGCGGTGGTCACCCTGGATCTCGGGCTTCCACCGGACCCCAACGGCGCGGAAGAGGGCTTTTGGGCACTCTCCGCCATCCTCGAACAGAACCCCCTGGCTAAAGTCGTTATCCTTACGGGGCGTACCGAAAAGGAAAATGCACTCCAAGCCGTTGGGCAGGGAGCCTACGATTTTTTCCTCAAACCGGTCGAGATAGACGAGCTCAAGGTCGTCCTGCGGAGGGCACTTCATGTCTACCAACTGGAGCACGAAAACCGAATGCTTCAGCAGCAGGTGTGCAGCGAATCCTTCGAAGACATGCTGGGGAACAGCCGCCAAATCCAGGAGGTTTTCGCCTCCATTCGTAAAGTAGCCCCCACGGATGCGTCCGTGCTCATTCAAGGGGAGAGCGGCACGGGAAAGGAGCTGGCTGCGCGCGCCATCCACCGGTTGAGCGGCAGGCGAAATGGCCCCTTCGTGGCCATCAACTGCGGTGCCATTCCCGAGAATCTCCTGGAAAGTGAGCTTTTCGGTCACGAAAAAGGCGCTTTCACCGGGGCCCATGCCCTCAAGAAAGGACGCATCGAATCGGCACAGGGTGGAACGCTTTTTCTCGATGAAATCGGCGACCTCCCCCTTCCCCTCCAGGTGAAGCTGCTTCGGTTCCTGCAGGAGCAAAAGGTGGTGAGGATCGGCGGAAGGCAGGAAATCAGCACCGATGCACGTGTTTTGGCAGCCACCAACATGGATCTCAAGCAGGCCATGCAGGAGGGGCGTTTTCGAGAGGACCTCTATTACCGCTTGGGTGTCGTTGTTATCTCCTTGCCTCCGCTCAGGGAGCGTGAAGGAGATGTTGTTTTTCTGGCCCAAGGCTTTCTCGAAAAATGTATCGGTGACAATAAGAAAAAAATCAAGGGGTTTACCGCACAGGCCCTTCGAATGATCGAAAGTTACAGTTGGCCGGGAAACGTACGGGAGCTCGAGAATCGTATCAGACGTGCCGTGATCATGACGGGTGGAGCCATGCTCACGCCCGCAGACCTGGAATTGGATTCCACGTACAGCCAATACGCCGGCAAAGGACTTAAAGAGGCGCGCAATGCTCTGGAGAAGGATTTCATACTGAACGCGATGACCAAACATCAAGGCAACATCACCCGTGTGGCCGCAGAGCTCGGCATCAGCCGCCCTACCCTTTATGAATTGATGGGAAAGCTGGGGATTGACAAGAAATCACTGCTGCATGAATCAAAAGCCTAAACAACGTCCCAAACCAAAGATTCTACAACAGGGGGAACGAGGCAAGCTCGTTCCCCCTGTTTTGTCGGTATTATTTACAATTTTTCATTACTGGATGATCCATTATAAGCAACTAATTTAATTAATAATGTCAATAAAAGACTCAGACTGTTTTTGATCTTGTCGAAATCTCTTACAATTTATAACCTCGAGTTAGAAAGGGTAACCAGCGTAACTCATTAGGGAAGCACAATTTTTTATTTAATTAGTCATGTTAATTTGAACAATTGAAAACATATCAAGAATACTTCTCGCAATTATTTTTAACGTGGCATTCTAATTGCGTAACTTTTGAACAGAAATGTGCTTTAAGCAAACATGAACATGAGAGATCAATTCAGCAAGGTTGGAGGCAAACAGGTGCAATCACAGAGTGTGAATCAACAAAAAGGAGAATGACATGCGAGTTTTCAAAAAAATTTTTACGGTGGCTTCTATACTAATATTGGTCGGCACGCTCTTTATAGTACCAGCGCATGCGGCACCGATACTTGATCTTGGAGTCATAGCTCCGACAACAGGTAGCATCTCTTATTTGGGAGGAGCTAATCCACTTGAAGGGACCAACATACAGGTTGATAACGTCGTGGGACTCGGAACGCTTATCAACGACGGCGTCGCTTTCAATATTGTGGGTGGTCGCTTAGATTTCAAAACTGGTAACCCCACTGGTCAACCTTGGGATTTCGGAGGAGGTGCGTCCTCAACTATCAGCGTCATTGGTGGTGTCGACATAAACGGGGATGGTGACTTGAATGACGTCGGCGATATCGCAAATACCACCTTGTTGTCGGGGGTGTTTGGCCATGCTAGCGTATCCATATCGAATACCGTAGCTGGTACTCAATTTAATATTGCCGGTGCAGGTTTCTCGGATACGAAAAACGATGATTTGCTTGACCTCTTTGGTCTGCCTAAAGGCGTTCCGTACGAGGGAGCTTTCAATATTTCCTTTACATCTTCAGTTGTTTCTCCAGGTTCCCCCTTTACAAGTACGACAGTTCTTAGTGGCGACATTGTCAATACGCCAGTACCTGAACCAACATCAATGCTTCTTCTGGGCTCGGGATTGGCAGGTGTGTTTTTCTATGGCCGCAAGAAAATAAGCAAGGCGAAATTCTAAGTTCTCCCAAGCATAAGAGTAAAAGGAAACGTTTTTCCCTTTACTCTTATGCTTGCACTGTAGCGTATAAAGTGGCCCTGAAAAATGTCCCGGCTCTTGGTACTCCAAGTTTCCCGGTTAGAAAACCGTCGCATCTTGCATACTGAAATTTCTCGGGAGCCAAAAACTGGGAAAGGTGATTTGGGGCCTTTTTATGTTTAGACACCGGCAACGATCTGTCAGCCCAACTCCAACCCAACATCGGCTCAAGCAATGTGCCTCCGCAAGGCAAATACCTCCGGCAAAGCCGGAGGCTTGTAAAACCATGGACCGCTCAAAGCGGTTGTAAACCTTTGGCCACCTTACAAGGTGGCTACTACTCAAACATATTCAGTTGATCGAGTCGGCGATCCTCGGTTTCCTGCTTTTTGATGTACTCACGGATCATCTGCTCGTCCCTTCCAACCTTGGACACAAAGTAGCCCCTGGCCCAAAAGTTCTGGCCAGTGAAGTTTTTCTTCCTCCCGAGGAAGGTTCTGGCGATGTGGATGGCGCTCTTTCCTTTGAGTTCCATCCATGCGAAAGCCTTTCCTTTTGCAAGCTTTGAACGGTTCACAAGAGGCAGGCTTTCGCATACTCCCGCAAATGTCAAACTCTGGGAGTCCCCCGGCAAAGCCGGGGGTTTACCCAAGGGCAATTAATCCGGTTCACCGCAGATTTGCGTGATAAAGATGTTATCCCGCACGAAGTGAAGAATCCTATGATTCTGCCTCAAAAGACGAGGATTCCTCAGGGGCATACCTCGGAATGACAGAAAGCAGTTTCACGTTAATCTGCAATGATCCATTAATCCTAACCTATCTGATAAGCACATAATCCTCAACCAACCATTCCTTGGTCATTACCGCCCTGCAACAAACCAGCCCCAAATATGTTTCTTTGCTGCAAGAAGCCACGCCTACAAGAGCGAAGCTGTCAATCCTTGATTGGACTCTGCCCAGAACGGCACCAACACGCACCGTGCCTGATCGGGCAACTCGTTCAGGCATGAATGGCTCTCACCTCAACTGAAAATCATCGACTCTCCCATCCCCATAAATCATGATCTGGTCTAGACGAATGATCACCCCTCCTGGCTCAATTGCCGTCAGGTCCGATTGCAGATCTCGCACGAAGGTCTGCCACCCCCCACCAGAGGCAGTTTCACCCAAGCCAAAAAATACAAAGCCACTCAATTTGAAGCTTCCGAAACTGCCGGGACTGTATTGCAAATACCGTCGACCGGCGGCAGTCGTTACTCCCACCTGAATGATAAAATCTCCGGAGAATTTGCCGCTCCATCGAAGCAGCTTTTGATCTGTCTGCGTCCAAGCCCGGAACGTATCGAAGAGCAGGAAATAGCCCTTGGACTCTAAAGATTTCTCAAGGTCAAGGACATTGCTCTGCCGAGCGTCATCAAATACGACAGGAACCTCTGTGCCGGCAGGATGCGCATCATCTACATACAAGCCATTGATCACCCCGTCCTCCGCATCCTCATAGATGGCCTCCCTAAAGTAATTCAACTGGTTCGTGATGAGAATTTGATCCAACCTGGTGCCGTCTTCCCTCTGTTTGAGGGTAAGGGTGTGTTCGCCCGCCTCCAGGTGCAAAACCACGGGTTTTGCTCCGCTTCGTTGACTCGCCATGTCCCAAATCCACGCACCCGTTCCGCCAAGAGCCGTGTCCCACTGGATGAAATCCCCTGAATCATAAGAAATGAAAAAGGAGTTATCCGCTGAACTTCCCGACTGCACACGAGCATAAAGAACATATTCGCCGGCCAAAGGAACGGTAAAAGTATACTCGGCATAGCCGGCGCCCTCTTGCCTTGGATCCAAAACATCGCCATAGCCATTGGGAACCGAGATATAGCTGCCTCCGGAGGCTTTGGCGTCCGTCGTGGACTGCATCGGCAGGGCGAGCAGGCCTTTCTCAGCCTCCAGCCTGATTTCCACTATGGGGTTGATGGTGACGGTGACCGTGGCAATGTTGGAATCGGCCTTGCCGTCATTGGCCTTGAAGGTAAAAGTATCGGTTCCCGTGGCGTTGGGGTTTGGAACGTACTTGTAGCTCCCAGTGGAGGCATCGGTAATGGTTACCTTGCCCAGCACACCGTTGCTCACGAGGCTGTACTTAAGCCTGTCGCCTTCCACATCCGTGGCGCGCAGCGTAGCCTCCTTCGCAGTCCCTTGCAGGGTTGCGAGGCTGTCGTTCTGTGCAGTGGGCGCATCATTCACAGGAGTGATGTTCACCAGAACCCTGGCCACATTGGAATCAGCACTGCGTGCGTCAGTCGCCTTGAAAGTGAAGGAGTCCGTCCCTGTTGCATCGGTGTTGGGTGTGTAAACGTAAGCCCCTCGCGAGGGATCGGTTACTGATACAGTACCCTTCGAGGGATTTGCGACTATACAGAAGATCAGAGGGTCTTTATCGGCGTCTGTCGCCTTCAAATTCCCACTTTTGGCTGTGTCTTCCAGGGTGGCCATGGAATCGTCGAAGGCAACGGGTGGGGAATTGGTCGGGGGGGACTGCACGGGCGTTGAAGGCTTGTCCGGAATGGTCACGACTAATTCGGCGGAATATTCACTCGAATTACCCGCAGCGTCGAAGGCTTTGGCTGCAAAATAATAGGTCTTCCCCGGCTCCAGGTTGGAGATGGTGCACTGCGTCTCGTTTTTTGCGTTGACACTCAATGGATAGACATCACTCGATGGATCATATCTGCTCGATAGGCCATAGAAGACCCAGTATTCCGTGACTTGGGGCTCTGGATTTCGATCCCACGCCAGAGTCACTTCCGCCGCCAAAACGGCTTGAGAGAGAAAACATTCCGCAATGATGAGGCAAAATACCAATACAGACAGAGGGCGGAATCTCTTAAAATCCATACAGCCATACACCTTTCATGAACGCTACCTCCTTTAAAACACAACGCCGGCACATAGCAGCGTTGAAAACAAACCTGTCCGTCGACAGGAGCTCAAGGCCAACCCGTTTTCGGTTAAAATGCAAAAAGCATCGGACGCAAGAAGCATAATGGTGGTTCGCGCCCAAGGCCTTCGGTCGATGGGTTCTAAAAAGTCATGAGAAAAACAGACGCCAGAAACGCCAGATACCTACCAGATTTTTTGCCTGAATGAAAACATAAATTTATAAATAAATTTATGTAGTTATTAGGTATATACATTGATATGCTTTTGAGTGACACTCTTGATAGGGAAGCATGTGTACTTGTGGAGGATGAAAAGCTTCGTTTTTGTAGGAGCGGCTTCCAGCCGCGACTCACCACGTCGCGGCTGGAAGCCGCTCCTACAAAGAGCATGGAGTGACCTGAAAATGTAACTTCTTAACCGAAACGAGCGTAGAGACGAAACGGATATACATGATAGAAGAGCACCAGAATGAATTCGGCGTAAAAAGCAGACCAAAATCTGGAGCCTTAAAGAGCCGATCAGTAGTTTTTGCGCAATCCATTTCACCACGAAGGACACGAAGAGCACGAAGGCTGATGATATCGTTTGGATCTTTACTCTGTGGCCTTCGTGCTCTTCGTGGTTGATTTGTCAAAGGACTTTTACTGGAGCCCTACGATTTTACCCCGTTTTTGGCTGCACGATATTCTTTGCCTCCTACCTCGAGGTCAGTCGAGTATAAATACTCCGTTTCGTGATTGAAGAATTAGCGGTGATGACGGAAGAGGCGATTTTGTTGTTGCCTTCATTCGTTTCTTTGACCTGGTTCGCCGAATCCACTACTACAAGAATGGTTTTGCCCGCCATGTCGGAAGTCAGTCTGACACTCAAAGTGACGGGATATGTCTGACCAGCGTACAGGGCGGTAATGGAAAGGGTGCTGAGAAGCTTGTCCAGCTTGACCCCGTCACTGGAGAGGTAGAACGTCGTCTTGAACTTTACAGACTTTTGCGTACCGATGTTCTTCACTCTGAACGATCCTGTCAGATAATAGCTGCTGATAGAAAAGCTCTCCCATGCGCCGGTCAGATCCGGGCCGGTTGGAGCGGTTACGGTCACGGAGCAGCTGTCCTCCGCCGTGAGTCCCCCGTTGTCCTTCACGGTGAGGGAGAAGGTGAGAGGCGTTCCGTTGGCCGCTTCAGTGGGAACCGTAAAGGTCGGACTCATGGCTGCCGGGTTGGAGAGGGTAACGGGAACGCCCGCGGTCTGCCTCCACGCGTAGGTCAGCGTTTCACCGTCGGGATCGCTGGACTGCGACCCATCCAAAACCACCACCTGCCCGACAATGGCGCTCTGATCCGCACCGGCGTGGGCGGCGGGGACCTGGTTGACCCAGGTGACATTGACGATGCAGGCAGCGGAAGATTTCAAACCGCCGTTGTCCGTTACCGTCAGGTTGAAAGTCAGCGATCCACCTTCAGCACCCACTTCCGGTGCCGTGAAGGTCGGCCGCGCATCATTGGGATTGGAAAGCTCGACGCCGGGGCCACCCGTCTGTTCCCAGAGGTAGGTCAGAGCTCCACCGTCGGGGTCGCTGGATTGGGAGCCATCCAGCATGACGTTTTCCCATTCGGGTACGGTCTGCTGCGGTCCGGCATTGGCGACGGGGGGAACATTCACCCAGACCACGTTGACAATGCAGTCATCGGTTTTTGCCTGTCCGGCCTTATCGGTGACAGTCAGCCGGAAGGAGAGGGATTCCCCTTCCATTCCCACCGCGGGAGCCGTGAAGGAGGTTTCAGCGGACTTTACGCCTTCCACAGGAATCACCGGCGTCCCAGACAGCTGCACCCAAAGATAGGAAGCGATGCCGTCGTCGGGATCCGTGGAGTTCGAGCCACTCAGCTTGACGACTTCCCCTTCCTTCACAGTTTGCTCAGGCCCGGCCGCAGCCACGGGAGGCTGATTCTCCGCACTGAACGTTGCGCTCACCGTGTGATCGGCCGTGACAGCGCTGAGCGTGTGGCTCGTTACGGGACCGACGCTCGTTCCGTCCACGACCACATCCGCCACTTTGTAATTCGTCTCCGGCGTGATGGTGAAGGTCTGGCTCGCTCCGTGGTTCACCGTCACCGTGCCCGAGGGTGAGATCGTCCCGTTGGCTCCCGCTGACGCCTTGATCGTGTACGTCTTCAAGACAAACGTGGCGCTGATCGTATGATCGGCCGTGATGGCGCTCAGGGTATAGCTTGGTAGGGGACCGACGCTCTTCCCGTCCACGATCACATCCGCTACATTGTAATTTGTCGCCGGTGTGATGGTGAATGTCTGGCTCGCGCCGTGGTTCACCGTTGCCGTACCCGAAGGCGTGATCGTCCCGTTGGCTCCGGCTGACGCCGTGATCGTGTACGTCTTCAAGGCGAAGGTGGCGCTGATGGTATGGTTGGCCGTGACGGAGCTCAGGGTATAGCTTGTCACGGGACCCACGCTCTTACCGTCTACGACCACATCCAAAACCATGTAATTCGTTGCCGGCGTGATGGTGAACGTCTGGTTTGCTCCCTGGTTCACCAACGCTGTCCCCAAGGGCGAAATCGTTCCGTTGGCTCCGGCTGATGACGTGATGGTGTACGTTTTCACATCTGCTGCAAAGGAGGCGGAGATGCTCTGGGTCGCCGCGATGGTGGTGAAGGTGTACGTAGAGACGGGGCCGACGGAAGCACCGTTCACCAGGACGTCGGCGATATGGTAGCCCGCTGCCGGAGTGATGGTGAAGGTCTGAGAGCCCCCCTTTTCGGCGAGAAACACGCCGCCGGGGCTGATGCTCCCGCCGGGTCCCGCCGTGGCAGAGATGGCATAGCAGACGAGCTCCTCGGAGAAGTCGCTTTCATTCCCGTTGGCATCGTAGGCGGTTGCGGCAAAATAGCAGGGAGCTCCGTCGGGCAGGCCGGTGACGGTATAGGTGGTTTGATTGCCCACATCCACGAAAGTGGGATAGGATGGGGTGGCTTGCGTGGTGCGGCTGGAACCGCCGTAATAAATTTTGTAGCCGGCAAGCTCTGGCTCCGTGTTGGCGTTCCAGGCCAGGGTAACCTGGGCTGCGTAGAGTTTTGAAGGAGATGCAAGCGAGACCAGACCGATCAGAAGGAGGCTTGCAAGCAGGAAAATTTGAGAGCGGGTTTGGACTTTCGAAAGACGGAACAAGCGTTTCATTTTAGTACCTCCCATTGGGGCCTGACAGGATCCAGCCCCGAGGGGGTACTGATCTGCCGGCAACCCTGCTGCCGTATTCCCTCATGGTCGTCCATGGGAAACTTAGGCCAGTGGCTTTGCGTCCCACCCTTTAGAGTGGTTTGCCTTTTTCAGCGTTTCTAAATGGTTGAAGTGCCGTCGGCGTTCACCGCAGAGAGCGCGGAGAACGCAGAGGACAAAGCTCCTCCGGCTTATGGTGGGCTGTTCCTCCTTTTTTGAGTAGTGCCTATACTTCCTGTACCTAACGGTCATAAATGCGGTGGCGCTCATGACCGTTATACTGCAAACGGGTAAAATCTTGACTTTTGTAGGAGCGGCTTCCAGCCGCGATTCTATTGGGAGCCGGCTGGTACAATCGCGGCTGGAAGCCGCTCCTACGGGAGCATCAATAAGTCAGGGGTCTCATCCGTTTGGAGTATAAGTGGGGGATACGATCCTCCCATCGCGGACCTGTAAAGAGCAAAATCAACGCCAAATGGAAGCCTTTCTCCAAATTGGTTTAGCGGAGGAGGGCAATCCCCATGAGAGGCTAGGAATCATACGGGGATTTCATTGTAATGGTTGGATTTTATGGATCTTTATGTATAGAAATAAAGAATGATGGGGAGGGATTTTCGAAACCAGGTAACCAAGACATTAAAAGCACACCGTTTGAATGGGCATGAGCGGCGGAATGTAAACGAACTTCTAAATTCAAATTTGTAGATCCACACCCTTTCCACAAGTCATCTTCCCACCCTTCCGAGCAGGGCAATCGCATCAAATGCTGTCACCTCCGCAAGGATGAGATCTGGACTGATTGATTTCCTTGCAGGAGCGGCTTCCAGCCGCGACAAAAGAGTTCGATTGAAAAAGTCGCGGCTGGAAGCCGCTCCTACAAAAGCCAAGCTATCAGACGGAACCACACAGTGGAGCCAAGTGCGTGAATGGACCTCCCCCGTTGTCTGATAACGATTTGCTGCCTTTTGCCTCTTGTCAACGGCTACTTCGTACGATCGCCCCACCTTTCCGACAGCCTGATTCTCTGCTGGTATTAAAATTGCTGTGAGTATGACAACCTTATTGAGAAACTCATGGTATGCCAGCCACATATGGCAGCCACACAAGGAGCACAGGGTGGAAAAAGTATTTCTCTCCATTCCCTACCTGGTCTTATCCACTGAGCACACGCTCGCGGGAGACGTGTCGGAGCATATCCTCACGCCTTTCGGCACCCTCGACGTCTGCTTTCCCGCTTTGTCGGCATCCAGGCATCCGAACACCCCGATGGAAATTGAGGTCCGGTTGGACCTCGGTTCCTGGATGGTCTGGAAAGAAGCGCCGCAGGAATTCAGCCGAACGCTCCCGGAGCTCGTTTTGAAGATGGTTTCAAGTCGCTGGGAAGATCGATTCCCCCCAGGGGTGTCGGTGCGCTTCAATGGAGCGCTTTGGGAAGCCGGCATACAGGAACGCGGATCGATGGAAAGAAGGGATGAAGCCCCCTGATGATGGTCGCTTCGCTGCTACTTATTTTTATACCACCTGGCGTGCGTGATGCCGTACTTCTTGATCTTGTAATGCAGCACCCTCGGAGTCACCCCCAGGAGGCGGGCGGCATCCTTCTGGATCCAGAGGCTCTTTTCCAGGGCTTCCAGAATGAGATTGAGCTCCTGGTCGCTGAGGTTCTGGCTAATTTGGTGGTCCCCATTTCGGGATCGCGGGAGGATCGGCTCGTTGATCATCACGTTTTCCGCCCGGACGACAGGCCCGTCCTCCAGGAGGACCGCTCTTTCGATGGTATTGGAAAATTCGCGGATATTTCCCGGCCACGAGTACCGCTTGAAAATATCCAGGACGGCAGGGGAAAATGCCTTGACCCGCTTGCGGACGCTGCGGCAGACCTTGTCCAGGAGGTAGGCCGCCAGGGGCTCGATGCACTCCAATCGCTCCCGCAAGGCGGGCAGTTGGATCCGGAGGACGTTGATGCGGTAATAGAGGTCCTGGCGAAAGCTCCCGTCCGCCACCTGTTCCTCCAGGTTTCGATTGGTGGCGGCGATGATGCGAATATCCGAATGGATCGTCCGGTTGCCTCCCAGCCGTTCGAAGGCCTTTTCTTCCAGGACGCGCAGCAGCTTTGCCTGCAAAGCGGGGCTCAGCTCCCCGATTTCATCCAGGAAAACCGTCCCGCCGTTGGCCTGCTCCAGCCTCCCCGCCCGAGCCTTGTAGGCCCCCGTAAAGGCACCGGCCTCATGCCCGAAAAGCTCGCTTTCCAGCAGGGCTTCAGGAATGTTGGCGCAATTGATGGTGACAAACGCCTTGCTCTTCCTCTGGCTGTTGAAATGAATGCACCCCGACAGAAAGCTTTTTCCCGTTCCCGTTTCGCCCGTCATGAGGATCGTCGAATCCGTAAGGGCAAGCTTGCGGATCATGCTGATGGTATTTTGCATGACGGGGCTGGCTGCGACAATCCGGTCCATGTCGTAAACAACATCCTGCTGCCTTCGGTGATAATCGATTTCATTCTTGAGGCTCAGGTTTTCCATGGCATGATCCACAGCCACCTTCATCTTGCCGGCCTCATAAGGCTTCACGATGAAATCGAACACTCCCAGCTTGATCGCCTGAACGATCCTTTTGGGCTCGCCCGTCTCGCTTGTGGCAATGACTGGAGCATTGGCTGCGGCCTCGAGGAATTTCGGAAGGAAGTCCAGCCCCTCCGATGCCGGAGGAAGGTCCAGGACCACGGCGTCGAAGGCTTCCTTGTTCAAAACGGCATGAGCCGACCGGTAATCCGGTGAGAAAGTCACCTCATGACCGGAAAAGGTCTCATCGGAGTAAATTTTCCTGATTTCCTGACGTTGTTCCACAACGAGTAGTCGCGCCATCCTGCTTTCTCAGTTCATGTTCAAAAATGATTTATTTGCGGGTTTCCATATCCGACTGCACGTTTGCCAACGCTTTCATGCCACCTATCGGATGAATGGAGGAAATTGTTGAAATTAAAACCCAAACCGATGCGATTTCAAAGTGTATACTGCGAACGGGTAAAATCTTGACTTTTGTAGGAGCGGCTTCCAGCCGCGATTCTATTGGGAGCCAACTGGTGCAATCGCGGCTGGAAGCCGCTCCTACGGGATCGTTAATAAGTCAGGATCTCATCCGTTTAAAGTATAAACCTATAGTTTACAGACATTTGGAGATTTAGGCTCTGTGGGGATGGTGCTTCGTAAAATCAGGAATTTCCTGATATACAACTTGTATTGCGTAAGCTATGCTGTTGAGCGTCCGAGAATATGCCGACTCATGTAGCGAAGCGAAGGGCTTTTGACAAATGCACCACGAAGAACACGAAGTCCACGAAGATGGAATGAATTGTTTTTATTAGAGTTTTAGAGGCTGTGTAAGAAACGAGTCAAGCGCTCTTGGCATGCGCTTTGTTTCGTCATTCCGGCAGTCTTTAAGCCGGAATCTGGCTTTTTCGCAGGGCTGGATTCCGGCTTAAAGACTGCCGGAATGACGAGCAAACGAATTTTCAGACAGTTGTTTAGTATTTCACTTCGTGCCCTTCGTGTTCTTCGTGGTGTATCATGGTAAAATAAATTTTGAAAAAAACTGTGTGATCGGGCAATTAGATGCTTGAACGATGACCATCAAGGGGAGACATCATGCGGCAGGAACTGACGGAACTGCTGGTTCGTATCATGACTCTGAGCTGCGGTATCGAGAAGAAACATGAATTCTTCCAGGCCGTTCTCCCGGAAATCCACAAGGCTTTCGCCGCGGACGAAACTCAACTGCTCCTACAGGAGAAGGAGACCGGGTTCTGGAATGAGATAGCCCGTTTTCCCCAGGAAATGCCGAGCGAGAAGCTGCCCATGGTGTACATGGGGATGGAATCTGTCGAGTGCCCTCCCCTCAAGCCTGTCCTCACGGGTTCACCTCGGTCGACCGACCTCATTTTGCCCCTGGAGCAATTCCAAGCGCCCCTCATCCATCTATGCCTGTCCTGGCAGCAAAGTGTGCCTCCCGCGTGGATCCGGGACGAATCCATCCTGTCCCTGTTTTGCGAAAAACTCGGGAAATACCTTTCCTGGGAACACATCATGCTGCAGATCGCCTCTTCCAAGCGCCACCTGCAGGCCATTTTCGACCACCTACCGTTTCCCGTAAGCGTCATCAACCCGGATTTCACCATCGATCGTGCCAATCGAGCCTTTTCAGAGACATTCAATATCCCCATCGACCGCATAGCGGGTAAAAAGTGTTTTGAAATTGTGCACCGACAGGCGGAGCCCGATGGCCAATGCAAGCTTCAGGACGCATTGGCCACAGGCGAGGAAATGTTCCTGGAAATGACCAACGGACGCAGCCTTCACATTTCCTTTCTGCCCTTCGCCTCACATGACGGGATTTTCAAGAACCTCGAAATATTCAAAGTGAAGAGTGCCCTGGAGGAAAGCAGCGAAACGGTGGGCGACCCTGAGTTTGCGCGGCTTTACGACCTCCTGAGCCAGCCCCTGACCGTCCTTTCCCTCATCGCCGACATGATGAGCCTCGATCCCCAGGAGGGCTGCAGTGCCGAATACATTGAAATCACGCGGCACGAGCTCAACCGCATCATGACCATTCTGAAGGATGAATGCAAGGCGCGGCGGGTGCGTTGACGCACCCGACTTCAGAGGGGCCGAAAACTCGTGCTGCCGCGCAGCGGAAAATTCAAGATCCTTCCCCACACTTCAGCTGTCAACCGATCGCCTGCTCGGCAGGCACGTAGAGGTCTTCCAACCCGAAAGCCTGCGCCACCGGATGGAAGAGAATATTCCCCTTGTAGAGGTTCAAGCCCCGCTGAAGGGGCTTATTTTTTCTGACGGCCTCTTCGACGCCATCCCTGGCCAGCTTGAGCCCGTATTGGATCGTGCGGTTGTTCAGGGCGAAAGTCGAGGTGCGGGCATAGGCGCCGGGCATATTGGTCACGCAGTAGTGGATGACTCCCTCTTCCACATAGACGGGATCGTCGTGGGTGGTGGGGCGCGAGCTTTCGGCGCATCCCCCCTGATCGATGGAGACATCCACAAAAACACTGCCGGGCTTCATGTCCTTCAAGTGCCGTCGGAGAATGAGCTTGGGGGCCCTGGCCCCCGTAACCAGGACCGCTCCGATGACGATGACGGCCTTGGCCAGGCCCGTTTCGATGGCGGAGCAGTCCCCGTAAACGGGGAACACATTGGGAGGCATGATGTTGCCCAGGTGCTCCAGGGTGTTGAAGTTGATATCCAGGACCGTCACTTTGGCTCCCAACCCCGCCGCGACACGCGCTGCGTTGCTCCCCACCGTCCCACCTCCGAGAATCAGCACGTTGGCGGGTGCGACTCCAGGAACGCCCGTGGGAAGCAGCCCGCGGCCTCCCTGCACCTTCATGAGGTAATAGGACGCCACCAGGGGCGCCATGCGGCCGGCCACTTCGCTCATGGGCTTCAGGAGCGGCAGGGACCCGTCTTCTTCCTGCACCGTTTCATAGGCCACGGCAATGATTTGTTTTTCAAGACAGGCCCGGGTGAGCTTTTCACTGGCGGCAAAGTGAAAGTAAGTGTACAGGATCTGCCCCGGCTTCAGGAAATCGTATTCCCTGGAAAGGGGCTCCTTGACCTTCACGACCATCTGGGCCTCACTCCAGACATCTTCGGCCCTGTCCAGGATGCGCGCACCCACGGCCAGGTATTCCGCATCGCTGATGCCCGAGCCCAGACCCGCGTCTTTTTCCAGGAACACCTCATGCCCCGCCCCCACGTAAGCCTTCACGGCGGCGGGAGTCAGCCCCACACGATATTCATGGTTCTTGATTTCCTTCGGACATCCTATCTTCATGCAGAGAAACCTCCTTTGAAGTATGCATTGAAAGAACCGCCCCCGATTCCCGCCCACCGCCATGATATATAATCATTAAGGGTTCAAAGCTTCGTTCGTTGTAGGAGCGGCTTCCAGCCGCGACGATGAGACAGTCGCGGCTGGAAGCCGCTCCTACAACGAACAGATGGCCACCAAATCATAAAATCCGAACCTCAACGAGTATAGCTAATGGCAGCGCCAGATGACGGCCCCGGGCCGTCATCTGAAGATGAATGGCGATTGACAGGGATTCTATTTTATGCTGTAAGAATATGCCATCCCCTTTTTAAAATTGTTTGAACCCCTTAGCATTATTTTACCCTGCAAAAATTTAGGAGGAGAACCTGCATGCGTAGAATGTTCACACCGATGGCAATGGTACTCATGGCTGCCTTGGTGGTTTCCCCGTGCTCCTGGGGAGCCTCGGATACACTCAAGATCGGCTTCAACATTCCCCTGACAGGCGATCTCCCCAAGGTCGGCGAAAGCTCCAAGTTCGCAGCGGAAATGCTCAAGGATGGAATCAACGGGGCTGGCGGACTCAAGATCGGCGACAAGACCTACAAACTGGAATTCATCTACGAAGACAACGAAACAAAGGCTGAATCCGCCACCGCCACGGCTTTGAAGCTCATCACTCAAAACCAGGTCCTGGCCATCATCGGCCCTCAGTCCAGCAAGCAGGCCATTCCCGCGGGCGAAGTCTGCAACGCCAACAAGACTCCCATGATCTCCCCCTGGTCCACAAACCCGCAAACCACCCTGGACCGTCCCTATGTTTTCCGCGCCTGCTTCCTGGACCCCTTCCAGGGCCCCGTGGCCGCAAAATTCGTGACGGACGAGTTTGGAGCCAAGAAAGCGGCGGTTCTTTATGACATCGCCAGCGACTATCCCAAGGGGCTGGCTGAGTATTTCAAGGAAGCCTTCGAGAAGATTCACGGCCCCGGTTCCGTTGTGGCCTTCGAAACCTTCACGACCAAAGACAAGGACTTCAGCGCTCAGCTGACCAAAATCGTGAATTCCGGAGCAGACGTCCTCTTCACCCCCCAGTATTATGACGAAGTTCCCCTCATTGTGAAACAGGCCAAGGAACTGGGATGGAAAAAGCCCATCATGGGAAGCGACAGCTGGGGCTCCGCCGAGCTCATGACCCTCTGCGGCGATGCCTGCAAGGGCTACTATTTCAGCACTCACTATGCCGCGGCAGGAGCTAAAGGCGCCACCAAGGAGTTCATCGACAAGTACAACGCCAAGTACGGGTATGTGCCCGACGACGTGGCCGCCCTCACCTGGGATGCCGTCCGCCTCCTCCTCCAGGCCATGCAGAATACCGGAGGCATGACGGGGAATTTGGACAAAGACCGCGACGCCATCAAAGACCAGCTGGCCAAGATCAAAGACTTCGAGGGCATCACCGGCAAGATGACCTTCACCCCCGGCGGCAACCCCATCAAGTGCGCCGTGGTGGTCAAGATCAGCGATCAGGGCGCCTTCGAGTTCTTCAAATCAGCCTGCCCATGATCCCAGTCCGGAAGGGCGCGTTCATTTCGATTCTTGATACGGTGACATAAAGACAAATAAAGGCGGGAAGCGATTCCCGCCTTTATTGAGAAAAGAGGCGATTAATCGGCATCCTTCACTCCGGGTAGGACGCATTTTATGCACCTTCCGCTCGGAAGTTTTTTAACTAGCAAATTCACCACGAAGGACACGAAGATCACGAAGTGAGAAGTGAGATGAAAGCTAGTGCTTCACGTCTCTGTGGTCTTCGTGCTCTTCGTGGTTGATTTGTCAAAGCGCTTTTGTTCGAACGCTCACGTCCTGTCCCCGAAAGGAGCACGGATCCTTGGATCTCCAGAGCTTTTTCCAAAACCTACTCAATGCGCTCCAATGGGGGAGCTTCTACGCCCTCATCGCCCTCGGTTATACGCTGGTCTACGGGGTCCTTCTGCTCATCAATTTCGCTCACGGCGACATTTTCATGGTGGGAGCCTACATCAGCTTTTTTATCGCCACTTTTTTTCTGGGGCAATATGCCTTCGCCCTTCCCATGGCTCTCCCCAACACCGCCATTTTCGCCATCACCCTGGTGCTCACCATGATGATCACGGCGGGGTTCGGAGTCACCCTCGAGCGCGTGGCCTACCGCCCTCTCCGAAGAAAAGGAGCATCCCGGCTTTACGTCGTCATCACGGCCCTCATGTGCGGCCTCATCCTGGAAAACGGCAACCTGGCGCTCCTGGGAGCCAACCGCCGCAGCTTTCCGGAACTGCTGAACAACACCGTCCATGTCATCGGCGGCGTTTCCGTCAGCAGTGTAAAAATCCTCGTCATCATCACCACTATTGTCGTCTTTCTGCTCCTGGAAACCATCGTTCGCAAGACAAAGCTCGGCATGGCCATGCGGGCCATTTCCTACGACCGCATGGCAGTCCCTCTCATGGGCATCCCCGTGGACACGGTCATCGTCTTCACTTTTGCCCTCGGTTCTTCCATGGCCGCCCTGGCGGGAGTGCTCTTCGCCACGGCCTATCCCGTGCTGGAGCCTTACATGGGAGCCCTGGTGGGTTGGAAAGCCTTCATCGCCGCCGTACTGGGGGGAATCGGGGAGATTCGTGGAGCCTTCGTGGGCGGATTCCTGCTGGGTTTTGTGGAAATCTTCGTCGCGGCGTTCTTCCCCTCCACCCTGAGAGATCTCATCGCCTTCAGCATTCTTCTCATCTTCTTGAGCGTCAAGCCCACCGGCATTTTCGGAGTGGCGCGCACCACCAAAATCTGAGGACCAGGACAAACCCATGCGCAGATTCACCTCGGTCAGTCTCTACGGCCTCCTTTGCGTGCTGCTGATTGCGGCCGCCCAGGGCCAATGGATCGACGCCTATGTGCAGATCATCATCATGTTCATCGGCATCAATATCATCCTGTCCACCTCCCTCAACCTCATCAACGGCTACATGGGGGAATTTTCCGTGGGCCACGCCGGCTTCATGGCTGTGGGCGCCTATATCACTTCGGTGCTGAACGTCTGGTTCTTCACCTCCAGCAAGGTGTTCGGCCCTCCCCTGCTCACCCCGTCGAGCGCCGTCTATCTGTTTCCCGTCACGCTGCTCCTGGGAGGCGTGGGAGCCGCCCTCGTGGGGCTCCTGGTGGCCGTTCCGTCCTTTCGGACACGGGGGGATTACCTGGCCATCATCACCCTGGCCGTGAACTACATCGTCAAGAGCTCCATCGAAAACATCCAGGCCATCGGCGGGGCACGCGGCTTCATGGGCATGCAGAACACCGTCAATTCCATGAAGGAGTCCTGGAATCTCCCCTGGGCGCTCGTCTGGGTACTGGTCATGGTGGGAGCCACGATCTGGACGATTTACCGCTTTGTCAACTCCACCTATGGCAAGGGCATCATCGCCGTCCGGGACGACGAGATCGCCGCGGAAATCATGAGCGTCGACACCCAGAGGATGAAGCTGGTGGCCTTCATGCTCTCCTCAGGACTCGCCGGCATTGCCGGGGGGCTCTTCGCCCACGTGCTCGGCTACATCAACCCCGGCACCTTCACCATCATGAAATCCACCGAAGTCCTGGTGATGGTCTATCTCGGCGGCATGGGCTCCCTCAGCGGCTCCGTCCTAAGCGCCATCGCCCTCACCCTGGTCCTGGAGCTCTTTCGGCCGCTCCAGGTGGCCAAATGGGTGGTGGTTCCCCTGCTGCTCATCCTCCTCATGCTCTTCCGCCCCGAAGGCTTTCTGGGGCACCGGGAGCTCAGCGACGTTTTCCCCCGGCTGCGCCGATGGTTTTCACCGCAAGAAAGGCAATCATAAATGTCACTTCTGGAAATTCGGAATATGACCCGATTTTTCGGGGGGCTCCGGGCTGTTTACGATTTCAACCTCAGGCTGGAGGGCGGTGAGCTCCTGGGGCTCATCGGCCCCAACGGCGCAGGCAAGACGACGGTCTTCAACCTGGTGTCGGGCTTTTACGAACCATCGGACGGGGAAATCCTCTTTGAAGGCAAAAACACGGCGGGACTCCGCCCCCACCAGGTGACGGGCCTCGGGATGGCGCGGACCTTTCAAAATATCCGCTTGTGGAACAGCCTGACGGTTTTCGACAACCTCTGCATCTCTCAGCACTACCACCTGGGCTACGGCCTCTGGGACACGGTGCTCAAGACACACGCCTACCGGCAGAGCGAGCAGAGGGTGAAAAAGACGGCGGATCGGCTCCTGGAAACCCTGGGATTGAGCCACTATGCCAGGGAATATCCCAAGAACCTTCCCTACGGCCTGCAAAGAAGGCTGGAAATCGGGCGTGCCCTTTCCCTCCAGCCCAAACTGCTCCTTCTCGACGAACCCGCGGCAGGCATGAATCCCGGTGAGGTGGAGGACCTGATCGAGCTCATTCGCTGGATTCGCAAGGAATTCAAAGTGACCATCTGGCTCATCGAGCACCACATGCGGGTAGTGATGAGCGTATGCGAGCAGATCAAGGTCCTCGATTTCGGGGAAACCATCGGTGAGGGGACCCCGGAGCAGATCAAGAAAAACAGGCGTGTCATACAAGCCTACCTGGGAGACGAAGAACCCATCCATGATGCTTGAAGTCGATAATCTGCATGTTCGTTATGGAAGCATTGAAGCCCTGCATGGCATTTCCTTCCAGGTGAAGGAGGGGGAAATGGTGGCTCTCCTGGGAGCCAACGGAGCGGGAAAAACCACCACCCTCATGAGCATCATGCGACTGCCTCCCCCCGAAGGCCCTGTCGTCACGGAAGGGAGCATCCGCTACGGCGACACGAATCTCCTGCCCGTTGCCTCCCACACGGTCGTGGCCAGGCACGGCATCGGCCTGGTCCCCGAAGGGCGTCACATCTTCGGGAATCTCACGGTGCAGGAGAACCTCAAGCTCGCCACCTATGCGCGGACGGACACGGAGCGCATCGCCTGGGATTATGAGCGGGTTTTTTCCCTCTTTCCGCGCCTGGCCGACCGCAGGAATCAGCGGGGCGACACCCTGAGCGGCGGTGAGCAGCAGATGCTCGCCATGGGTCGGGCCTTCATGAGCGGCATCCGGTTCATCCTCCTGGACGAACCGTCCATGGGGCTGGCTCCCCTCCTCATGCAGGAGCTCTTCCGCGTGCTGAAGGAACTGAACGACGCCGGAACCACCATCCTGGTGGTGGAACAGAATGCACACATCGCCCTGAAGTACGCTCACCGGGCCTATGTCCTCGAAGCGGGCCGCATCGTCCTGGAGGGCTCCGGGGCGGAGCTGGCTCACAACCCCGAGATCCGCAAGGCGTACCTGGGGTAGATCGATCTCTGGAGGGAGGGACGCTGAGGACGCTGACGGGGCGCTGAAAAACGCTGATAAAAATCCCTTTTAAAATAAACAGCGAAAGTCAGCGCTCCGTCAGCGTCCTCAGCGTCCCATCCCCGTCCATTCGAAACCAAGACGACTTCTTCTTGGAGGAGGCTAAGAATATCCCATGAAAATTCTCATTTGCGACGGAATGCACGAGAGCGGCCTGTCCCTGCTGCGGGGAGCCGAGGGGATCCAGGTGGATGCCCCCGAGGGGTTGAGCGCGGAGGAAATCAAGGCGCGGCTCCACGAATACGATGCCATGGTGGTTCGGAGCCGCACCAAGGTGACGGCCGACCTGTTAGAAGCTGCAGCACGCCTGAAGGTCATCGGCCGGGCCGGTACGGGAGTGGACAACATCGATGTGAAGGCCGCCATCGAGCGCGGGATCCTGGTGATGAACACGCCGGGAGCCAATGCCATGGCTGCCGCGGAGCATACTCTGGCCCTCATGTTCTCTCTTGCCCGCCATGTGCCCCAGGCCTGCCAGTCCATGCGCGAGGGGCGCTGGGAGAAGAAACGCTTCATGGGAACGGAGCTCTACCACCAGACCCTGGGCATCATCGGGCTGGGAAGAATCGGGTCCCTTGTGGCCGATCGCGCCATCGGCCTCAAGATGGACGTGCTGGGCTACGATCCCCACATTCTTCCCGAAGCGGCCGCCATCCTGGGGGTGGAAGCCGTCTCTCTCGAAGAGCTGCTCGCCCGCTCGGATTTCATCACCCTGCACACACCTTCGACTCCTGAAACGCGACGCATCATCAACCGCCAGACCCTCGCCAAGACGAAGCCCGGCGTCCGCATCCTCAATTGTGCGCGCGGGGATCTCGTGGACGAAGAGGCCCTCTACGACGCACTGGAAAGCGGCCGCGTGGCGGGAGCGGCACTGGACGTCTTCAACCAGGAGCCGCCCACGGGCAATCCCCTGCTGCACCTGCCCAACTTCATCTCCACACCCCACCTGGGGGCTTCCAGCTTTCAGGCGCAGGCCAATGTGGCACGCGCCATCGCTTCCCAGATCCTGGATTACCTTCAGGCGGGCATCATCCGGAACGCGGTGAATTTCCCATCCATCAGCCCGAAAGATTATGAAAAAATCCGCCCCTACCTGGTGCTCGCCGAAAAGCTCGGGCGCCTCCAGGGCCAGATCGCATCCCCCATCCAGCGGTTGGAGATCGAATACAGCGGATCGGAGCTCCAGGAAGTCGGACTGGAGCCTCTGACGCAAACCGTCATCAAGGGACTGCTGGACCCCATCCTGGCCGAAAAGGTCAACCTGGTGAACGCACCCCTGCTGCTCAAGGAACGTCAGATCGACCTCGTCGCCTCCACCACCTCGGAATCACGCGGCTACACGGGCAAGATCACCGTCAAGGCCAAAGGCAAACAAGGGGAATGGTCCATGGCGGGAACGGTGTTCTCCGGGGATGAAATCCGCCTGGTCCACCTCAACAATTATCGCTTGGAAGCTGAACTGGAGGGGATCAACCTTCTCATTCAGAACAGGGACAAACCCGGCACCATCGGCTTCATCGGGACAACACTGGGCCGGCACCAGGTCAATATCGCCAACATGCACCTGAGCCGCACTCCGGACCGGGAATCAGCCATCGCCATCATCCGCATCGACGAGGAAGCCCCACCGGCAGCCCTGGATGAGCTTCGAAGCCATCCGAACATCATTTCCGTGCAGCAGGTCAAACTGTAAGGACGAGGAGGTCGAGAGCCATGGATGTGATCGAACCGGTACGCGTCGAACGAACGTATGTTCAAAAACTGAAAGCACGCCCGGAGGACATCTTTCCCCTCCTCTGTCCGGTGCGGGAACTTGAATGGGTGGAGGGCTGGAATCCTCTCCTTGTCGTCTCTCATTCGGGCATGGCCGAGGAAGACTGCATCTTTCTGACGGGAGAGGAGGAGCCCGAATCTTACTGGGTGATCACCGAACGGGACATGAAGCATTTCCACATGAAAATGATCAAGGTCACCCCGGGCATGACGGTGGCAAAGATCTCTCTTGCACTGCAAGCCACCGGAGAGGAAACCACGGACGCCGAGGTCACGTACATGTACACAGCCTTGAGCGAGGTGGGTGAAGCCTTCGTACACGGCTACACGGAGGACTTCTACAAGGAATTCATGGTCCAGTGGGAGACGGCCCTGAACAACTACCTGCAGTTCAGGAAAGAGGAAAAAATCAAAGGGTCGAAGGGCGTTGATACATCAGGCTGAAAAACTTCATTTTCACGCGGAGCCGCAGAGGGCGCGGACCCTGTTGCCACTCGCTTTTCTCCGCGTCTCTGCGTGAGTCAAGAGCTGCATAAGAAAGCCCCATTCAGCCGGAGGGGGGAGGCCGAACGGGGCCAGGAGGGGTTAGGAGAAGGCGACATACTGTCAACCTCGCCTAAAGAGTAACCATGCGATTTTAATTCTTCAAGTACCCCCTTGTCCGACCCAGTGAGGCTTAGACCTTCAGTTCATGCACCCAGCCGAAGGGGTCCTCTTTCTCACCGTACTGAATGCCCACGATCTCGTCGTACAGCTTCTGAGACCATTCTCCGGCCGCGCCGTTCTGGATTTTGAAAGACTGGTCCTTGTAGGAGATGGAACCGACAGGGGAAACGACCGCAGCCGTTCCCGTTCCAAAAATTTCTTTCATGTCCCCGGACCGGACGGCATCGATGACTTCCCCGATTTCAATGGGACGCTGGTGCACAGTGATTCCCCAGTGCTCCGCCAGTTGAATGACGGAATCTCTCGTGATGCCGGCGAGTATGGAGCCGCCCAGGGGAGGAGTCACCAGTTCATCCTTGATGCGGAAAAAGATGTTCATGGTGCCCACTTCTTCCACAAACCGCAGCTCCACCGCGTCCAGCCAGAGCACCTGGGTGAATCCCTTCTTCTTGGCGTATTCCGCCGCATAGAGGCTGGAAGCGTAGTTGGCCATGGTTTTGGCTTCCCCGAGGCCACCCCGCACGGTACGGACGAACTGGTCCGAGACATAGATGGAGACGGGATTGAAGCCCTCGGGATAGTAGGCGGCAACGGGGCCCGTGATGATGAAATGCAGGTATTCATTGGCCGGGCGGACCCCCAGGTGAGGCTCGCTGGCGATCATCGTGGGGCGGATGTAAAGGGAAGATCCCATGCTGTGAGGGATCCAGTCTTTATCGAGCTTCAGCAGTTCATAGAGGGCCTCGAACTGAAAGGGCACCTCGATTTGGGGCATGCACAGCTTGGCGGCGGATCGATTGTACCTTTCGAAGTTCTTCTCGGGACGAAACAGGTGGAGTCTCCCATCCGAACAGCGATAAGCTTTCATTCCCTCGAAAATCCCCTGGCCATAATGCAGGACCATGGCCGCAGGGTCCATCTGAAGGACCTGGTGGGGAACGACACGGGGATCCTGCCAACCCTTCTCGCCTTTGTAATCCATCATGAACATATGATCGCTGAATGTCTTGCCAAAGACGAGCTTGCTCTCATCAGCCGGTTTAGGACGCCGTTTGGCAGGCTCCACGGGTTGAATCCTAATTTTCATCTAAGCACCTCCCTTTCCCTGACTTTCCCTAAGAGGATGGACAGACTCCTCAACATATGAATGCTTGAATGAACATTCTTTGGTAAAAAAACTCTAGACTTCTCCTCCCGTTACTGCAAGGCAAAATGTGGCGATCTCAGGAATCGACTGATCTGTTTGCTGTAATGCTGCACCAGCAGCCGGTTGCCCGTGTCGGAATACATCTCGCCTCCTTTCGCGTCGCCGTCTTCCTCTTCCATGCGCTTTTCGATAACGCCCTTTTCCACGTAAAATTTCAGGGCATTGTTGAAGAGGATCTTCGAAATGGATTCGGGGCGCTCCACCAGTTCCAGCTTGAGAGCCTTCTGACCGAGGCTCAGGACCTTCTTAATGAAGTCCTTCTCCGTGTAGGGATTCTTCTGAAGATACCGGAAGGCCCGGAGCACAAGCCAGTAGCCCTCGAAATAGTTTCTCAGCAACCCATGAAAGCAGTGGGCCGTGCGGAGCCCCGCATGCGTCAGCAAAAAGGGCTGGTCTGCATCCCCCACGCGGTGGACCCAGCCCTTCGCTTCGAAGGCGGAGAGCACCTCTTCCACCAGCTTTTCACTGCGGACCTCGTTGTCGTAAACGAATTCAAATTTGAAGAAATTATTCATGAAATCATAGTCTTCCAAGGTCTGAGCCATACTGAAGCGGAAGCTTTCCTGGGCCAGGATGGAAGTGGAAATGTAGGCTGCGGGAAGGAGGAAATGGATGATATTGTTTTTGTAATATTCCAGGGTCAAACGCTTGCTGTCTTCCATGGTGAAGACTTCTTCCTCCAGGTCGTCGTCCTCATCCTTCAGCTTGCCCACGAGCTTGTTGCGCTCAAGGTCCCAGAGCGTCTCTTCCAGGCACTTGTCATAACTGCGGAGTGTCTTGGAAAACCGCACCCCGCAGTGGCTGAGATAGTCGTAAAAAATTTGCGCGGTTTCCTGCACTTCGGCCATGGACACGCCGTGTCGGGAGGAGGCCAGCAGGGCTGAAGCGGCCAGGGCGTGGGGAGTCACCAGGGACGCCTTGTTGATGCTGTTGATGATGCGATAGGCGAAATCCCTGTACATGGCGTGGCGCTCTTTGGGCCGCATGGCCTTGGTCCCCGCCCGATACCGTTCCAGGTGCCGCTGGAGCGAGAGGGGCTCGGCAAACTGGACATACACCCGCCCATAGCGCTTCTTCAGGAAGCGCCTTGCCCGCATCAGCTGGCCGATGTTTTCCTGGACCTTGGCCCCTCCGGTGATCTCCTTCATGTAGGATTCTTCCTCGGGAATGCGGTCGTAACAGATGGAGGTGGGCACAAAGACGAGGTCCTCGCAGAACCCTTCCTCCACCGCCTGGATAAGAATCGCCAGGAGGCCCATCTTGGGCAGGATCATTTTCCCCGTGCGGCTTCTCCCACCTTCGATGAAGAATTCCATATTGTGACCGAGCTGCACCATGGTTTTTACATAGAGAGAAAAGACCTCCGCGTAAAACCTCAGTCCCTTGAAGCTGCGGCGAATGAAGAACGCCCCGCAGTTTCTGAAAATCGGACCGAGGGGCCAGAAAGCCAGGTTCTTGCCCGCCGCCACAAAGGGTGCGAAGAGGTTGTTCTTGAAGAGGATATATGAAAGGATGAGGTAATCGATGTGGCTCTTGTGGCAGGGGATATACACGAGGGTCTTGTGCCGTGCCGCGCGCTTGACCTTCTGCAGGCTGTCCACATCCAGATCGATGCCGTCGAAGAGATTGTTCCAGACCCACGTGAGGACATTCGCGCCAAGCTCCACCAGGGGATAATTGTAACTGGCGGCGATTTCATTGAGATAGCCGTCCGCTTCCATGCGCACCTTCCAGACCTCTCGATTGCTGGAACGGGCGCGCCGTTGCATGAAGGCATCCAGGCGGGGGTGATGCAGTATGATTTCCTTCAGCTCGAGGTTGCTCTTCATGGTGGGACCGACGATGGCCCGGCGCATTTCATCCAGGGAATCAATGACGTTCCGCCGCACCTGGTAAATCTGCTTCCGACGCTCGGAAAGATCTTCAGAAAGCTCCGGAAGAATCTCCTGGAGGTTCAGCGCTTCCCCAACCTCGAGCACCGCGTTGGAATAACCACGCAGGAAAGAAATGATCTTGCGCAAAGGCCCGGGATTATCCCTCCGGCCATGAAAGATCTCCAGGAGGCCACGACGCTCGCGCCCCGGAGATCGCGTGTACAGGAGCATCAAAGGGACCACGAAAACAGGGCGCCCGCTCTCCCGCTGAATATCGAACAAGTGCTCCAGGGGATCGTTTCCCACGAGCACCGTCCGTTTGTAATAGCCCCTTTTCCCCACCAGGAAAAACAGGCCCGAATGGCCTTCGTTGACTTTATCCCGGTAGTGCCCCTCTTCATAGGGATTCGGGAGGCAGCCTCTCCGGATCAGGTGCCAGAAATGATAGACAAGAATTTTTACTGTATACCAGCGGGGTTGCCAGAGATAAGGGTGGACGTCGAAAAGAAAGGAGGGGGGATTCAGCCCCAACTGGTGCAGGCGGAGCCCTGCAGAGACAAAATCGAACTGGGAACGATATTTCATCGCGTAGACAACCGTTCCACGGCCGGCCAGTTCTTCCAGCTGGCGCTGCTGGTCCTCGGGCATGGAAACCCTGGAGACGAGATGCTCAAACCACCCCTGGGCCAGGACGCGGGGCTTTTGCCGGATACTATACCCATACCGATCTTCATCGACGGTCAAGCTCAGGTGTTTCCTGATTTTTTGCCACCACTGTTTCATGGCTTTCTTTACCTTCCTCGTCTAAGAGGCTGTCTAAAAATTCGTTTCCTCGTCATTCCGGCAGTCTCTTAGCCGGAATCCACCCCAGCGAAAAACCTGGATTCCGGCTTAAAGACCGCCGGAATGACGAAACAAGGTGCATGCTCAGAGTGATTGACTCATTTTTTAGACAGCCTCTAACTTCTGAGCAGGTCAATGGCGATGGATCAAAGGTTCTTAACTTATCAAAAAATTCCGACCGAAAACAAACTTTTTATTTTCCATGGAGCAGCACCGATCTTGAAAAAGAGAAATCATCATGGTGTGTTCCTCTCGCTCTGAACCAAGGCCAAGCGGTTGTATACTCGTTAAGGACAGGAATCTGCATTCTGTAGGGTGCGTTTTACGCACGAATATCAGCCGGTGCGTGAAACGCACCCTACTTGCTCCATCCGAAATGGGGCAAAGGGGGGGGAAGGAATCCCCGGGGTTCATTTTTTGTTGAAACAATGCTATCAGGATGAAAAGGAAACCTGCCATTTCGGGAACTTGCTCAAGGGAAAGGGATGTGAACGGCGGGCCTTTCCGTATCCTCCGTTCAACACAAAGTCATCTGCAGGAGAGTCGACGTGCTGAGTGAGCTGGTCGTAAACAATTTTGCCATCATCCGACACCTGGATGTTTCCTTTCAACCGGGTCTGAATATCCTTTCAGGAGAGACAGGAGCCGGAAAATCCATCCTGGTGGGAGCCGTCAACCTCATCCTGGGAGGCCGTGCTTCCCAGGAAATGATCCGCACGGGGACCAACGAAGCCACGGTGGAGGCCCTGTTTCAGCTCTCACCCGACGCAGCAATCCACCACAGACTCCAGGAATGGGGTATGGAGGCTTCCCATGAAGTCCTGATCCGCCGTGCCATCAGCCGCAGCGGCCGCAACCGGGTTTTTGTGAACAACCAGATGGTCACACTCCAGCAACTGCAGCAGCTGGCCAGGGGGTTGATCTCCGTCTCCGGGCAGCACGAGCACCAGCTGCTCATGGATGCCGAGGTCCACCTGGGGCTCCTGGATGCCTTCGGCAACCTGGAGGAGCCCTGTGTCGCCGTTGGAGAGCTATACGCCCGATGGTCCAAAACCCGGGACGATCTCAATCGGCTCCGGAAAGCCAAGCAGGACCAGGCGTCCCAAATGGATTGGATGCGCTTTCAGCTCCAGGAGCTGGAATCTGCCAACCTCCAGCCGGGGGAAGACCAATCCCTGGAGCAGGAAAGGAATCTCCTGAAGCACGCCGCCACCATCCGTGAGGCGGCACAGAGTGCTCACCAGGCCATTTATTCGGGACGCGGCTCAATCCTGGAGCAACTGGCAGGGGTGGAGAAAAGCATTCTGACTCTTAAGGCCATCGACCCCGGCCAGGCGCCCCTCATGAACCACCTGGAGCAGGTGCGCATTCACCTCGAAGAGCTCTCCCACTCCCTGCAGCAGTACGCTCACGGCATCTCTTTCGATCCCCAGCGCCTGTCCACCGTGGAGGAGCGCCTCGCCCTTCTGCAGAAGCTCGGCAAGAAATACGGCGGGACCCTGGAAGCCATGCTGGAGCGCCGGGACGAGCTGAAGCGTTCCCTGTCCCAGGAAGAGGATGCGGACTTCAGGGAGGATCAACTGGTGAAGGAGATGGAAGCACTGCAGGGGAGCTACCTGGCACAGGCCGTGGAGCTTTCGGGCCGGCGGCATGAGGCGGCCCGGGTCCTCGCCGAAGAAGTGGAAAAGACGCTGGCGGCCCTGGACATGCCCAAAGCCCGTTTTGCCGTGGGATTCTCCGGCGAGGAGAGCGATGACACGGGCGCAAAACCCCATGAGCATCCCTTTACGCCCACGGGTATCGACCGTGTGGAATTTCTCCTTTCCGCCAACCCCGGGGAGGATTTGAAGCCCCTCGCCCGCGTTGCTTCCGGCGGGGAGCTCTCGCGCATCCTGCTGGCACTCAAAAGCCTCCTCAGCCGGAGGGGAGAAGCGGAAACCCTCATTTTCGACGAGGTGGACACGGGGATCGGCGGCCGTACGGCCGAGCTGGTGGGGCTTCAGCTCAAACGGCTGGCCACCAAGCACCAGGTGGTCTGCATCACCCATCTCCCGCAAATCGCCTGCTACGGCGAGCACCATTACAAGGTGATGAAAGAGACGCAGGGCGAAGAAACGGCCACCCACATCGACCTTCTCTCACCCGAAGACCGCATCGAGGAATTGGCCCGCATGTTGGGGGGGATTTCCATTTCTGAAAAAACCCGGGCCCACGCCCTGGAGCTGCGCCAGCAAGCATTGGAAAACATGTGAGGCCAGCAAGGTTTCATAGAAACCCCTCGTCGTCCAACCGCGCCAGCAGTTCGTAAAAATCCAGGCCCGCCGCACGAAATCCCTCGAAGCCGAAGACCATGTTCGCCTCGAGGACGTAGTACCGTCCCTGTGCATGGCACACATCCAGCCCCACATCGTCGAAGCCGCAGCGGGCGGCCACGTCCTGGGCGAACTCCAGGGCGTCTGCGGGAATTTCCTCGAAGGAAATGCGCCCCCCCAGCGAAACATTGTTCCGAAACTCCCCCGGAGGGTGCACCCGCCAATAGGCATGGATCACCCGGCCTCCCACCAGGACCACCCGCAGGTCACGATCGATGGGAAGAAACTCCTGGATATAGGCCGGGCGGTGTCCTTCGAGATAGAGGTCCAGCCCCTGTGCGTCCTCGATGAGATAGACACCCGCTCCCTGGGATGACCCCACAGGGGTCTTGCCCACGAAGGGAAAGGAAAAATCCGCCAGAATCCGGGCTGCTCGATGACGGCCAGAGTAGATACGTGTGCGGGGGTGGGAAATTTCCAGGAGTTGGAACAAATCCGTCTGACGGATCTTGTTGCCCAGGAAATGATAGTAGTTGCGGGGAAAGATCTTCTTGCCCAGGGAACGAAACAGATCGTCATACAAAAGGCTGGGGTAGAAAACCTCCCCCGCCTCCCTCAGAACCTCCTGCACCCGCTCGGGATAGTCTTCCCAGTTGGGCAGGACCCCCGGACAATCAAAGGACGCGCAGGACCGGAGCCTTTTCCCCAAAGACACTCGAAGTTTTTTCCTTTCCATGACTTCAAGATCCTCCCGCCTTTCGTCTGTTGACTTTCTGCTTCGCTTTCCTATAATGACCACGTGGTCATTTCATTACAGGAGATATGGGTGGAGATGGCTCCTCGCAGCACATTCATTAAACTGGAAGATGAAAAACAGCAGCGCATTCTGGACACGGCCGTGGATGAATTTGCCGACCACGGATTCAAGCAGGCCAGCGTGAACCGCATCGTGCAGAAGCTCGGCATTGCCAAGGGATCCATCTTTCAATACTTTGGCACCAAAGAAGGACTTTTCAATTTCATCTTCAACCATGCTGTCGAACTGGTGCGGCAGTCCCTCCGCCAGGTGAAGCAGGAGACGGCGGAAGCGGATTTTTTCGAGCGCATCGAAGAGAGCGTCATGGCGGGCGTTCGCTTCATCCGGAAGCATCCCAAAATTTACCGCATCTACCTCAAAATGATTTTCCAGGAAGATTTCCCCCTGCGGACGGAATTTCTCCAGCAGGTGCATCTCTTTTCAGCGGAATACCTCAAACCCCTTGTGGAAAGGGGAGTGGCCCGCGGGGAGCTTCGACCGGAGCTGAACGTCGACCTGGCCGTCTTCTTCCTGGATGCCCTCATGGACCGTTTCCTCCAAGCCCACTGCGTCTCGTTCCTCGATGCGGGGGCGGGGCTCTACCAGGCCCCCGAGGAAGTACTGGAAGCAAAAGTGCTGGCGCTCATTGAAATCCTCCAGCAAGGCATGGGAGCACACGGCCAGCGCCCATCCTTTTATACTTGATGAGGTGCAAGACTTTCACTTTGATGTTTCCGTGTTTTTTGTAGGAGCGGCATCCTGCCGCGACTGACTTAGCGCCGCGGCAGGATGCCGCTCCTACAAAAATGAAGTTTTCAATCCTTAATGCGTATAGATGCCGTCTTCTTCACTTCTGTCCTCGCCGGCGCCGGATGCCCGGCCGCTGATTGCTTACCACCAAGGAGCACACGATCAAGATGTTGGATTCCAAAAGTTATGAAAGGCTGGGTCTGGGGGCGATCTGCCAGAAGGTGCTGGAAGGCCGGCGCCTGGACCGGGAAGACGGCGAGCGCCTTTTCGCCTGCCCCGATGTCGTCGCGGTGGGATCCCTGGCACACCAGGTCCGCACCCGCCTCCACGGGGATACCGCCTATTATGTCATCAACCAGCATATCAACTATTCCAACATCTGCGTCAATGGATGCCGGTTCTGCGCCTTCCACCGCAAAAAGGACGAGGAAGGGGCCTTCCAGCTTTCCGAAGCCGACGTCGTGCAAAAGCTCAAGGAGCGTGAGCACCTTCCCCTCACGGAAGTGCATATTGTGGGGGGCTGCCATCCCGATCTGCCTTTTTCCTATTTTGAAGGGATCCTCGGCAAGGTCAAGGAGTTTCGACCCCAAGCTTACCTGAAAGCCTTCACGGCTGTGGAAATCGCTCATTTTGCACGAAACGAAGGGATCTCCACACAGGAGGTCCTGCTCCGCCTGAAGGCCGCAGGCCTGGACATGATGCCGGGGGGAGGCGCCGAAATCTTCAGCCCGCGCATCCGAAGCCTGCTCTGCCCTGAAAAGCTGAGCGGCGAAAGCTGGTTGAACATCATGCGGGAAGCTCACCGGATGGGAATCAAGACCAATGCCACCATGCTCTACGGGCACGTTGAAACCGTGGGCGAGCGCCTGGAGCATCTCATGGCCCTGCGCGAGCTGCAGGACGAAACCGGAGGGTTTGTCTGCTTCATCCCTCTTCCCTTTCAGAAGTCCAACAACCAGGTCCAGGGTGTCGCAGGCTCCACGGGTGTGGAAGATCTCAAAAACATGGCGGTCAGCCGACTCATGCTCGACAATATTCCGCACCTCAAAGCCTACTGGGTCATGCTCACGGTGAAGCTGGCCCAGGTGGCCCTCTATTTCGGCGCCGACGATTTCGACGGGACCATCGTGGAGGAAAAGATCGGGCATATGGCCGGAGCCGAATCCGAACAGGCCCTCACACGTGCGGGGTTGGAGCGGATCATCCGCGAAGGAGGCTTCCAGCCGGTGGAGCGCAACTGCTTTTTTGAAAGAGTACATATTGCAAACGGATAACATCCTAAATTATTGACAATCCTGTAGGAGCGGCTTCCAGCCGCGATAAAAATGCCCGACTCCCAATAGAATCGCGGCTGGAAGCCGCTCCTACGAAAGTCAAGATTATAACCGTTCGCAGTATAACCCGGGGGCTGTCTTGCTGCCTGCAGAAAGATCGTCATGACACTCGCCAACACCCTTGCAAAAACCCCTTCCCGGCAGCGTCTCCAGGTGGACAAAGCCTGGGGGCTGTACCAGGAAGCCGATTTCCATGTGCTGGGGCATCTGGCCCATGAAAAGCGCTTGGAAAAGCATCCGGAGCCTGAAGTCACCTACGTGGTGGACCGGAATATCAACTATTCCAATATTTGCGCCTGCGGCTGCCGCTTTTGCGCCTTCTTCCGCCCGCCGGGCCACCCGGAAGGGTATGTGCTTTCCCGGGAGGAGCTGGGCCAAAAAATAGAAGAAACCCTCAGCCTTGGAGGCACGCAGATTCTCATGCAGGGGGGCCATCACCCGGACCTTCCCCTGGCGTTTTATGAAGAGATGCTGCGCTTCATCAAGACCCATTATCCCATTCACATCCATGCGTTCTCTCCGCCCGAGATCGTCTATTTCAGCAGGCTGGAAGGGGTGGGGGTTTCAACAGTCATCCAACGGCTTCGAGCCGCGGGTCTCGATTCCATCCCCGGAGGCGGGGCTGAAATTCTGGTGGACGAAGTGCGCCGGAGGGTAAGCCCCAACAAGTGCAGCTCCGTAGAATGGCTGGACGTGATGGAGGAAGCACATCGACAGGGGCTCCGCACCACGGCCACCATGATGTTCGGGCATGAAGAGACGCCACGCCAGCGACTGGAGCATCTCTTCGCCCTGCGGGATCTTCAGGATCGCACGGGGGGCTTTACGGCGTTCATTCCCTGGGCCTTTCAGCCGGGGAACACCGCCATCCAGAGGGCTTCGGCGGAAGCGCCCGTGGCCTACCTCCGCCTCCTCGCCGTGTCCCGCCTCGTTCTCGACAACTTCGACAACATCCAGGCCTCCTGGGTCACCATGGGCCCCAAAGTGGCGCAGCTTGCGCTCCATTTCGGAGCCAACGATTTCGGCTCCACCATGATCGAAGAGAACGTGGTGGCGGCAGCGGGAGTCTCTTTCCGCCTCTCCATCGAAGAAATCCGGCGCATCATCGAGGCTGCGGGATTCGAGCCCCGCCAGAGGACCATGGCTTATGAGCGCGTCGTACGCTCCTGAAAACACGACAGGCACAGATGTCACGCTGCACCGGGCGGCCTGGGTAGTCCCCGTGGGCACCCCGCCCATTGCCAATGGCGCGGTCCTGGTGCAGGGGGATACGATCCTGGCGGTTGGGGGCTATGGTGAGCTGAAGGGTCCGGCCCCCCACGGCACGGAGCTTCGGGATCACGGCCATGCCGCCCTCATTCCCGCTCTCGTGAATGCACACACGCACCTGGAGCTCTCGGGGCTTCGGAACCGCATCCCCCTGCCTCAGAAGAGCTTCGGCGCCTGGCTGCAGGAGCTTTTTTCCCAGCGCGCCTCCGCACCATCGACTCCCTTGGACGCAGACGTCCGCGCAGGGGAAGAGGAGCTACTGGCCGGCGGGACAGGGCTTTACGGAGACATCGCCAACAGTCCTGTTTTTGAAATGGATTCCCCCACGAATCCGGCCGGATCCATGAAAGACCCGAGCCTAAAGCTCCCGCACGGCCGCCTGTTCCTGGAAATCCTGGGGTTCGATCGGCAGGAGTTGACCGATGTTGCGTCGTGTCGAGACCCGCGGTTGATTCCGGCCTTTTTATGGGCGGCTGAAGACAACCCCTGCCTGAGTCTTGCGGCGCACGCCTGCTATTCGACGTCAGGGGAGCTGATCCGCCAGGCTAAGGGCTGGTCCCGCCTTCATGCACGGCCTTTCAGCATCCATGCAGCCGAGCACCCTGAAGAAATGGAATTCCTGCGCACGGGCAGCGGGTATTGCCGGAGCCTCCTGGAATCCCTGGGGCGCTGGGTCCCCGGGTGGCAGCCCCCCGGCACCACCCCGGTTCAGTACCTGCATCAACTGGGAGCCCTGGATGCCGGGACCCTGCTGGTGCACCTGGTGCACATGACGGCACCCGACTGGGAAATCCTGGCTCAAGAACACTGTTCCGTCTGTTTCTGCCCCAGGAGCAACCATTATTTGAACGCGGGGCAGGCCGATATTTCCACGGCTCTCCGCATGGGGCTGGTGGCGGCCCTGGGTACGGACAGTCTGGCCAGCAACACGGATTTGAATCTTTTCGCCGAGGCCGCTTTCGTCCTGGATGCATATCCCGACCTCTCCCCCCATGACGTACTGAAAATGATGACGTGGGGAGGGGCTAAGGCGCTCCACCACGACACGATCTTCGGAACCATTGAAGCCGGAAAACATGCGGCGCTTCTCGCGGTGACACTCCCTGAAGACTCTTCCCCGTTGAAGCTCGCCGAGACCATCATCGATGAAGGCAGAAAAGGAGCATGGCAATGGACTCACAGTTGAGGGAAGCGCTGCGGTTGGGAAGGATCGGCTATCTCAATGTCCTGCCCGTTTATTACCCCCTGGAAACGGGAAAGGTCCCTCATTCTTTCGAGATCGTTTCCGGGATTCCATCCCATTTGAATGAGCTCATGGCTCAGGGGGAACTGGACCTCAGTCCCGTCTCCTCCATCGAATATGCCCGTCATCCCGAACGGTACTTCATCCTCCCCCATCTCTCCATCAGTTCCCGAAGCAAGCATGAGGGCGAGGTTCAAAGCGTGCTCCTCCTGAGCCGGCAACCCATCGACAGCCTGGACGGGGAGACGATCTGGGTGAGCACCCAGTCCCACACCTCCGTCGCCCTCCTGAAAGCTCTTTTTGCTCTTTACCTCGAGAAGCAGGTCCATTTCAAACCTGCAGCCTGCAGTCAGGCCATCGAGGGAGGCGACCACCCGGCAGCCTTTCTGGCCATCGGCAATGAAGCGCTGCAATTGAGGCAGCATCCCCTCTACCCTTACCACTGGGACCTGGGAAAAGCCTGGTTCGACTGGACCGGGCTGCCCTTCGTTTTCGCCCTCTGGGTGATTCAAAGGAAGGCTGTCGAAAGATGGAACGGTCGCCTGGACCCCGCCGTCCGCGGCCTCCTTTCCGCCAAGGAGTGGGGACTTGCGCACCTGGATGAGATCTGCAATCAGGCTGCGGGCGAGGGCATTCTCGGAATCCGCAAGCTTCACGACTATTACGATCATCTCGGCTACGATCTCCAGGGAGAGGAGCAAAGGTCCCTTGAGCTCTTCTACAGCTGCCTGCACCGGGTGGGAGAAGTGGATGCGGTTCCGGAGCTCCATCTTTATTCGCCGACAGTCTCTCCGGTACGGGAGGAGCCTGCCGTCCGGCCGACTGAACTGAGGGCGGAGTGGTGAGATAACGAGACCTTTGGCAGGAAAACGAAAATCATGACTGGAAAGACTCTTCGTTTGAAACGTTTTTTTACATCTCGCGATGGCCGGGTCGTCCTCTTTCCCCTGGACCACGGGGTGACCTGCGGCCCCATGCAGGGACTGCAGCAGATGGACCGCGTAATCCGCATGGGGGTCCAGGGGCGTGTAGACGGAGTGGTCCTGCATAAGGGCATGATGGGCTTTCTGGACTCCGTTTCACCTCCACTCCCCGGAATCTTCATGCACCTTTCGGGCAGCACACAACTGGGGGAGGATCCTCACTGGAAGGTCCTGGTGGGAACGGTGGAGGAAGCCTTGCGGCGGGGCGCAGACGGAGTGTCCGTCCATGTCAATCTCGGGGGCACGCGGGAGCCCGATATGCTCCGCGACCTGGGCAGGGTGGGAGAGGCCTGCGCCGCTTGGCAGCTTCCTCTTCTGGTAATGGTTTATGTACGGGGAGAGAAGATCCCTTCACCGGCCCCCGACACGGCCATTGCCCATGCGGCAAGGGTTGCGGCTGAACTGGGTGCCGACATCATCAAGATCCCGGCACCTTCGGAGGGCAGTATACTGAGGGAAATCACCGAGAGCCTGCCCGTTCCCATTGTGGTGGCAGGCGGAAGCAAGGCGCGGGAAACATTCCCATTTCTCCAACACCTGGAGAAGACCCTGGAGGCGGGAGCCCGGGGTGTGGCCATCGGGCGGAATGTCTTTCAGCATGACCAGCCGGAGGCGCTCCTCAGGGCCGTTCACCGTATCGTCCATCGCGGCTTCAGTGCCGCCCGGGCGTGGGAGGAGTTTTCCCGCGATCCCTGCGAAGGCCTGTCTGCAAATTCGAACCTGGCAGTACGTCAAAGAACTTCTGCCGGGTAAGACAACACCCCCTACCCCGCGAAACATAACTGACAGAGCACTGGCCTGGAGAGGAACGACGCGTTGAAACGAAAGAACCTGGTGGTAGCCATTACCGGAGCGAGCGGCGCCCCCTACGCCCGGGCCCTTCTTCGCGCTCTCCCCACCGAAGACCTGCAGATCCACCTGGTGGCTTCAAGCGCAGGGAAACTGGTCTATGGCATTGAAATCGGAACACCGCTGGAAGAAGACCTTCCCCCGGGTATCCGCATCTACGACGAAAAAGATTTCACCGCTCCCATTGCCAGCGGCTCTTACCCCACGGAAGGCATGGTCATCGTTCCCTGCACCATGGGGACAGTGGCGGGCATCGCCAACGGCATTTCGCAGAACCTGATTCATCGCGCAGCCGATGTGTGTCTGAAAGAAGGGCGTCGCATGGTCATCGTGCCCCGCGAGACCCCTCTCAGCCGCATACACCTGACCAACATGCTTCGCATTGTCGAGAGCGGCGGGATCATTCTACCGCCCATGCCCGGCTTTTACCACCGCCCCAAGACCATCGACGAGCTGGTTCATTTCGTCGTCGCTCGCATCCTGGAGCAGTTCCACATCCCCCAGGATCTCGTTCCACCCTGGAGCCCGGAAACCGTACAGATGCCTTAGGCAGCTCACAAATAATAGAGTACCAGAACTGTAGGAGCGGCTTCCAGCCGCGACATCGGAGAAGCCGCCATGCGCTTGGTCGCGGCTGGAAGCCGCTCCTACAAAGCAAACCACCCTTTGGTAGGTTATTTCTTTGGAGTTGCCTTAGTGCTTGAAGGCCCTCTGCCCGGTCAACATCATGGTCACGTCGGATTCGTTGCAGGCTTCGATGACTTCCCAATCCCGCATGGAGCCACCCGGCTGCACGACGGCGGAAATTCCCTGCCGGATGCCCACATCGATGCCGTCCCGGAAGGGAAAGAAGGCATCCGAAACCATGGCCGCCCCCGTCAGCCCGCCGTTGGCTGCCCTGGTTTCCTCATCGATCTCCTGTTTTTGATCCAGGGGACGCCCTCCCTTTTCAATCGCCAGTTCCAGCTCTTTGTAGGACATCTGGTAGCGGTCATGACAGAGGGCATCGGCAAACTTCTGATACGCCTTGTAAACGGCTATTTCCGCCACTCCCACACGGTCCTGCTCCCCGGTGCCGATTCCCACGGTGCAGCCGTCTTTCACATAAAGCACTGAATTGGATGTCACCCCCTGCTCCACAAACCATCCGAACAGGAGATCCTCCATTTCACGCGGAGTGGGCTCGCGTTGAATTCGATAGGTTTTTCCCTCGTGGACAACCTCTGCCCGCTTGAGATCCCCGGCTTTCAGCACCTTATTGAGGGGGGACTGCTGCACAATCAATCCGCCATCCATGAGGGACTTGAAGTCCACGAAACGGCGTGAGACAAAATCCGTCAATTGATGAATTTTGCTGATCTGGATGATGCGAAGATTGGCCCGCTGTTTCAAAAAATCCAGCGCACCTTCTTCGTAGTCCGGCGCAGCAACCACCTCGAGGTAATTTTGAGAAACCAGGGCCGCCGTTTCCTTGTCCATGGGCCTGTTGAGTACCAGGCAGCCGCCGAAGGCTGCAATACGGTCGGCTCGGTTGGCTCGGAAGTAAGCGTCCGACAGCGTGCTGCCGTAGGCAGCTCCGCAGGGATTGTTATGCTTCAGGATGACCGCTGCGGGCTTCCCCATGAGATACTTTAGAATATTCAGTCCATTATCCAGGTCTGTCAGATTCGTTTTACCGGGGTGTTTGCCTTCCTGGAGCATGTCTTCCTCGCGGATTGCGCTCACGAGTCCGTTGCCCGGATCGATGAACCTGCATCCCCCCAGGCTGAGATTTCCGCCGATCAATTCGTACAAAGCGGCTTCCTGCCCCGGGTTCTCCCCATAGCGCAGTCCCTTTTCTATGAGCTCCCCTTTGGCATCGGGGAATTTCCAGGTGCGCTTCCTGTACTTCAGTTCCTGATCCCCGAAACGGATGCTGAGAGAGTCCGGGAAATGGTCTTCCATAACCGTACGGTACATTTTCTTGAGATCGTCAGCCATAGGGTCTCCTCCGTCAATGAAAAAAGCCTGCTTCATTTCCATGTTTCTTGTAGGGCAGTATCCCGCAGGAAATCAAATCAAAATTTCTATGCGCCGTCCATCGCTACTGAGCAGGGCAATCGCATCAAATCCTGGCACCTCCGCAGACCTGAGATCTGGACGACTCGTTTTCTTTGTAGGAGCGGCTTCCAGCCGCGACTTATTTTTGTCGCGGCTGGAAGCCGCTCCTACAAAAGCCAGGTTGCCACTCATCAACACTACAGTGGAAGCATGGGCATGAAATGCATCACTCCCATTGTCCGGGCCGATGGATTGCCTTTTGCCTCATGTCAACATCGGTTTCGTGCGATTGCCCTGTCGCTACTGAGCAATTGACCTCATCCCCCGGCTATGTTAATAGGGGGACCCAGTCAAAGATTCAGTCGCAGTCGAGAGAAGCAGAGCTGCTTCTTTAACATGTATAATCAATTCGTTACATAGAATTTCAATAGAGGGGCGACAAGCGGGGAGCTCCGAGTGATGCGAGCCTCCCTCAATGGATCCTGCGCCGGCAGGCGATGCCCTCAAGGTATTCTCAGAAAGCATATATCGAGGAGCTCAAGAGTGAAGCAAGGCTGGCTATCGAACGCTTCTGCAACCTTGGTGGGAAGTATGCCCCACAAGGACCGATCCAAAGTCATTGAACTGATTCTCGATGGAGTTCCCGAGATTCCCGTATGGCCGCAACTTCCAAACTTTCAACCCGAGCAGATGCTTGTCCAGTACATTGAAGGGTTGCCAGGCCTTTCGATTCGTAACGACAGCATCTACGTGAATACAGATGCACCGGCATTCGATGACGAGCTATACGCCTTCTACGAAGAATATATGGAAGTGGAAGGTGGGAGCAAGAACCTGGATGATTCCCGTTTCAAATTCGGAGAGGAAACGGGAAAGACTTTTTTCCAGTTCCTGGGAGCCCTCAGGAGCAAAACACCGGCACCACGGGCGGTCAAGGGGCAGGTGGTGGGACCTTTCACCCTGCTGACTTCTCTGAAAGATCCGCGGGATCGGCCTGCTCTCTATGATGAACGCCTGCAGGATGCCGTCCCTAAACATTTGGCCATGAAGGCCAGGTGGCAGATTCAGCAGCTGAAATCTCTGGGACTTCCGATCATCGTTTTTCTGGACGAACCGGCCCTGGCAGGATTCGGCTCTTCCGCTTTCATCAGCGTTTCGCGGGAGCTCATCCAGCAGCTCCTCAAAGAGATCGTGGACGCCATTCATGAGGCCGGGGCTCTGGTGGGGATTCATGTGTGCGCCAACACAGACTGGCTCCTAATGTTCCAATCCCACGTGAACATTATAAATTTAGACGCTTACAATTATTTTGACAAATTCGCGCTCTACCGGAATGATTTTCTTAAATTCATGGAGGGGGGAGGCATTGTGGCCTGGGGGATGGTTCCCACCTCGGAGCCTGAAGCGATTCTGCAGGAAACAGCCGAGAGCCTTTCCGAGCGCTGGCTGAGGGAGATTCAGCCCCTTGTCGCCCCGGGCCTGCCTTTACAGAAGATACTCTCGCAGTCACTCTTCACTCCCAGTTGCGGCTGCGGAAGTCTCCCCGAACCCCTGGCCGAAAAGGTCATTCAGCTCACGGGGAGTCTGTCGAAAATCATGAAGAATCGCTTGTGATCCGGATGCTCCACAGCGTGCCAATGCGAGCCCGCACAAGTTGATGCAGCCGGCGCAGTAATTCATAAAAAGAGAATTCTGTTTTAGGCTGATTCCTCTCTTGACAAGATTGAGATCATTCTTTAATTAAGATCGTGATTTAAGGCATTTCACCAAGCCTAAAAATATCTCCAACGAGTTTAGATTCACTCCCTTGAAGGTGATTTCAAATTCGGACTTAGGCAGTCAGTTTCTTTTTTCCCATCCCCGTTTCAGGAAAGAAGAGTCGCGAAAGTAGTACTCGGGGTTTGCCTACTCTCCTTGCATACCCGCTATGTCAGAATTGGCGAGGTCGTGCACACTTTCGTGATATGCCGGCGGAGACGGCGGCAGGAGACGAGGTCACACATAACAGTCTTAAATTCCAAAAAAAATCTTAGTATTCTGTTCGACAGGAAATGCCCAAAGGAGAAAGTTTCATGGCAATGCAAGTGGAGTATAAGAACATCGATGCCAAGCTCGTTGTCAACGAGATACGCAATGGCCGGTCCCTGGAATCGGTTCAAAAGCTCTTCGGAATAAAATTCAAGAGTGAAGTGCAGGACCTTTATCTGCAGGGACTCATGGAATTGGGAGAAATTCCCCAGGTCGAATTTCATAAGCCGGCACCCGTTAAATACAAGCCGCCGGTAGCAGCCGTCCCGGATAGACCCGCACCCGCGGCGACTGTTCCCGACCGTCCCGTCGTGGTGAGGCGACGCGAAAAGCCTGCCGCAAAGCCGGCCCCTTCTACTGTCATCAAAACAGAGAATTTCCGCACCATCGGTCAGAGCGGCAGCATCACCTTGAACAAGGCGCTTTTGATCGAGCAGTTGGGATTTGGCGTGGGGGATTCCTTTGAAATCTACCGGGAGGATGATCGTGTGGTCCTGAAGAAGACAGCCAATCCCGCCTAGTCCTGGAAGACTGGAATACGCGGAATCGACTGAGAAATCAGTGTTCAGATCGCAATGAGTATCTGTTTCTCTCCCCTTTTCAGACCATATCTTGAGCCCGGGCATGCGTCACGGGACCCCCGTGGGCCTGTTTTGCGCAACACATTCGCAGGCAAAATTCCTGCTGCTGTGTCCGACACAAATCCGTCCCTTCCTGCCTGGAGTCGAGAGAAGCTCAGCGGCGAAGGCTGTTGAGAACATGGAGGAAGCGCCACAAGGCGGTGAGATTTGTGCCGACGGCCAGGAGAAGAAGCGCAATACTGAGGACGATGTCCCTGCTCCAGTGGCTGGCGGCAGGATGAAAAAGTCCATTGAAGACCGAATTGAAAATCCCTGAAAGTCCAATCAAAATAATACGCTCGCCTCTTTGAAAGAATCCCACCAGGCAACGGACACCGAGGCCTTCCGCCCGTGCGCGGGTATAGCTGACCATCAGGGAACCGAAGAGAATGAGCAGGATGGTGAGGGAAAAGAACGGGGTGGTTTCGCCCTGCCGATAGAAATAGCACCAGATCCCGATATAAATGATCAACTCGGTATAACGATCTAGGACCGAATCCAGGAAGGCGCCAAATTTTCTCGTCTGCCCCAAAGACCTCGCAAGCGAACCGTCCAGGGTATCCAGGAGCCCCGTCAGAAGTGTCAGGAGGCCTCCCCAGACCGGAGAAACAACAAAGGCCGCGCCGGCCATGATGCTAGCGACCAAACCCGCCATGGAAATGTGGTTGGGGGTGAGCTTCATCAGGATCAGAGCAGGAACAAGATAGCGCTCCAGAAATCTGTAATAGCCCGTTTCAATGGGTGTCCCTTTCAGCATATAGAAACCTTTCGATCGATAGGCAGTGGACGGACTTACGGGATAGGGTGAGCAGGAGAGATGCATAACGCTACGGAGACATTTCTGCCCAGAATAGGATGAGCCGATAAGGGAAGATCATGCAGGTACGTCTGCACCTCGCTCCCTTTGGCCAATTCCTGCACATGGGCCTCTAAAAGTATATACGCAAAGCTGTTCCGCAGTTCCTCGTACAGAGGTCCCGATTTTTTCGATTGTGGTAAAAAGGCAGGGGGAAGCGTTTCCAGATTCAGCATTCCCCGGATTGCCAGGGTTCCCTCCTGTTTCCTTTTGACGGGCGCCTGCAGAATGGCTCGAAGACCCGGAGCTTTCCCCTCGACATGCCCACCCATTCTCAGGAGGACCGGAGCCACCAGTTCCTGAAACACCAGCTGAGCGCCCCAGGGATTGCCGGGAAGACCCCAGAAAAGACGGTTCTGTGAGGAGCCCAGAGCACTGTTTTTTCCGGGTGAAAGGGCGATCCGGGAAAAATGCAGGTGAACCCCCAGTTCCTGCCAGACCTCCAGGATAAAGTCCCTCCGTCCACGCCCCATCCCTCCCGTCGTGATCACCATATCGGCGTCCACGTCGCGCAACCTTCCGGCTATATGCCCGGGGTGATCTTCGACACACCCCAGGACGAGGGGGACTCCTCCATGGGACATCACCAGCCATTCCAGAAGATAGCGATTGTTGCAGAAAGTGAAAGGCCCCTCCGAGGGCTCCCCCAGTTCCCGCACTTCATCCCCCGTAGCAAGGAGAGCCACGCGCGGGCGACGATACACCAGGACCGTCCCCTTCCCCAGTCCGGCGAGGAGGGCGCAGCGGGTAGGCGTGAGGATGGCTCCCATGGGAAGCAGGCATTGACCCTTCAGGATCTCCACCCCGGGGGCTGTCACCCCACTTCCGGCGTCACAGGGATGCTTCAAGACCAATTGATTGCCCGTCTCCACAACGTCCTCCTGACGCACGACTGCATCTGCACCGGCGGGAAGGGGTGCCCCGGTGAAGATACGGAGGCAGTATCCCGGCAGCACATCCTCTTCCGTGGAATGCCCGGCGGCAAGCATTCCCGGCAGGATTTTCAGGGAAATGGGGTTCGCGGGGGATGCATCGAGGGTATCGGAGCTTCGCAGGGCAAAACCGTCCCACCGCGAACGCGCCTCACCGGGAATGGAGCGGTCGGATTCCACCGATTCAGCCAGTACGCGTCCCAGAGCATCCCTCAGTGCAATGGCTTCGGATTTCCCGGGAGAGGCCAACTGGAGGGCCAGCGCTTTTGCTTCTTGCAGTTGCATCAAAGGATGTCCAAATCTTCAGGCCTGTTGACATTCTTGAAGCTCATCCCCTCGGGATCGACAGTGCGCCACATTTTTTCCGAGACCTCCCGCACCTTCATCTTTTTGTACAGGGCGACAATCTGGTGCTCCCCCCTTTCCAGCATATCGGCGATAACGGGATAACACCGGCGATGGTAGAGGGCAACCAGGGGCTCATACCACCCGTCCCAAAGGGGCACGACCACGTCGCAGCCTTCCTGCATCCCTCGCATCAGGGCCAGGAGCTCGGGGGCGAGAAAAGGCATGTCCGTAGCTCTCGCAAAGACCCAGTCGTGAGGGCTGAAGAGCAATGCGGTATAGATCCCTCCAAGAGGCCCCTGCTCTGCCAGAACATCCTGCAGGAGGGTGGCCTGAACATCAAAGTAGAGATGAAGCTCCCTGGCGACGACGAAAACGGGCGAGCAGTGAGGCCGCAGTGAATCGACCGCTCGATCGATGAATCTTTGCCCCCGGAAGGTCTCCAGCGCTTTGTTCTTCCCATACCGGGAGCTCTTGCCTCCGGCCAGTATGGCGCCCGTGAGCACTCAGTCCTCCTGAATGCGGATGTGAATATCGATCTTTTGGGGCATCTTCCAGCCTCGGAGGGTAGAAAGCATTCCCACGACGCCTCCCGCCACAAAATCTTCCACGAAGTCCTTCATGGGGAGCCTTTTGCCATCGAGGTTCACCACAACACGGCGTTTGCTGCGTTCCTTGAGAAAGAGATTCTCGATGAAATCTGCAACCTTGGCGACTTCCGCAAAGCCAAACCGGGGCAGGTCCGTCGTGACTTCGTCGTCGGTGATGAGGGCACGGCAATTGTCCGAAGGGCCACAGATGGGCTGCGGCTCAATGGTTTTGCGGAAGACTTCGATCTTGGGGTAATGAGAGCGCTTGTAACCCTCGGTAATCAAGATATCTTCCTGCCAGAAGTAGCGCCCCGCGATCTCCTCCAGCTCCATTTCCCGGTCCTGGGTGCGAATGGAGGCGATCTGGGTGGGGGACGATATGGCGATGGTGTGAGCCCCGGCTTTCCGATGTTTCCAGGTATCCTTCCCCTCGCGATCCATTTCGAACCCATGGGCATCGTGCTTGACGGTACCTATCCGATACCCCCTCCGGGACAGCTCGGGAATGAGCTTTTCCAGAAAAGTGGTTTTACCCGAATCAGAAGCCCCCACAAGGCATAAAATGGGAATCATGTCCTGTCTCTCCCTCTTGATAAACACTATCTAAAATCAATATGAAAGATATACCGTTTTCAATTCCGTATATTCCTCCATTCCGAAACGGGACTTTTCCCGCCCCAGCCCGCTCTCTTTCATCCCCCCGAAAGGTGCTTGCGGATACGCCTGGTGCACCCGGTTGACCCAGACACTGCCGACTTCCAGGCGCCCCGCCCACTCCAGGGCTCCGGCCAGATCCGCGGAAAAAAGGTAAGCCGCCAAACCGTAGGAGGTGGCATTGGCCTCATCAACAGCCTGGGAGATCTCTTCAAAGGGGGTGACCATCACCACCGGCCCAAAAACTTCTTCCTGCATGATGGACATGTTCGCGCGAACGTTTGTGAGAACTGTCGGCGAGAAATAGAAACCTTTGGCGGGTAAAGCAGAGTCCCCGCCCCCGAAGGCCAAAACAGCTCCCTCCTCAAGGGCAGTCCGGACCTGGCTCTCCACTTTGGTGAGGATTTCCGCATTATTGAGGGGCCCCAGGTCCACAAACGGATCGCCCGGAGGCCCAACCCGCAGGGTTGCCACCTTTTCTACGAGAGCCCTGAGAAAATCTTCGTAGATCTCACGTGCGACGTAAATCCGGCTGATGCGATAACAATACTGACCACAGTTTTTGAGACTCTGGGAAACGATCTGAGGCAGGAGGTCGCGCCAGGGAGCATCCCGGCATATGATGGCGGGACAATGGCCTCCCAGCTCCAAAATGACCTTGCGCACCCAGCGGGCACTCACCGCCTGGATTTCCTTGCCGACTTCGGTGCTCCCCGTAAAGGTGATGAGTCGGGGGAGGGGGTGATCCACAAGGAGCCGGCCTGTTGCCGCTCCGGAACCTGTCACTACGTTGAAGACCCCGGGGGGCATTCCCGCCTCCACGGCCAACTGAGCCAGTTTCAGCGTGCTGAGGGGAGTATGCTCGTCGGGCTTTGCAACGACGGTGCATCCGACAGCCAGGGCTGGAGCCATTTTAGCGGCAAGTGTACTGAGGGGATAGTTGAAAGGCGTGATGGCGACAACAACACCCACAGGCTCCCGCACAATGAGGACCTGCTCGCGGGGATAGCCCAGCAGAGGAATCTGACCACAAAGACGGAGATTTTCCTCGGCGAAATAGTCGACGAGAAACGCGGAGCTCAGAACTTCATCCAGAGCGGCCTGCAGGGGTTTGCCCGCTTCACGGCTGAGGAGGGCCGCGAGAGCATCTTGTTCCTCACGCACCTTCTCCGCCAGGGTGTGCAGAAGGGAAGAGCGCTGGGGCGACGGCATGGACCGCCACCCTCCCAGCGCATCGTGTGCACTGGCCAACGCCGCCTCCACCAACCGCTGATCTGCAATGGAAGCTCGAGCGAACTCCTCTCCCGTCGAAGGGTCGATGAGGGCGTACCAACCCCTTCCCTCACGCTCTCGGCCGTGCACCCAGCTCATATGAGAAGCCAACGGATGATTTTCCACTCTCTCCCTCTCCCGAATCGACAGCAAGCCTGCTGGAGGCACCGTCGTATGAGCCCCGGCGACTACCCTTCCGAGACGTACGAAACCATTGTCAGGGGAATTTCAGCAGCAGGACTATGGCACACGCTCTTCAAGCTGTCAATCTGATGACGTTTTCTTGCCCAGCGCCGATAGGATTTTTCCCAATCCTTCGTTCTGTCGATGCGTTTCGTCCGCAACCTCTTCGAGGAGCCCTCGCACCTCGGCCAATTCCATCTCCTGTGCCCTCGAGGCCCATTCTCTATAGGAACGGGCGTGCTCTTCGTTGTGCTGGATCCAGTGCGCAACCATTTTGCCCAGCTTATCCTGCTCGGAAAGAACGGGCGACGCCTTTTCGTGCTCGTGTCCCGGGGGATGATGGTGATGATCGTGGTGCTCATGGTCGTGAGGTTGATGCTCATGATCATGATGATCATGGCTGTGAGAATGCTCATGATGGTGCTCATGCTCGTGCTCATGGGCGCCATCGTGCGTGTGCGGGTGGCTGTGGGAATGTTCATGGACATGTTCATGCTCATGGGGATGGTCATGATCGTGCTCGTGATGGTGATGGCTCATGCATTTCTCCTCTCTGGTTGTTCATTGACCCGATGGTCCGCCTATGTTAGCTTCCCTCTTCAAGAGGTGCCTTAAAAATGATTCCTTTTCCCAATATCGATCCAAACTTGATCTCCATCGGCCCCATCCATGTTCGATGGTACGGCGTCATGTATGTCCTCGGCTTCCTGGCAGCCTACCTGCTCATCCAGAAGCAGGAGCGGGCGAGAGAAATAGGACTCGTGGGCGTCGTGGCCCAGGATCTCATCTTCTATTTGGCCATTGGACTCATTGTGGGAGCCCGACTGGGCTATGTACTCTTTTATCAGTACAACAATTACGCCGCTTATCTGAAAAATCCAGTGGAAATCATCGCCACCTGGCATGGAGGCATGTCTTTCCACGGCGGATTGTTGGGCGCCGCCCTCGCCGGATGGATTTTCTGCCGCCGCAGGAAGCTCCCTTTCCCGGCTGTGGCCGACTCCGTCTTTGTCACTGTCCCCATCGGGCTGGGGTTGGGAAGGCTTGGCAATTTCATCAACGGAGAGCTCTGGGGCCGGACGACCAACGTCCCCTGGGCCATGATTTTTCCGGATGGAGGTCCTCTGCCCCGTCATCCTTCTCAACTTTATGAATCCCTGGGGGAAGGGCTTTTACTTTTTATCCTTTTGTGGAGGCTCCGTCAAAGACGATTCCGCGATGGCATGATGGTGGTCTTCTTTCTCGTATTTTACGGAATCATACGATTCATCATAGAGTTTTTTCGAGAGCCCGACGTTCAGCTGGGCTTTCTGGCGACATTTTTTACGATGGGGCAACTCCTGTGCCTGGCGATGATCCTTGCCGGCATCCTGCTGTATTTTTTGCTGCGCGCCGGGCAGACTGGAGAGAACGTCGCCCAAAGGTAGCATGACCTTGAGAAAAGTATACTGACTGCGAACGGTTAAAATCTTGTTTTTTGTAGGAGCGGCTTCCAGCCGCGATTCTATGGGGGTGCAGGCTGGTGCGATCGCGGCTGGAAGCCGCTCCTACGGGATCATCAACAAGTCAGGATCTCATCCGTTTGGAGTATATATCCCGGGAGGAATTTGATGGCACAGCCACAGATTGAAGGAACCCTGCTGAAGCTGAAGGATCTGTCTCCACGCCCATGGCATTCTCTCTACCAAGAGAAGCTGGTTCCCGCAAGTGAAGCCCTGAAGGCTATCCGGCGAGGTCATCGCGTATTCATAGGATCGGGTTGCGGCGAACCCCAGCATCTGGCTCAGTGCCTGGAGGAAGTCATCCCACAGCTTTCGGACCTGGAAATCCTCCACATCCTGAGTGTCGGCCAGACCCGCTACACCGAGGAGCAGTTCTTCGACAAATGCCGGCTGAAATCCTTTTTTGTGGCGGCGGCCACGCGTGAGGCCATCGCCGAAGGACGCGCAGACTACACTCCCATCAACCTGGGCGACATTCCGGGACTTTTCCGAAGCGGGGCACTGCCCATCGACGTGGCGCTCATCCAGGTTTCGCCCCCCGACGAGCACGGCTTTTGCAGCTACGGTATCGCCGTCGACATCGTCAAGGCCGCGGCCGAAAGCGCACAGTACGTCATCGCCCAGGTGAACCCCCGGATGCCCATGATCCTTGGGGACACTTTCATCCATGTGAAGGACATCGACGCCCTGGTGGAATATGAGGAGCCTCTTCTCCAGGTGGGGATCCCCGTGCAGAATCCCATCGCCCAGGAGATCGGCAAAAACGTGGCCAAGCTCATCGATGACGGCTCCACCATTCGCGTCGGGGTGGGGAGTGTCTCCACGGCTGTTCTCTATGCCCTGGAAGAAAAGAAGGACCTGGGTGTCCATGCGGATATGCTGACAGACGCCTATCTTTATCTCGTAAAGAAGGGTGTCATCACCAACGCTCGAAAAACCCTCCACACGGGAAAAATCGTGAGCAGCTTTTGCCTGGGCACGCAGGAGCTTTACGACTTTGTCAACAATAACCCCATGGTGGCATTCTTCCCCATCGACTACACGAACAACTACCTGGTCATTTCTGAAAATGAAAAGATGATCACCATCAACTCGGGCCTGGAGGTCGATTTGACGGGGCAGGTCTGCTCCGATTCCCTGGGTTATGAAATATACAGTGGGGTGGGAGGTGCCGTCGATTTCATGCGCGGAGCACGGTATTCCAAGAAGGGGAAAGCGATTATCGTCCTTCCCGCCACGACCTTTGACGGACAGAAATCCCGCATTGTTCCCATTCTCTCCGAGGGCGCGGGCGTGGTGACCACTCGGGGCGGCGTGCAATACGTGGTGACGGAATATGGAATCGCCAACCTCCACGGGAAGAGCATACGCGAACGGGCCCTGGCACTGATAGGCATCGCGCACCCGGACTTCCGGGAGGAGTTGATGCAGGAGGCTCAGAGGCTGAACTATCTGCGGAGGGAGCTGGTCTATATGGCGACTCCCAAGGCTCTCTATCCCTCAGAATGGGAGATGACCCAGATTTTCGACAGCACCACGCAGATCTTTTTCAGGCCCGCCAAGCCCACCGACGAACGTGCCCTGAAAGAGTTCTTCTATTCCCTTCCCAACGACGAATCCTACATCCGCTTCCTTTCCACCATGAAGGTATTTCCTCACTATGACCTGCAGCGTATGGTCAACATCGACTACGATCGAGAGATGACCATCATGGCACTGGCCGGTGAGATGGATGCCGAACGCATCATCGCCCTGGCGCGCTATACGCTGATCGATGAGAGCAAACACGCTGAGATCGATTTTGCCGTTCATCCGGACTACGGCCGTAAGGGGATTGCCAGTTTCCTCATTCAACACATCGTGGAGATCGCCCGAAAGAAAGGGATCCAGACACTCTCTGCCTATATCACTGCTGGAAATGAAAGGGTTTTCGGCGTGTTCCAGAAGCTGGGCTACGTCGTGGAAAGCTCCTACGTGGACGGAACCTACGAAATCACGCTGCATTTCGACCGCGCTGCCGAAATCTGCCTCCTGGATTGACAGTTGCTCCCCAGAGGCACGAGGGGGGAGACGACAGCCTGGGGCGGCGGGACCTCCTGAGGAGACCAAAGCAGGGATCCCAGCCCATTGTTGTCGAGTCCCCGCAAGCTCAGCTGACGGATGGCCATGACGGATCGACTCCGACACCTGGAAGAGGAAGTGGAACGTCTCAAGGCCGGGCTATCCCAGGTCAGGGAGGAAATGCGGGTATTGCGCCAGGAACTGGGCCGGCAGGTCCACCCGGTTGAAGCGATCCTGGGGCAAAGAGGACTCCCCATCCTCTCCCACGGGGATCAATCGCAGATACTCTTTCCCCCTCATTTCAGTCTCACACAGCTGGAGCGTTTTTACGGGCTCCTGCGACGGTATTCCTTCCGCCTCTTTCTGCGCGATCTCATCCAGTTTCCTGAAGGGGAAAGCCTGGAGCCCCTCAGCCGCTATTGCTCTTTGCCGACCGTCCGATCCTACTTGCAAAGCATGGAACAGCTCGAGCTGGTGGAGATCCAGGCGGAGGGAGGTTACAGGTTGAAGCGGAGGGGAATCTCAAGTTTCGGCCCCACCCTGGAATGGTATGTCTGTGAAATTTTCCGCCGGGAATTCCTTGCCCCCGCACTCTTCAACCTGCGGTTGAAGCAAACACGCTCCGGCGGCGATTACGATGTCATCGGGATGGTGGCAGGATATCTCGTTTATGTGGAGGTCAAATCTTCTCCCCCACGCGGCGTGGAAAGGCCTGCCGTTTCAGCATTCCTTCAGCGCATCGGCGATCTGCAGCCCCACATGTCCATCTTCCTGGTGGACACCGAGCTCCGCATGCGGGACAAGATGGTTCCTCTTTTCATGGAATCCTTGGCAAAAGAGGAGCGCAATCCGGAAGATTGGAGCGTGGAGCGACTCGTCCATGAAATATTTCATATCCGGCATGCTATTTATTTGATCAACAGCCAAAAAGGGATATATAGCAATCTACGGCGGTGTTTTAGAGATTTTCTGAGCCATCATAAAAAGATATGACGGCTTTGTTGCAGAAAAACCGAGCTATCCTGCAATGTTTTCATGGCCTGTGACTGTTTGAAGCTTTCAGGCAGCTCATTCGATTTCGATTGATCTCGATCCCAAGCGGTTTCTATCTGCTTATGACGCGTCTGATTCAGTGCCTCCACATCTCCAAGGGATATCCACCGGCTGATCCAGTCCTGCAGGATATCAACCTGGACATCTTTCAAGGCGATTTCGCCTTTTTGCTGGGGAAAGGCGGCTCGGGGAAAAGCACATTTCTCAAGGTTTTGCTGGGTCTTGAGCCTCCTGACCAGGGTCACGTCCTCATCGAGGAACGGGACATCGCGGAAATTCCCCCTCGGGAAATTCCTTTTTTCAGAAGGCAGTTGGGGATTGTCTTACAGGATTCCAAGCTCCTGATGCACCGCAGTGTCTTCAGAAATGTGGCGCTGCCCCTGGAGGTTGCCGGCAGTGGGGAAGCTTTCGCACAAAAGAGAGCTTTTGCCCTGCTCCGCATGCTGGGACTGGAGGAAAAGGGTGCCCTGTCGTGCAAGTGCCTTTCGGCATCCGAAAGACAACGTGTGGCGATCGCGCGTGCCGTGGTGAACGATCCGGTCATCCTGTTTGCGGATGAGCCGACAGGGGGATTGGATGCGCAGGAAGCGCGCCGGGTCATGAAGCTCCTGGAGGATGTGAGAGTGATGGGAACCACCGTGATCCTGGCCACACACAATGCCTCCCTTCCCACGGCAGTCCCGGGGAGCCGGGTTCTTGTCCTGCACCAGGGGAAAATCACCGAACAAACCGCAGCGGAATGATTTATGCTCAATGATACCCTTTCGCGCCTTATCGATCGCACCCGGGATGCACTGCGTTTCCATCTCATCCCCTGGCTGAGCACTGTCATTGCCGTAAGCCTCTGTTTTTATCTTCTTGCGATCCTATCCTGCCTTGCCGCCACCTACCGCCTCTCCAGGCCTTCCTGGACGGCAGAGGATCGAGCCACCGTCTACATGCACCCGGACATTTGCCGTCAGGTGCAGGAAGGCCTTGCGGAAGAGCTGAGATCCCGGCCCGAGATCCGCCACGTTTCCTTGATTTCACAGGAGGACGCGCGGAGAAGAACCGAGGCGCTTCTGGGCCAGTGGAAAGGGGTGTTGACAGGCTTGGGCGACACCTTCTTCCCCCCTTCCCTGGAGGTTCAATTCCAACCCGAAACGCTGGGCTCCAAAAATCTGGATGCCCTCATAACAAAGATCAGGCAATCTCCGGAGGTCGAAGACATCCTGTACGGAAGGGGGCAATCCAGGCCGATGGTGGAAGGAACCACCGCCGTGGAATACCTGTGGTGGGGAGGGATGGGCTTTGCGGGTGCTGTCGCGCTTCTGATGCTTTTCCTCTCCAGTCGTGCCCTGATTTTGTCCGGTCGGGATGCACTGGAAATCTACAGCCTTGCAGGAGCAACGGATTTCTATAGCCAGGCGCCCTTCTACCTGGCGGGAATCATGCAAGGATGTGTCGGGGCGCTTTTGGCGGTTGGGCTTTCAGTCTTCTCGACGGCTCAATTTCAGACGGTCCTCCCCCCCTTATTGATTCCAGTGGTCTCTTTGAAGGCATGGCAGCAGCTCTTCCTCGCCGTGGGGCTGCTGTCATGCGGGGCTGTGCTCGGATCGGCAGGCACCTGGCTGGCCTTGAAGAAAAGTGCGTGACTCTACATGGAGGTTTTCCCGCGCAGCAATGGTGGCTTCCACTCTAGTCTGCCTTGCCATCCTGTGGCCGTGCCTCCTTTTCATGGGAGGACAATGCGCGGCGCAGGTTCGTCCCGCCGCATCCAACCCCATGAGGGGCGAATCGGAATTCCGGGATGCAGGGCCGTTTCGGTCGCGGGAATTGAAAGTTTCCATCCTGGAACAGTTGGATCTAAAGCTGCCCCGGTTGGTGGCTCAGAAAGAGGAACTGCTCCAACAGCTGCAGAAGCTGGAAGCAGAACAGTCTGAAATGACTCAAACTCTCCAGGCTCTCCGCATCGAGCTGGTACAGCGCGCCGAGATGGCAAAAGCCCGCTTGGTCGCTCTTTACAAGTTTCAACAAATGGGCTATGCAATTTCTTTGCTTTCTACCCATGATCTTCGAGAGGCCCCATGGATGGAGCGCATCACAAAGAGACTTTTGGAGGAGGACCACCGCATCCTGCGTGATCTGGAGGACCGACAGACCGCCCTCCGGAACCTCGAAATGATCCTTTCTCAGATCAGTGATCGCACCAGCGCCATCAGGCTTCAAAAAGAGGCTCGGGAGCAAGAGATCCTTTCTGTTCAACGCAAGAAAGCAGAGCTCCTGGACCAGGTCCGTCAGGATGAAAGCCTCTACGCTCAGTATCATGCAGCGTTCATGGAGAACCGGCAAAAACAGGGGGACAGCGCCCTTTATCGAAAGCCCATTTTTGACTTTCGATCCGGGACCTTTTCCGAGCTTCGAGGTGCTCTGCCCCTCCCCACAGCCGGGAAGGTCATCAACACTTACACAACAGAGGGAGGGGCCGGCACGCCGTCCCTGTATCAAAACGGGATCGTCATCCAGGCTCCCGTGGGGCAGCCGGTGCAGGCCGTTTACGGCGGCCTGGTGGTTTACGCCGACTGGTTCAAGGAATACGGCAAGGTGATGATCATCGATCACGGCGACCACTACTACAGCTTGATCGCTCATGCCGAGGAGCTTCTGCGCAGCGTGGGCGACAGCGTGGAATCGGGCGAACAGATAGCCACGGTTGGAAATTCCGGCTCTTCAAGTGGAGCCGGGATTTATTTTGAGTTGAGACATTATGGAAAAGCAGTCGATCCCATGGAATGGTTGGCGGTTCATACTATTTTGACAGAGTGAGGAAGTCCCCATGTTAAAAAACAGAAAACGGACGATAGTGCTGATTGTCGGTATCTCTTTCCTGCTGCTGGGTTGGTCCGGGCTGAAGGCCAAGACAAACCAGGAAAATTCGGACATCTACCAATACCTGAAGCTTTTCAGTGATGTCCTGAATATCGTCCAGGACAACTATGTGGAAAAAGCGGATTCCAAGAAGCTCATCTACGGAGCAGTGACGGGAATGCTGCGCGAACTGGACCCCCATTCCTCATTTCTGAAGCCTGAAGACTACAAGGAACTGCAGATCGAAACCAAGGGGAAATTTGGAGGGCTGGGGATCGAGATTTCCATTCGAGACGGTGTTTTGACGGTCGTCTCTCCCCTGGAAGATACGCCCGCAGACAAGGCCGGCATTCAGGCCAATGATCAGATCGTGAAAATCGACGATCAGCCGACCCAGGACATGTCCCTCATGGATGCCGTTCAGAAAATGCGCGGCCCCAAAGGCACCAAGGTGAAGTTGACCATTATCCGCAAGGGAGAGCGCAAACCGCTGGAGTTCGAACTGGTACGGGACATTATTGCTATCCAGAGCATCAAGTACAGGACGCTCGATACCGGTTACGGCTATGTGCGCATTTCCAGCTTCCAGAGCGGCACATCCACCGATCTGCGCAAAGCCTTGGATGCCCTGGAGGAACAAAACCACCCGCTGAACGGTTTGGTCCTCGACCTGAGAAACGATCCCGGTGGGTTGTTGGACCAGGCGGTGGAGGTCAGCGACGAATTCTTGGACAAGGGATTGATCGTTTACACGGGGGGACGCCTTGAGAGTCAGAAAATGCGCTTCGAAGCGCACAAGAACTCCAAGCCCCGGGACTATCCCATCGTCGTTCTGGTCAACTCCGGCAGCGCCAGCGCTTCTGAAATCGTGGCGGGCGCTCTGCAAGACCATAAAAGGGCGCTTGTTCTGGGAGAGCCCACCTTTGGAAAGGGATCGGTCCAGACGGTCATCCCTCTGAATGACGGGTCCGCCCTGCGCCTGACCACTTCTCTCTACTACACCCCTTCCGGGCGATCCATCCAGGCAAAGGGCATCGAACCGGATATCCTGGTGAAACGGGAGCTGCCTCCCAAGGAAGATGAGGACAACACCGAAGAGATGCGCCGCATCCGCGAAAAGGACCTTCCCCGTCATATGGAAAACAAGAAGACGGAAAACCCTGAATCGGAAGTGAATAGCATGCAGGCGGAAACTCAAAAAATGCTGGCTCAGGACAATCAGCTGCGGCGAGCCCTGGACCTGTTGAAGGGCTATAAAATCATGAATCAATCCATTGCCAATCAGTAGGTCTGTTTTCGATTCGTTATGTCTTCATCGGGAGCTCCCAAGAGAACAGACGAAACTCCGGCGGGGCGGAATTCTTCCAACACGGGCGGAAAACGCCCCCCCGGAAAAACCGCTCGAAGATCCAGGCGTGGAGCTGCAAAGCTCTTCGCCTTTGGATCCCGCAAATTTTCCTTCCTGCCGCTCCTTACCTTATGGGTGCTGGCCATTGTCGTTTTAGGTGGCCTCATCTATTGGGGAGAAAACTCCATCAAACGTTCTTCCTCCCCGGCAGCCCGCATTGCGACCTCGTCGGCCACCCCTGAAAAACGACCCTCTTCCAGGGAGGAACCCCAGCAGGACACAAACCGAACGGAGTCCATGCCTTCGGAACCGCCTTCCGCACAGTCCCAGGCCGCTTCCTCCAGGGATGATACGGCCCAAATCGCCAGGCACCCGAAGCCCAAAGGCGGCGACAGGGACCAGGAGACGCATCCGCCCCCTCAAATCGCTCTTTCCGAAGCGGCAAGCGAACAGCAGTCTTCAAAGCCCACAACGGTCAGGGAGGAGCGCAGTACACCTGCTCCCCACGCCGACAGCCCCTTGCCCCCTTTCAAGGAGATCACTCCCGCCCAGCGGTCCACGCCTTCGGCAGCCGCCGGCAAGCCCGAGAGGGCGGAAGCCCCAGTGCATAAGGAGAAGCTCTCCCTTGCCCTGAACCGTCCTGAACCTTTAGCTGAGCCCTCAGTGAAGCATCCTGTTCCTCCACCGGCGCCGCCGCCCACGGTAGCCCGAGTGGCCATTGTCATCGATGACTTTGGACAGGACCTGGAAATGGCCAGGAAATTCCTGGAAATCCCCCTTCCCGTCACGTTTTCGGTACTTCCCTATCAGAGCCATAGCAAGGAAATCGCTCAACTTGCCCACGATCGCCATCGTGAAGTTCTTCTCCATCTCCCCATGGAGCCCCACGGATACCCCAAGACCAATCCCGGCGACGGCGCTCTGCTCCTCAGCATGACTCAGGACCAGATGCAGCGGACTCTGGAATCCGCCTTGGATTCCAGCCCGTTTGCATCGGGAGTGAATAACCACATGGGGTCCCGGTTTACCGAAGACACCCGTTCCATGAAGACTCTCCTGAAAGAATTACAGGAGAGGAATCTCTATTTTCTTGACAGTTATACGAGCCCCAAGAGCACGGGATTGGCTGCGGCACGGAATTTTCGGATGCCTGTGGGGCGCAGGGATATATTTCTGGACCACGAGGTGAAGGAAGAGTTCACGCGCGCACAGATCCAACGGCTCATTCGAAAAGCCAAAATCCAGGGCACCGCCATCGCCATAGGGCATCCCCACGACAGCACGCTCCGAGTCCTTCGAGAGAGTGCCGGCAAGTTTCGGGAGGCAGGCATCGCCGTCGTCCCCGCCGGGCAGCTCGTTACGGACCCTTCACCTACAGGGACCAGGAAATGAAGCGATGGGGCGGGGCTGTTTCCTTCGATACCTGGCAAATGATTTGCTCTTGACCTTTGAAAAGGGAAAAGCTATCCATCCGGCATGGGCTGTGCAAGGTCATAATTTGTAAATAAGGCCTTTTCATTATAAACCGAGTATCTGAATAGGGAGGATCCTCTGCCATATGTGCGGACCGTTGAAGATTTTTTTTCTTTTTCTACTGACTTTTCTGATACCGGGCGGCGTTTCCGCCGGGGATGCACCTTCAACCAGGGGCGCTGATACGCCATCGGCACAGGCTCAAGCTCTGCAGGACGGGCCCGTCATCGAGATCGCCGAACCCACCCATGACTTCGGCGAGGCTATGGAAGATGCCGAAATTTCACATGATTTTATTGTCAAAAACACAGGAAAGGCGGTGCTTCAAATCGAAAAAGTCAACCCCGGCTGAGGTTGCGCCGTTGCCCGGTTTGACCAGGCAATCCCTCCCGGTGGCGAGGGAAAAATTACCCTGAAAGTGAAACTCAGAGGTTACCACGGCAAAATCAAGAAAGACGCAAAGATTGTCAGCAACGATCCCCAGGGGGCTCGCCTGGCGCTGACCGTGCAGGGAACCGTCAAATCCTTCGTGGATGTTCGTCCGACGGACAGCATTGCCTTTCGTGGACCGAGTGAGAAGATGTCCGAGAGCGTCGTCGAGCTCACGTCCGTATCTCATCCCTTCCAGATCACCAAAACGGAAACCAACCTGGAGGGCAAGATCCGGTATGACATGGAGACGGTAGAAGCGGGCAGGCATTACCGCCTGAAGGTGACGAACCTGCTGCAGCAGGGGAATTATGCCGGCTACATCAGATGCACGACGGACCTGGAGCAAAAACCAGAGATTCTCATCCGCGTGAACGGCGCCATCCAGGGGGACATCGACGTCAAGCCCAAAACGATTTTACTGGGCAACCTTGCTGCCCAGCAGCCGACTCGCATGGGAAAGGTGATCGTGGCAAGTTGGGGGAACAAACCTTTCCAGATTTCCAAATTGACTTACGATGCATCTCTCCTTCAAGTCACTCAACAGTCCATCCCAGGTCAAAACGGGTACTACCTGGAGCTCAAGCCCAAGATGGAAACCGTGCCGCCGGGAAACCAAAAGCTCACCGTTCTCTCCGTAGAGACGGACGCAGCTCCAGGTTCACCGCAGGATGTTCAGGTTCATGTGATCAACTCTTCACAGGCCTCCCCCCTGGGAGTGGGAGGCACCGGCGGCAATGCTCCGCCCCGGGATCAGCAGGCTCCCCAGCCCCAGGCTCCCTCCCAATAGAATATCGGAACCGTCTCCGGTACGGCAGGGTCGCGCAAACCCTGCCCTACCGGGATTCCAGGGGCAAGCCCGCATCCTTCCACAGGGACAAACCGTTCGGGAGGACTCGCACATGGGGATAGCCTTTTCCCTGCAGGGCTAAGGCCAAATCTTTGCTGAGAGCACAGCTTTCGCCGTCGCAATAGGTGATGATCAAAGTATCCGGAGGAACATCCGCCATGACCTGCTGGAAATGGGCTTCAAAATCCTCCCAGGGCAAATTGAGCGCACCGGCTATATGCTCCAGGGCATGAAATTCCTGGGCCCGGGCATCGACGAAGACTGCCGCCCGGGTGTCAAAAAGGGCTTTAGCCTCCTCCAAAGAGACCAGCAGGCTCTCGTCCTGTCCAACCGCGGCAAGCTGAGACTTCAGAGACCAGTCGGCGATCAGGGGCAGCGCATCAGGGCGCCACTGGTTCACCAGGAGTCCCAGGCCCGCACCCAGCAGCACAATGGCACTCCCCTGCCATAGGGCGGCAAAACCCTTCCCACCCGACGCCCGGTTTTTCTGTATCATCACTTCCACTCTGCCTCTAGCGCTCATGATGGAGATTTTTCAGCGGGCTGATACATGCAGAGAGGCTCCGAGGCAAGATAATTGCCGGTGCTTTCGTATGCCCTCGCCCGGCACCCACCGCACACGCGCACATATTCACACCTGCCGCACTTTCCTTCGTATTTCTTGAAGTCCCTCAAATCCTGAAAAATCCGTGAGGTTTCCCAGATTTCTCGAAAGGGCTTCTCACGGATATTCCCGCAATCCAGCTCCAGGTAACCACAGGGCTGAACGATCCCCACATGAGAGATGAAAGCGAAGCCCGTCCCTCCCAAGCATCCCCTCGAAACCGCATCCAATCCAAAGGTCTGGAAATCCACGTTGACCCCTTCGGATTTTGCCCGCTGCCTCAAGATGCGGTAATAGTGCGGCGCGCAGGTGGCTTTGAGCTGCATGGGGACTTTGCTCTTCTGATCGTAAAACCAGTGCAGCGTTTCCTCGTACTGACGGGCGTTGATGCCCTGCTCCGCCAGATCCTTTCCACGCCCCATGGGCACGAGGAGAAAAATATGGTGCGCCACCGCTCCCAGGGAAACCACCAAATCCTGGATGGCCCCCAGTTCATGAAGATTCCTTTGCGTAATGGTGGTATTGACCTGGAAATCCAGTCCTCCTTCGCGGGCGTGTGCCATCCCCCGAAGAGCACCATCGAAAGCACCCCGCACCTGCCGAAACGCATCATGCGAAGCCGCCGAAGCTCCGTCCAGGCTGATGCTGATCCTCTGAATCCCCGAATCGAGCATTTTCAGGATCGTCTCCGGAGTCACGAGGGTACCGTTCACGGCCATGGTCATACGGAAGCCCTTTTCATGGCCGTATGCCGCGATATCAAAGATATCGGGGCGCAGGAGCGGTTCACCTCCCGTGAGAATGATGATGGGTTGGGCAAAGGTTGCGATGTTGTCGAGGAGTTGGAAGCATTCCTCGGTTTTCAGTTCATTTTCGTAGGGACGGTCCTGGGCCGCAGCACGGCAATGGAGACAGGCCAGGTTGCAGGAGCGAGTCACTTCCCAGGCCACCAATCTCAGGTTGCCCACCCCGCCCGGATGTCCTTTTCCCGGTGAAGAGGGGCTGGATGCCGAGGGTTGAGGCCGGGAAGGATGTGATACAGCATTGGATGTCATGGAAATTTTGCTTTCATAAAATTACGCTGCCCGGAGGAGAAACCAGGGAGCCGAGGCTATTGGATGTAGGGGAATCGCACTGTCCCACAGGGCGCAAACTTTCGCCAATCTGTATTAGCCCTGAAGTATTTCGGCCGCATCCTTGGCAAAATAAGTCAGGATAAGACTGGCCCCGGCCCGGCGAATAGCCGTGAGAGTTTCCATCATGACACGCTTTTCGTCCAGCCACCCTTGAGCCGCAGCCGCCTTGATCATGGAGTATTCCCCACTGACGTTGTACGCCGCCACCGGCCGCTCAAACTCGGTCTTGACCCGGTAAATCACGTCCAGGTAGGCCAATGCAGGCTTCACCATGACCATATCGGCGCCCTCGTCGATGTCGAGATCCACCTCGCGCAGGGCTTCGTCCGTATTGGCCATATCCATCTGATAAGCCCGGCGGTCACCGAATTGGGGAGCCGAATCCGCCGCATCGCGAAAGGGACCGTAGAAAGCGGAACAGTACTTGGCCGAATAGGCCAGGATCGCCACCTGATCGAAGCCGTTCTCATCGAGGGCATGACGTATGGCTCCGACGCGCCCATCCATCATATCGGACGGAGCCACAATATCTGCGCCGGCCCGCGCGTGAGAAACCGCGACCTTTGCCAGAACATCCAGCGTGGAGTCGTTGTCCACCTCCTGGCCGTGGAGTATGCCGCAGTGGCCATGGCTTGTGTATTCGCAGAGACAGACATCGGTGATAACCACCAGTTCGGGATATTTGTCCTTTATGGCCCGAACCGCCTCCTGAACGACCCCGGTTTGTGAATGTGCCTCACTCCCCCGTTCATCCTTTTCCTGGGGCAACCCAAAGAGAATGATCCCCGGGATTTTCAGCCGCACCACGCTTTTCAGCTCTTCCAGGAGTTGGTCCACCGAAAACTGAAAAATTCCGGGCATGGACCGGACGGGGTTTTTGATATCTTCTCCCGGCATAACGAACAGGGGGTAGACAAGATTATCCACGGTGAGCACCGTTTCACGAATCATGCGGCGCAGATTTTCCGTCCGTCGAAAACGTCTCAGACGATATTCAGGAAAATACATAAATTTTCTTTCCTCCGTCAGCACGGGGTGCCGGGATGGGGTGAAATATGGCGTGCCGGTTCACCGGATCACAGGCGAGTCTATAATGTCTGGGAGATCTCTTCATCCGTAAGATAACAGGCAGGGTCCGGGGCCCAGAGGTCTCCCATCGCAGCCTCGGCGCGCACCCGGAAGTTGCCGGCGCAGATATCGAGCCAGCGACAGGCTGCACAACGCCCCGTCACATATTGCTTCTTGTCTTTGAGCTTCCCCATCAGGGGATGGGAGACGTCGCTCCAAATCTGGCTGAAAGGGCGCTCCCGCACATTGCCGAAAGACTCATGACGCCAGAACTGATCGGCATGCACGGTCCCATCCCAGCTGATGCATCCGATGCCCCGGCCCGAGCTGTTCCCTTCGTTCATTTTCAGGAGCTCCAGCACATCGGCCGCCCTCGAAGAGCCCTCCTTCACCAGGCGCTGGTAGACATAGGGCCCGTCGGCGTGGTTATCCACCGTCAGAACCTCTTTCACCTTTCCACGCCGGTGAAGGTCCGAGGTCCGATCGATGATCAGGTCCACGGCCTTTCGCGTTTCTTCATGGGAGAGATCTTCCTCGATCAACTTGCTTCCCCGACCGGCGTAGACCAAATGATAAAAGCAGACTCTGGGGATATCGTGCTCTTCCAGGAGATCGAATATGGCTGGAATTTCCTGAACATTCAAGCGATTCATGGTGAACCGGAGTCCCACTTTGATGCCGGCTGCCTGACAGGCATGGATCCCGTCCAGGGCCTTTCGAAAGGCACCCTTCACCCCTCGGAAGCGGTCATTCACCTCCTCGAGCCCATCCAGGCTGATGCCCACATAGGAAAGTCCGACCCGCTTCAACTGCTCAGCCACTTCCGGCGTGATGAGGGTCCCGTTGGTGGAGATGACAGCGCGCATTCCCCTGCCCACCGCATAGTCCGCCAGCTCGACAAGATCAGGCCGCATGAGGGGCTCCCCCCCCGAGAACAGGACGACGGGAACGCCAAACTGTGCCAGGTCATCCAAAACGACTTTTCCCTCGGCCGTGGAAAGCTCATCGGGAAAGTGCTCGTTTCGTGCATGGGCATAACAGTGGACACATTTCAGATTGCAGCGGCGCGTGACATTCCAGACCACCACCGGTTTCTTGTCTGCAGAGAACTGCAGGAGGTGAGAAGGCAACGCACCGCTGTGCCGTCCATATCGCAGTGCATCGGAAGGCTCCACCGTTCCACAATATAATTTTGAAATACCAATCATTACGCTCTTTTCCTCTCGTGGATCATTTATCCGTGACGCCGGCACTCAGCGGATGCATCCGATAGCTCTCCCGAATCAGTCCATCCATGTACGTGTCGGCATGTAAGACGGCGCCCTTGGGCAGGATGTATTCCGTTTGCCCGCTTCGGTCGGCAATCAACTTGAAACCGTGGCTGTAGTCCCTGGAAATTTCCAGGCACACCGCTGTGGCGGAAGTGTCCCGCAGCAGGGCTTCGCGGATGATCTCGTTGATCGCCTCTTCATTGAAATGAATCTTGAAGCCATGATTTTCATAAAAATCGGTTTCAAAGACCTTGATCTGATTGTAATGCAAAATGGTTTCATCGAAAACACCCTCGATGGAAAGCCCCGTCCTCAAGTGCTGATCCACCACCAGGTCCAGGCGCCCGGCATTGAACACCAGGGGATAATTCTCGATGTAGTGCTTCTGGCGCTTCAGCATCATCTCGCGGATACCCCGTTTTTCCTCTTCGAGGATCAGCTGGCAGGCTTTAAGCCTTTCGGGATCGTCTGGATGCGTCAAGATGGCCTTCAGCTCACCGTCCGGATCCTTCACCACCCGCTCGGTCACGACAAAGGACCTCACTTTGGACGTCGGCAGGCTCTTCTCGAAGTGCAGCAGGACCCTTTCCATGACGCTCACAAGCCCCCGCGCACCGGTTTTTTCCTCCCATGCCTTTTGCGCGAACAGATGCAAGGCCTCGTCTTCGAATTTGATGTCTATGCCGTAGCTGCGGAAATCCTCCTTTTTTCCCAGAATAATGGGATTGTTGGGATTTTTGAGGATCTGGTAGAGATGCTCCACTTCCAGGGGATCCAATACAGCGGTCACCGGAAGGCGCCCTACGAACTCGCTTTCAAATCCATAGGCAATGAGGTCTTCAGCTTTCACAAAGCGCGTCAGCCTGCTGTCCTCTTCCTTGCTTTGCAGCGTGGCTCCAAAACCGATTCCCTGGCGCTGGAGCCGCTTCCTGATGATTTCCGACAGTCCGTTGAAAGCCCCGCTCATGATGAAAAGAATATTCCGGGTGTTCACCGCCTGGCGTTCCCGCTTCCCCGTTTTTCTAAAATGCTCGATGGCCTGCATCTGGGAAATCGGGTCGTGGGGCACCTTGAGATCGACTTCCGTTTCTTCCATGGGCTTGAGCAAGGCACGCTGGACTCCGGTCCTGGAGACATCGGGGCCGAGGATCTGGTGCGACGAGGCAATTTTGTCGACTTCGTCGATGTAGATGATCCCGTGCTCGGCCAGTTCGATGTCCTCCCCGGCATCCAGGACCAGTTCGCGCACTAGGTCCTCCACATCGCCGCCGACGTATCCCGTTTCACTGAACTTGGTGGCATCTCCTTTGACGAAGGGAACACCGAGTTTTTGGGCGATCAATTTCACCAGGTAGGTTTTTCCCACCCCCGTGGGGCCAATGAGGAGGATGTTGTTCTTGATGCGCCCCACCATCGTTTCGCCCGCGGAACCTCTCTTGCGGCGCTGGAATCTGATGCGGTTGTAGTGTGTGCAAATCTTGGTCGCCAGGACGGCCTTTGCTTCGTTCTGCTCGATAACATACTGATTGAGATAACCTTCGAGCTCTTCAGGCTTCAGGTCAAACTTGATCTTGTCCACCCCGCCCGGCGCAGCGGGCTTGTCCGGAGCATCTTTGGATTGAGGCATCATCATGGGCGAAATCACCTTGATACGGTAACCGTATTTCTTCGAAAGATATTCACTCAATTCCTTTTCCAGCTCTTCCTGATCTGGAAATTTCGGGAATTCCTCAGACATGGGAATGTCCTTCCAACTCTCTATTCTGTATAAAAAAATCTATCTCCCTCTTTTGACATGAGCTAAATATAAACCCTTACACCCCCAGTTTCAACGGGCGCCTCCCAGGCACGATTCGAGATCACCTTGGCTCGGGGAGGAAAAAGAACGGGAAGAAAGGAAGGACGCGGAGTTTCAAAACCGAAAGGCATCGTCAGCGGGAAGCTTCGCAGGGTCGCATTGGCGAAAGTTTTCGTTCCACGGGACAGTACGAGTCCCCCCTACCACTTGACCACTCTCACATTGGGAAGCGTTCGGCCCAGGAAACGCTCGCCAATGGACTGAAACCGCAACGGCACATCCGTCACGAAGAAACGGTATTCGGGCAAGGTGCGCGCCGGGTTCTCCTGGTTCTGCCCGTGCAGGACGACGGACGTCTGCTCTGCCATGGCCTCGGCGGAATCCACCAGTTGAATGCCGCTGCCGACAACGTCCTGCAAGAGGGGCTTCAACAGGGGATAGTGTGTGCAGCCCAGGACCAGCGTGTCGATGGGGTGGCAGAGAACCGGCTTCAGATATTCCTGGGCCGTGAGGCGCGTGACCGGATGATCCAGCCATCCTTCTTCCACCAGTGGAACAAAAAGAGGGCACGCCTGTGAAAAAATGCGGATCTCGGAATCATACCCATGAATGGCCCGGGCGTAGGCATTGCTGTTGATGGTGGCCGGCGTTCCGATGACTCCGACATAACGGGCGCGTGTGACATTCACCGCCGTACGCGCCCCCGCATTGATGACATCCAGGACAGGTACCGGCGAAAGGTCCTGGATGGTGGGCCAGGCAACAGCCGCCATGGTGTTGCAGGCCACGATGAGGAGCTTGACCTGCTGCTGCAGGAGAAACTCGGTGATCTGTCGGGAATAGTGGGCTATGGTCTCGATGGACTTGACGCCGTAGGGAACGCGCGCCGTGTCTCCGAAATAGATGATGTTCTCGAACGGCAGACGTTCCATGAGGGCACGCACCACCGTGAGCCCTCCAACGCCCGAATCGAATACTCCAATGGGATTGCTGAGCTGATTTTGCATATGATCTCGAAAAGGTTATGGGGATGAGCTCCCTTTTATTCTCAGAGCTTCCTGGTAGACCACTCTTCGGGACAGACCAAATCGGCCTGCAATGTCGTCTGAGGCTTCTTTCACCGAAAGGCCTGAAGCAGCCATGAGGGTGCCCAACTCCTCCTTCCAGTTTTCACCCTCTGCATCGATTCCTGACGCCGGCCCCGCACCTTCGACCACGAGCACCAGCTCACCCCTTACGCCTTCCGAGAAGTGCTCCAAGGCAGCCGAAACCCGTCCGCGAAAGACCTCCTCGTGAATCTTGGTCATTTCCCGGGCAACAGCGATGCGAAGATCTCCCCAAAATTGAAAAATATCCTCCAGGGTGCGCCTGGTACGCTGAGGGGATTCATACAGGATCCGTGTCATGCGGAAGGCGGCAGCGGATTCGAAAAAATTACGCCGCTCCTTGCCCCGTGGGGGAGGAAAACCCAGAAAGACAAACGGGTGGGTGGAAAGACCCGAAACCACCAAGGCAGCGACAAGCGCAGTGGGACCGGGGAGGATAGTGACTTCCAGGTCCAGCTCCAGAGCCTCGGCCACCAGCAAGGCACCGGGGTCTGAAATGGCCGGGGTCCCGGCATCGGTCACCAGGGCCACGTCCTGCCCCTGAAGCAGTCTTCCCAACAATTCAGGGCCGCGCTGGGCCGCATTGTGGGAGTGATAACTCGTCAGAGGCTTGTGGATGTCATAGTGGCTGAGAAGCTTTCGAGTATGCCGGGTGTCCTCTGCCGCGATCACATCGACAGCGCGCAGAGTCTCCAGGGCACGCAGAGTGATATCCCCGAGGTTTCCAATGGGCGTCGCCACGGCATAGAGGACTCCTCGTTTCTTCCCAGCCCCTTCGGGCGGCTCAGAGCCTGACCTGAAACCTCCCTCACCCTTTTGGGGAAAGGGTTGGCGCTTTTCGGAACGGCGCTTATTCTCTGGCTTCGAAGGCATTGACGATCCAGGTCAGTTCCGGCTCATCCTGCTTCCAGAGGATGGCGACGACATCGAAGCGCGCGGGCTGCCGCTCCAGTCCATGACTTTTCAAATACCATTGGGCCAGGCGGGTGAGCTTCCTTTGCTTTCCGCCCGAAACAGATTCCTGGGGCAATCCATAGCCCCCTGCGTAGCGGGATTTGACTTCCACAAAGACCGTCGTCTCCCCCGCTCGGCAGATCAAATCCAGCTCTCCCAGGGCGCAGCGAACGTTCCTGCCCAGAATTTTCAGTCCTTTCCGTGCAAGAAATTCCGCGGCAAGGTCTTCACTGCGCTTGCCCTTCTCCTGACGCGTCTCCATGCTCTGTCCTCCCATCCCCACGCGGCGCCGGCACCCCTCGGAAGCTCATGCGGTGCAGCGGGCATGGCCCATACTTCCGCAGCGCCGCCAGGTGTTCAGCGGTTCCGTATCCCTTGTTGCGATCAAATCCATACATGGGATAAAGCTGATGGTATTCATGAAGGAGCCGGTCACGGTGGACCTTGGCTACGATCGAAGCTGCGGCGATGGACAGGCAAAGCCTGTCCCCTTTGGGAATCCCTTCCTGGGGAAGGTCTGTAGGCAGGCGATAGGGACCGTCGATGAGAAGGTATTGGGGAGGGTGCTTCAACTGCTCCACGGCAGAGAGCATGGCGCGGAAGGTAGCCTGGAGAATGTTGATGCGGTCGATGGTCTCGGCTTCCACAACGCCGATACCCACATCTTCGGCACAGGAAAGAATCGTGTCGCAGCAGGCCTCACGCCGGCGAGGGGTAAGCGCCTTGGAATCCCGAACTCCAGCCGGAGCCGCCCCCGGAGGGAGCACGACTGCAGCTGCAACCACCGGCCCTGCCAAAGGACCTCGACCCACCTCATCGATCCCTGCGACCCGATGGAAGCCCCGGCAGTAAACCCGCTCTTCAAAAAAGAGCATTCCCTCCGCCGGAGCTTTCATGGCTTTTCCAACCACTAACGCTTCTCGCGGATACGAGCAGCCTTGCCCACTCGATTCCTCAGATAGTAGAGTCTGGCGCGGCGAATGCGTCCGCGGCGCAGCACTTCCACTTTGTCAATACGAGGAGAATGCAGAGGAAAAATACGCTCCACTCCAACCCCGTAAGAAACTTTGCGAACCGTAAAGGTGGCACCCATCAGTCCCTTGTGGTGGCGAATCACTACACCCTCGAACACCTGGATACGCTCTTTTTCACCTTCACGAATCCTCACGTGCACCTTCACCGTATCGCCGATGCGAAAGGGAGGAAGATCTCCCCTCATCTGCTCACGCTGTAACGCCTCAACCGCTCTCATCCCCATTTGTCGTCCTCCATTCTACGTTGTCAGAGAGGCAAGCAGCGCCTCTCGCTTTCTCTTCATCTTTCCGCCGCTAGAAGGCGATCCAGCAAAATGGCCGCAGCACAACGCACCGAAAGATGGTTGTAACCGTCAATGCCTCGGATGGCCTCCAAGATGGAATCCACTTCACCCATGACTGAAGGGGCCAGCCCCCACCCCGTGCCCAGCAGCAGCAGGATCGGCCGTGAACTCTCCGCCAGGATCCTGCGCGCCTCTGCGTGTCCCATACTCTGCGCGTCGGTCCTCGCCGTCGTCGCCCAAAGGAGCGGGCTCCGACCGCATGCCGCTTCGATATCGTCCCGGGCTGCCGCAACATCCTCCACGAGGTGCAGGCGTCTCAAAGCAAGGTCCCGATCCGGATGCAGATCTTTGCCGACCCTCTCACGCCAGTGACCGATCAGCCGAGCGGCAAGCCGTTGCTGGTCTTCCAGGGGCGACACGATGTAACATGCCGGAACATCATAGGTGCAGGAGGCTCGGGCCAAATCGTGAAGATCCAGATTGGTGACAGCGGAAGCAATGACTTCACCGTTGCGATTCAGAACCGGATAGTGCACCAATGCGACATAAAGCGAACCCGTTTTCCTGGTCATCCGTGGGAACCGACTTTCTGGAGTGGATCTCATTCTCTTCTTCCGCCCGCCGCAAAAGCTCCTCATCCCGGCGGGACAGAATCAGTTTTGCAAACAAATCGGGCCTGCGCTGCCTTGTCCTGTAGAGCGCCTGGCCACGGCGCCAGCTCTCAATGGCTTCGTGGTTGCCGGAAAGCAATATTTCGGGAATTCCCTGGCCCCGGAAGTCTCGAGGGCGCGTATATTGGGGGTGCTCCAGAATGGGCTCATTGAATGATTCCGTTGCCGTGGAAGCCTCGTTGCCCAAAACCCCGGGTATCAAGCGTGCCACCGCATCCGTCAACACCATGGCGGCCAATTCGCCCCCTGTCAGCACATAATCCCCAATGGAGATCTGGTCGTCCGTATAGTATTCCGCAACCCGTTCGTCGACCCCCTCATAACGGCCGCAAATGAAGAGCACCCGGGTTTTGTGGCTAAGCTCCCAGGCAATTGCCTGGCTGAACAGCCGCCCCTGGGGCGTCAGTAAAACCACCCAGGGCCGAGGAGTCTCCTGCTGCAACGATTCGATGGCACTCACGAGAGGCTCGGGTTTCATGACCATCCCTTCACCACCACCAAAAGGGCGGTCATCGGTCATCTGATGCTTGTCCGTCGCGTAGTCTCGAATGTTGTGTACCCGAACCTCAACCAATCCCCGCGCCTGCGCCTTTCCCAGGATGCTCTGCCCCATGGGTGCGGCAAACATGGCGGGAAAAAGGGTCAAAATATCAAAGATCATCCAGGAGGCCTTCCGGTGGATCAATCACCATCTTCCCCAGTTCCAGGTCCACGCTGCAAACGATCTCCTGTACAGCGGGCACCAGTACTTCCCTGCCCCGGTTGTCCACCACATAAACATCGTTGGCGGCGGTCTCCATGATGGCGGTCAGAATCCCCACGGATTTTCCGTCAAGGGTCTCGACCTCCAGCCCCAGCAGTTGAAAGTGATAATATTCCCCTTCCTCCACGGGCGGCAGTCGATCCTCGGGGATAAAGACCTCTTCCCCCAGCAGCGTTTGAGCATCTTCCATGCTGCTGCATTCCCGAAACTGGACAATCCAGAATTTCCCCTGCGGCCTCAGTGTCGTCAGAGTCAACGCCACATTTTCCCCACCGGTTTCGGGATTCAGAAACAGGGTATCCCCAGCTGCCTGCTCCCCCAAGGTTTCTCCGTAAGTGTAAATCTTGAGGGCTCCGCGCACTCCGTGGGTTCGCGTGATTTTTCCAATGGCAACGTGGCGAGGTCTTTTATTTTCTCTATTCAATGATTTCCAGAACGGCCCGTTTACGAATCTTTGTTGAAGCGGCGCTCAAAATGGTCCGCATGGCACGAGCGGTGCGCCCCTGTTTACCGATCACTTTGCCGAGGTCCTCTTTCGCCACCCGCAATTCGATCACAGAAGTCTGTTCACCTTCAATTTCCGACACATTAACTTTTTCGGGATTATCCACCAAAGCACGCGCCATAAAATCGACCAATTCCTTCAACATGGGGACCTCCGGATTCTCTGCGCCGCTGGGCTTCGATTTTAGGAAGCCTTCTCAACACTCTGAAGACCATTCTTCCGAATCAGACTCGCCACTGTATCTGTGGGCTTCGCACCCTGTTGAATCCAGTACTGTAATCTCTCGGCATTGATCTTGACCTCGGCGATCTCCATCAAAGGGTTGTAAGTGCCGATCTTTTCGATGAAGCGACCATCACGCGGCGATTCAGAAGAGCACACCACGATCCGATAAAAAGGTCTTTTCTTTCTTCCACCACGGGCCAATCGAATGCGTACTGCCATGATCTGTGTGTTACCTCCCCATTGAGATTGAACTATCATTTCCATCACAAGGAATTTCCTGGAGACCGCTCCCGGCGGTATCATTCCTCTCGCATGATACATCCGTTCAAACCTTGCCCAAGCATTCCCCTCGAGGTCTGCCGCGCCAGCAGGGCACTCCACCGTTTCCCAAAGGCAAGCGCACCTTTCCCTCATGCGGGCTCTTGACTGCAAAATATGTGATATAGCGTATTCCTCGGAAATTAAAAAGGGAAAAATGCTCGTTTTCGGCGTGATTTGCCTTTCTTCTTTTTGCCTGTGCCCCCCCCGCCCATCATCTGCCGCATCATTTTTCGCGACTCATTGTAGCTCTTGAGGAGCTGGTTGACTTCCTGCACGGACGTACCACTCCCGTCGGCGATGCGCCGTCGCCTCCCGGCATTGATGATATCCGCATTTCTGCGCTCCTCCTTGGTCATGGAGTTGATGATGGCTTCCATGCGCACGAATTCTTTTTCGTCCACCTGCATCTTCTTGAGCTCTTTGAGGATCCCCATGCCGGGGAGCATTCCCAATATTTGCTCCAGAGACCCGAGTTTCTTGATCTGCTTCAGCTGGCCTCGAAAATCCTCCAGCGTGAAAGTGTTTTCACGAAACTTCTGAGCCAGTTCCAACGCCTGTTTTTCGTCGAAGGCTTCCTGAGCCTTCTCGATCATGGACAGGACATCTCCCATGCCCAGGATGCGGGAGCTCATGCGATCCGGATGAAAAACCTCGAGAGCGTCCAGCTTCTCGCCGGTCCCTATGAACTTGATGGGACACTCGGTCACGGCGCGAATGGACAGGGCGGCCCCGCCCCGGGCATCACCGTCCAGCTTGGTCAATATGACGCCAGTGATTCCCAGGGTCTCATGGAATTTCCCTGCGACCTGTACGGCATCCTGACCCGTCATGGAATCGGCCACCAGCAGGATTTCGTTGGGATGCAGGATTTCCTTGAGGCGACCCAGTTCAGCCATCAGTTCCTCATCCACATGGAGGCGTCCGGCTGTATCCACCAGCAGGGTATCGCAATTCTGCTGTTTGGCGTAACCAAGAGCCTCCCGGACAATTTCTTCAGGGCGCTGCTGGACCGTGGAGGCATATACCGGCAATTTCAGCTGCCCCGCCAGGGTCACCAGTTGCTCGATGGCCGCAGGCCGATACACGTCGGCGGAGACGAGGCATGGACGCCTTCCTTCCTTCATGAGCCTGCGGGCCAGCTTCCCTGTTGTGGTGGTTTTACCGGAGCCCTGGAGCCCCACCATCATCAGAGAGATGGGGGGGGACCCGATGAGCTTCAGGGGCTGGGCGCTCCCGCCCATGAGGTCTGTCAGGGCTTCATTGACAATCTTGATGACCTGCTGGCCGGGAGTGAGACTCTGCATGACATCCTGTCCGACCGCCCGCGCTGCAATCCCCGCCACAAAGTCCTTGGCTACCTTGAAATGAACATCCGCTTCCAGCAGCGCCATCCGCACTTCCCGAAGGGCGTCCTTGATGTTGTCTTCGGTCAGCTTGCCCTGGCCTCGGAGATTCTTGAAAATTTTTTGTAATTTTTCCGAAAGATTATCAAACATGAGTTTCACCACAGTGAAGGGTTTTCAAAGGACATACCTCTCCCATTTTCAGCCCTTGCATCGTATAGATTATGGACCCGCAAGTCAAGGTGCGGCAACGGAAAGGTAGACTCTCGGGAGACTGCATTCAGGGGAACAGAGGAGTAGCGGAGCTCCGGCAACGACACCCATCGTTCCAGCGGGCAAAGAGTTATGGGAATGTAGGAGAAAAGGCTGAGGATAATAAGGGGAGTGGACCGGAAGGCATAGAACAGCAACCGGCGGGAGAGAGCCCGCCGGTTGCTTTAAAACCAGACTACTTGATGAGAGGAACGATGAGCAGGGCCACGATGTTGATAACCTTGATCATCGGGTTGATGGCAGGACCGGCCGTATCTTTGTACGGGTCGCCTACGGTGTCGCCGGTTACTGCTGCCTTGTGAGCCTCAGAACCCTTTCCACCGTACATACCGTCTTCGATGAACTTCTTGGCGTTATCCCATGCACCACCACCGCTGGTCATGGCAATGGCCTGGAAGAGACCGGTAACGATACTCCCGATGAGCACGCCGCCCAACGCTTCTTTACCCAGCAGGAAGCCAACCAGGACGGGAGCGACAACGGGGATCAAAGCAGGAAGCATCATTTGCTTGATGGCGCTCTTGGTCACGATGTCCACGCACTTGCCGTATTCGGGCTTGGCGGTACCTTCCATGATGCCGGGGATTTCGCGGAACTGACGGCGAACTTCTTCCACAACGCCACCCGCTGCCTTGCCCACAGCTTCCATCAGGAGGGAGCCGAAGAAGTAGGGCAGCAGACCGCCGATGAAGAGACCGACGATGACCAGGGGGTTGGAAAGATCGAACAGAACGGCTGTATCGAAGGAACGTGAATACTCAGCAAAGAGAACCAGAGCAGCCAGACCGGCGGAACCGATGGCATAACCCTTGGTTACAGCCTTGGTGGTGTTGCCCACTGCATCCAGAGGATCGGTGACTGCGCGGACGGATTCGGGCAGTTCCGCCATTTCAGCGATACCACCGGCGTTGTCCGTGATGGGGCCGTAAGAGTCGATGGCCACAACGATACCGGTCATGGAGAGCATGGCCACTGCGGAAAGGGCGATTGCAAACAGACCGCCGCCGGTATTACCGGCGAAACCGCCGCCCAGAGAATAGGCCCAAACGATGGCGGCACAGATCACCAGTGCGGGAGCCGCGGTAGACTTCATGCTGACGGCGAGGCCGGCGATCACGTTGGTGCCATGACCCGTCTGGCTTGCTTCAGCAATGTGCTTCACAGGGGCGAAGCTCTTGGAGGTAAAGTATTCGGTGATCACCACGATGGTGCCGGTCAGAAGGAGACCGATCACGGCGGTCATGAACACACCCATCGGAGTAAATGCGGGCTGCACGCCGGGGAGGGCGAGGAACCACTGGGAAGCGAAATAGAAGGCGACAGCGGCCAGGATACCGGCAACGGCCAAGCCTTTATAAAGGGCGCCCATGATGTACTGGCTCTTGCCCAGGCGAACGAAGTACGTCCCCACAATGGAGGCGACGATGGAAATAGCACCGATCAGGAGGGGAAATTCCACCCACAGGCTGTCTGCGCCAAACACGGTCTTGGCCAGGAGCATGGCGGCGACCAGGGTCACCGTGTAGGTTTCATAAAGGTCGGCGGCCATACCGGCGCAGTCACCCACGTTGTCACCGACGTTGTCGGCGATAACCGCGGCGTTGCGGGGATCGTCCTCGGGAATACCGGCTTCCACCTTACCCACGAGGTCGGCGCCGACGTCAGCGGCCTTGGTGTAGATACCACCGGCGATACGAGCGAACACGCTCATGAGGGAGCAGCCAAAGCCCAGGCCGACGAGCGCATGGAAAGCATCGTCAACGGGAGCTACGGACTTGACGAACATGTAGTAGCCGGTGATGCCCAGCAGACCGAGCCCCACCACCATGATACCTGTTACGGAGCCACCCTTGAAAGCCACATTCAGAGCAGCCTGAACGCCGTCTTTGGCGGCTTCGGTGGTCCTCACGTTGGCCTTAACGGTCACAACCATTCCGATGTAACCGGCAAGAGCGGAGCCAAAGGTACCGATCACGAAACCAACGGCCGTCCATTTGCCGAGGTAGGTCAACAGACCGGCAAGGATAACGGCAACAACCGCGACGGTTTTGTACTCACGAGCCAGAAAGGCTTCAGCGCCTTCCTTGATCGCGTCGGAAATTTCCTGCATTTTTTCGGAGCCGGCACTCTGTTTCGATACCCATGCTGCGGTAACCAGCGCGTAAACCACTCCCAATGCGCCACATGCAAGGGCGGCAAGCATAATTGTACTCGGGTTCATTCAATCCTCCTGTTAAATTTTTTGCGTTTTACCACTAAGGGACCTATCCCGGGGCCATTTGCCCCCACCACCTCGAACACACCCTTCTTCAGACTTTTTCTTTCAAATCCTCCTTGTTCAACTGATTTCCCACCATCAAGTCCTTTTCCCGGGGGTGTGACAACGACAGCCACTCCCATCCGGCAAACTCCAAAGAGGCAAAGAATACTAAAAACCGCCCATCTCACCCACCTGGGCGATGGTCTTACCCCACCGCCGGGGCATGCTGAAAATTTGGTACCGGGGCATAAAGAAGGGCTTAAGACCTCATGACCCATGCCTTCAAGGAGGCATCGACCGCTATCTCAGCCTGTAGATCCGAAGGATTGCGCCGTAAAAAACACTACTCCTAGATATTTTTTTCACATACGCGGTCAAGCTACTTTAGCCTAGATTTTTTGTCAAGTAGAAATCTCCATTTAGAGGCACCGCCCAATCCATTTCAAACCCTCGGATCATCACATCCGATGCACCATTTTTTCCATGCCGGCGAGTTGGTGCCTCAATTTTTCCAGGTGCTCCATTTTCTCCGACAGAAGCTTTCCCTGCAGGGCAGCCTCCCTCTCCCCGCGCGTCCTTGCGTCCATCCCCTTTTCGATGGCCAGGGATATCCCTTCCATCGTGGCGTCGATCCTTTCCAGGATCTGCCGGCGAAAGGCATGTTTGCCCCGGGTGAGCCGCCGGAGGAAATCAGCGCGCATGCGCCCGGCCTGCATATCGATGGTTTCCAGCATGTGCTGCTTCCTCTTGTTGAAAATCAGCCGGTTGGCCACTCGGAAAACATATGCTTTCACCTTCTCGAAACGACTGCTGATGTATCCGGGCAGCACCTGCGTCAATGAATCCGTCAGCAGATCCAGCCCGACGGGCTCGTCCTTGAGCTTGTAATAAAAATCCGAATCCGTAGACCACACGGATTCCACCTTGATGACTTCAAACGGGATGGAAAAGAGCTCCGATGAAAACAGCAGGAGCTCATCCACGATTTCACTTATTTTCCTCATGAAGCGGTCGCAGATCACCTGGAAGGCCTCGGCGACTTTGCTTTCCTCCACACTGCGCCACTCGTTGAACGTCCCCCGCACCCTTTCCAGGACAAATCCCTCCAGGGTATCGTTGAGCTCCTTCAGGGAAAGATCGCTGTGCGCCGCATAAAATTCATCGAGCTCCTGCTCCATGCCCGGGAGAATTTCCTTCTTGAACACCCGCAGGTCCTCATCGAGAACCGACTTGACAAAACGGTTCACCTCCCCGTCCAGCAGGATCTCGATGTTTTGTCTTTCCCTGAGGATTTCCTGTTTTTTCGTTTGGAAGGCCGACAGCTTCTCCTGCAACTCCTCCAGGGGAGTCGCCAGGGATTTCTGCTCCAATTCCCACTGCAATCGCGTCTGTGAAAGCAACCGCAGGACATTCCGGATCACGGACGTCAACAAAACCTTTCCCTTTTCCATGAGCAGGAACCGGTTCAATACTTCTGAAAAACCGGGCAGGTTGCTTTGAAGCAGCAAGGCGTCATCGGACGCCAGCTTCCCATTCAAAGCCAGTTTTGCGGAGACGGGGAAAATTTTCATTTCCTCCCCCATGACCTCTCTGAGGGCATTCTGCGTAAAGGTCAGAGATTCCTTCAATTCTCCATCCGAAAGGTAATCGATTTTGTTGAGGAGGAAAAAAATTTTGTTGGAATATTCTTTCACATCAGCCAGGAAATCCACCTCGGCCTTGCTGACGGGCTGGTCCACGGACAACAGAAAGAGGGCTGCATCGGACTTGGGCAGGTACTGATAGGCCACGTCCGTATTGTGCAGATAAATGGATCCGACTCCCGGAGTATCGATGAGCCGCACGCCGTCCTTCAGGTATGCCGAGGGATACGTGACAAGGACTTCCCTCACCCCTTTGGCATTCCTGGGATTCCCGGTTTCAGTCACATAATCCTGAATTTGATCCGGCTCGATCTCCAGGACGCTCTCGTCATTGAAAACGACTCGAGCCTTCAGCGACTCCCCGTAGGTGAGAATCGTCACAATGGACGTCAACGGGACGACAGCCACCGGCAGGATTTCCTCTCCCATCAATGCATTGATGAGATAGGTCTTGCCTCGCTTGAACTGTCCCACCACCACAAGATTGAAGACGTTCGACGTGAGCTTTTCACGCAGTTCGGAACATAACCCCTCTCCCTCGGGCATCAGGGACGCCGCAGCGACGAGATATTCCAGCAACTGCTCTTTCAGCTGCACATAGCCTTTCATGGACGCGGCCTCTTCAGCCCCCAGCGACGGATTCACCGCCGCACTCTCCAGATCCATACCCTGCTCCTTGGGAAAACTCTCTTCATGCAACAAAAACTCCCGCCGGAAAAATCTCAGGCAGGAGTCGAATGCTCTGTCACGAGGAACCGCGGAGTGCTCTTCCCATCATTCATTGAATTTCGTTGGCATTCTTGTATAATGAAACACTCGTTGCGTTCGCAGGCAAAATGCAAACCGCCCCGTCCGAAAGACCTTATGACCATCAGCGAGAGTGAGGAAAAAGATTGAGCTTTTCAAAGTGCCACACGACGTGCCGTCCATTTGCCGGAGCCAGGTCCCTGTTTTTTGGCTGGGCCATTTTCCTTCTTACCCCTCTCAGCGCACTTGCCCAAGGCGATCCCATGGATGTGCTGCTGGGTCAACTGCGCCAGGACGGTTTCAGCCGGCAGCAGATTGCATCGCTCACCACCCTGGGTACCCCACCTCTCTACCAGACAGTCTCAAGAACACTGCAAATTCGGGAAAGCCAGTTGAATTACAACCAGTTTCTCGAACCTTCCCGTTTGAACAAGGCCGAGCAGTTCCTGCGAGACCATGAAGAAACCCTTATCCGCGCCGAAAAATGCTTCGCGGTCGACCGCACAGTCATCGTCGCCATTCTTCTGGTGGAAACCCACCTGGGTCAATACACGGGCAAAACCCCCACCCTCGCCGTACTCTCGACCTTTGCCCTCATGGATCAAGAGAGTGCTCGCGATACGGTCTGGGAGCTTTTGAGCGAAAAGGATCGCGCTCGCTGGGGCCGAGAAGCCTTCGACACCCGCCTCCTCAAGAGGTCCCGATGGGCCTATGCGGAGCTATGCTCCCTCCTCCGTTGGTCCGAGTCGCAGAGAGACCGCCCCGAAGCTTATTACGGCTCCGTCATGGGGGCTGTTGGCTGGGCTCAATTCCTGCCTTCCAGCATGATTCACTACGGGGCCGACGGCAACGGCGATGGGCGCATCGACCTCTTCCGGCCCGAAGACGCCATCTTCAGCGTAGCCAATTACTTCAGGGGTCATGGGTGGCCCCAGGCGGCTGACCGGCAGGCCAGGGAGGCGGTTGTTCACCGGTACAACAAGAGTGAACCGTACGTTTATACCGTCCTAGAGATCGCCTCCCGCATCCAATGATACTGATATACTCGATAAGGTATGAAACTTTCGATTTGATGGTTCCTTGTTTTCAATCCTTAATCCGTATAACGCTGAACGAGACGGCGCGCTCCGTTCAATGCGGGACGGGCTCGGCTAATGGTGAAACGAAGGGCTTACCCAGCAGTCTTTCCACCAGCGCAGCCTCCACGGGAACGGGCACCAACCCGTTTACGCACCCTCCCGAGGCGACCACTTCCTTGATGATGCGCGAGCTGATATAGATCCAGCGCATCCCCGTCATGAGAAAGAGTGTCTCGATCTCATTGTTGAGCCTTCGATTCATGAGAGCCATCTGGAACTCGTATTCGAAATCGCTCACCGCCCTCAGGCCCCTCACAATGGCATCCGCCCGGATCTCCCGAACATAGTTGACCAGAAGTCCTTCAAAAGAATCCACCTGGATGCGATGTTCCGAAGGATGTCCCACCAGGGAATCCTTAATCAGCTTCTGTCGTTCTTCCAGAGTGAAAAGTGGCTTCTTCCCCTGGTGAACCGCAATGGCTATGACGACACGGTCGAAAATCTTAAGGGCGCGCTCGAGAAGATCCAAATGTCCGTTGGTGATGGGATCGAATGATCCCGGATAGACCGCCAGTTTATCCATACCCCGTTCCATCTCCGCTCTCTCTTGGGTCATTGACAGGTTCAACAGGAAAGGTCCCTCTCATAAAAGGAAATCACCGTATCGCCATACCTCCGCTCCCGAACCCGCACCCACCCCTCCCAGGCAGGAGGGAGCTCATCCTTGACGGAATGTTCCGCGATCACCAGAGCGCCACCGGCACACAGCTCCTCCAGATGGCCCAGGGCCTTTTGAACATACCCCTTGCCGTACGGAGGATCCAGAAAAATGAGATCGAAGCGTCGCTCTTCCCGCGCCAGCCTTCGGGTCACCTGCTCCATCGCCCCCAACAGGACTTCGGCCCTGTCCTGGACGCGGCACAAAACAATGTTGGCTTTGATGAGACGCACCGCCTTGGGGCTTTGATCCACAAAGACGGCACGGGAGGCTCCCCGACTCAGGGCCTCCAGCCCCAGAGCGCCCGTCCCCGCAAAAAGGTCCAACACACGCGCATGCATCAGAAGTCCGCCAATCATGCTGAAAAGGGCTTCGCGCACCCGGTCTGTTGTGGGTCGAATCCTGTCGTCTTTTGGAGTTTGCAGGCGTCTCCCCCGGGAGGCGCCTGCCACGATTCTCATGGCGGTTAGAGCAGATTGCGGGCCATCAGGGCTTCAGCAATCTGCACGGCATTGCTGGCGGCGCCTTTGCGGATATTGTCCGCCACCACCCACATGGCCAGCCCGTTTTCCACCGAGGGGTCCAGGCGGATCCGCCCCACGAGGGTCTCATCCTTACCAACGGCATCCAGGGGCATGGGATAGGCGAGTTGGGACGGATCGTCCACCAGGCGGACTCCCGGAGCGTGAGCGAGCAGCTCACGGGCTTTTTCCACGGAAAGAGGAGTCCGGGTCTCGATGTTCACCGCTTCAGAATGGCCGTAATACACCGGTATGCGCACGGTCGTGGCGCAGACCCCGATGGAAGGATCATTGAAGATCTTGCGCGTTTCGTTGACCATCTTCATTTCTTCTTCGGTATAGCCGTTGTCCAGGAAGGCTCCAATATGGGGGAAACAATTGAAGGCAATCTGGTAAGGGTAAATTTGCCTCGGGATTTCCTTTCCCTGTACCAAGGCTTCCACCTGGCCGCGGAGCTCTTCGATAGCCCGCTTTCCCGTACCTGAAACCGCCTGGAAGGTCGTTACGACGATGCGCCTGATGCCCACCGCGTCGTAAAGAGGCTTGAGCGCCACCACCATTTGAATGGTCGAGCAGTTGGGATTGGCGATAATGCCGGGGCCTGCCACAAGGGCATCGGGATTGACTTCGGGAACCACCAGCGGCACTGCCGGATCCATGCGGAAGGCACTGGAGTTGTCGATGACGACACAGCCCGCGGCAGCCGCGATGGGAGCGAACTTCTTGCTGACACTCCCGCCCGCGGAAAAAAGGGCAATTTCCACTCCCTGGAAGGAATCTTCCTTCAACTCTTCCACGGGAATGTCCGCACCCCGGAAGGGAAGGGTTTTCCCCACGGACCTTGCCGATGCCAGGAGCTTCAGGCCCTTCACGGGAAAATTCCGCTCTTCCAGGACCTTCACCATCAGATTGCCGACCGCCCCCGTGGCCCCCACTACCGCAACTTGAAAGGATTTTTCTCCCATTTGACCTTGCCTTTCAGCAGGCGGGGATCATCAAACCCGTCCCACACCCGCAGTTATAATAGACTTCAAGACAACTCCTGCCGCACGTCCGCCGGCAGGGGTTGGAAAACCTGTCAGGCCCCCCGGATGATATGATCGGCGACCAGGTCACCCACTTCACTGGTGGAATATCCCATCTGGCCGGCTGAAAGATTCTTGAGGTCTTGAACGACCACTTTGCGGATGGCGGACTCGATCCTGCCGGCGGCGACCTTTTCGCCCAGGTGCTCCAGCATCATTTGGGCGGCAGCAATGGCCGCCATGGGGTTGATGATGTTCTGGCCCGTGTACTTGGGAGCCGAGCCGCCAATGGGCTCGAACATGGAAACGCCTTCAGGGTTGATGTTTCCTCCGGCGGCAATGCCCATTCCCCCCTGGATCATGGCACCCAGGTCGGTGATGATGTCCCCGAACATGTTGTCGGTGACGATGACATCGAACCATTCGGGATTTTTGACCATCCACATGCATGTGGCATCCACGTGAGCGTAGTCCGTCTGGATGTCGGGATATTCCTCGGCCAGCTGATGAAAGACCCGCTGCCAGAGATCGAAGGCATACGTGAGCACATTGGTTTTGCCGCAAAGAGTCAGCTTCTTGCGCGCATTGCGATTCCGGCAGAAGTCAAAGGCAAACCGGAGGCAACGCTCCACACCCATGCGTGTATTGACGGATTCCTGGATAGCCACTTCATGGGGCGTGCCCTTGCGGAGGAATCCGCCCGAACCGGCATAAAGTCCTTCGGTATTTTCCCGTACGACGACGAAATCGATATCCTCGGGGCCCTTGTCCTTCAAGGGGGTATCCACGCCGGGGTACAGGATGACAGGACGCAGGTTGATGTACTGATCCAACTGGAAGCGGAGCTCCAGGAGCAGGCCCTTTTCCAGGATGCCCGGTTTCACATCGGGATGCCCGATGGCCCCCAGGAGAATGGCGTCGAAGGTCTTCAGCTCCGCCAGGACGCTCTCGGGAAGGATCTCTCCCGTGCGCAGGTACCGATCCCCACCGAGGTCAAAAGGGACCTCTTCCACCTTGAAGGATTCTTTTTGCGCAACGGTGTTGAGGGCCTTGAGGGCTTCCCGGACGACCTCGGGGCCGGTCCCGTCACCAGGAAGTACGGCAATACGATAATTTCTATTCCGAACCATTGATCTCTCACTCGTTTCTATAGGGAATTGGATATCTTAAAACTTGTGGCCTCCCTGTATCATTTGCTCCCGAACGTAGGGCATCAGCCCGCCCGCCTGGAGGAGCTTCTGCATGAAGGGAGGCACGGCCTGAGCCTGATAGGTCCGGCCGCTGGTCACGTTGATGATCAGTCCCTCATCCAGATTCACTTCCACCTCATCCCCAGTGGCAATGGCTGCCACGGCTTCGGAACATTCCAGGATGGGAAGCCCCATGTTGAATGCATTCCGATAAAAGATACGCGCAAAGCTCTGAGCGATAACGCAACCCACCCCGGCAGCCTTGATGGCGATGGGAGCGTGCTCCCGGGACGACCCGCACCCGAAATTTTTCCCGGCGACGATGATATCCCCCGTCCCGACTTTGGAAGCAAATTCAGGATCGGCGTCTTCCATACAATGGGCCGCCAGGATTTTGGAATCCGATGTATTCAGATAACGTGCGGGAATGATGGCATCCGTATCGACATCATCCCCGAATTTCCATGCTTTTCCTCTGATCTGCATGTGTCTCAACCTCGCTTCCATGGCAAAGGCGCCCGGCGGGAAGGCATACCCCTTCGGGTCCTCCCACCGGCAGCATCCTCAAACGTTTCCGGGATGAATTATTTTTCCGGCAACGGCCGAAGCTGCCGCCACCGCCGGATTGCTCAGATACACTTCGCTCTCGGGATGCCCCATGCGCCCGACAAAGTTTCGATTGGTCGTCGCCACGGCCCGTTCCCCCGCGGCCAGAATCCCCATGTGCCCCCCGAGGCAGGGTCCGCACGTGGGTGTGCTGATGGCGGCTTCGGCATCCAGGAAGATCTGAAAGAGTCCTTCGTCCATGGCCTTCCGATAGATGTCCTGGGTCGCCGGGATGACCAGGCAGCGCACATGGGGAGCGACTTTCTTCCCTTTGAGGACCCTGGCCGCATCCCGAAGATCCTCGAGGCGTCCATTGGTGCAGGAACCGATCACGACCTGGTGGACGGTGATGTCGGGCAGCTCCGTTACGGGGCGAACATTTCCCGGCGAATGAGGCAGAGCCACCATGGGCTCAAAGCTCGATACATCCCAATCGTAAACGGCTGCGTAGGTTGCATCGGCATCGCTCTGATAAAATTCGTAGGGCCGCTGGGCTCTGCCTTTGACGTACTCTTCCGTAGTCTTGTCCGGCGGTATGATCCCCACCTTGGCCCCGGCTTCAATGGCCATGTTGGACATGGTCAGGCGGTCCGCCATGGGCAGGGCATCGATGACCTCGCCCGTGAGCTCCATGGCCTGATAACGTGCGCCGTCGACACCGATCTGCCCGATGGTGTAAAGGATGAGGTCCTTGCCCCCCACCCAGGCCTTGAGCTTTCCCCGGTAGACAAATTTCATGGTGTGCGGGACTCGGAACCAGACCCTGCCCGACATCATGGCCGCAGCCAGATCCGTGCTGCCGACGCCGGTGGCGAAAGCCCCCAGCGCCCCATAGGTGCACGTATGGCTGTCCGCCCCAATGATCACATCCCCAGGCAGCACAAGCCCCATTTCGGGGAGAAGCGCGTGCTCCACCCCCACACGGCCGACTTCAAAAAAATACTTGAGGTTCTGCTCCCGGGCAAATTCCCTCAGGACCTGGACCTGCATCGCCGAAGCGATGTCTTTGTTCGGCGTGAAATGATCGGGAACGAGGGCAATACGCTCCCGGTCGAACACATGCTTCGCTCCAGCAAGCCGAAACGCTTCGATAGCCAGAGGCGCGGTAATATCATTACCCAGAGCGAAGTCCACCCTGACTTCCACAAGCTCGTCAGGTTGCACCTGCGGTTTGCCCGCATGCTTCGCCAGGATCTTTTCGCTGATGGTCATCGCCATTCTTTCACCTTCCTTGACAGGCTGTTATCCATTTCATTGCTGAGGTGTTTGGACATTTTCGTCCGTGCTGCCCGCCTCCTCGGACGACTGGGCGGCAGCTTCAGGCTTTACCTCGTTTCGCTTGATTCTACGGTGCAAAAAGACATAGCCGAGAGGCCCCGACGCAACATAAATCACACTGAGCAGAAAAAGCATGGAGTGCGGATTCACCGCGATGACCGACAGGAGCGTTACGGCTCCAAAGAGGACAGGCAGGGGTTTTGCCTTCATCATTTCCACCTCTTTGAAGCTGTTGAAGGGGACTGTGCTGACCATCAAAAACCCCAGAAAATAGGTCATCAGCAAGAATGCAACATTCACCGCATAAAATGAGGAAACATTCCACTCATAGCAAAAGAGCACCGTCGTCCCCACCATGATGGCAGCCCCCGGGATGGGCAGGCCCGTGAAATATTTCTTGGTGGCTGTCTCCTCTGTTTGAACGTTGAAGCGGGCCAGGCGCAGGGCCCCGCAGGCCACGAACAGGAAGGCCGCCAGCCAGCCGAGCCTCCCAAAAGGCTTCAGGGCCCACAGATACATGAGGATACCCGGTCCCACACCGAAGGCCACCAGATCGGCCTGGGAATCGTATTCCACACCGAACCGGCTCGTCGCACGCGTGAGACGGGCGACCTTTCCATCCAGGATATCGAAAACGGCGGAAATCAGGATGGCCACTCCGGCCATCTCGAATTTCCCATTGATGGAGCTTATGATTCCGAAAAAACCACTGAAGAGGTTCGCCGTAGTGAACAAATTGGGGACAATGTATGCCCCCAAATGAATCTCTCTGTCATCGCTGAATTGGCGCCATCTGCGTTTCCTGGGACGTCGTTTTTTTATTTCAGCCGACATATCGCGGTTTCGCCTCCATAAACATGAGCGCCCTTCGGTACCAGCACCTCACTGTTTTCAGGCACATAAACATCCATGCGGGAACCGAAACGGATCATGCCGAAACGTTCACCCCGAACGACCTGGTCTCCCACCTTCGGCCAACAGACGATACGGCGAGCGATGAGCCCCGCCACCTGAGTCATCACCACATCCTGGCCGGCCTCCGTGCGCATCCACACCCAGCTCTGCTCATTTTCCCTGCTGGCCCGTTCCAAGCCCGCAGCCAGGAATCTGCCTTTTTGATAGTATATTCCCTGGACCGTTCCCGAGCAGGGAATCCGATTCACATGCACGTCGAAGACGCTCATGAAGATGCTGATCTTCAAGCACGGCCGGTCCATGAAACGGGTGGACGGCAATCTTTCGATGGCAATGACCTTGCCTTCGGCGGGCGCAATCACATCGCCGGGCTCCGCCGTGAGAATCCTCTCCGGATCCCGAAAGAAGTGCCCCATCAACAGGGTCAGAAGGAGAAGGGGCCAGGTCAGAAATGGGCAGCCCAGGATCGCGGAAACAAGCGTGGTGAATGCCGCGGCAGCCAGATACGGCACCCCTTCCCTTGCAACGGGGATATGAGTCGCCCTCTTTCTGAAATCTTCCGGAACAATCGACCTGGAATCCAACGCTCCCCCCTCTTTTTTCATCTACCGTGCGACGCCCCCGGCAGTGGACTCCAAAATAATTAAATCATTTTCACCGCATCCAGAAAAGGCATCATGGCACGGAGCCTGCTGCCGACTTCCTCCAGGAGCAACCGTTTTTCTCTCTCCCGGGTAGCCCGGAACATGGGGCGGCCTGCCTGGTTTTCCAGAATCCAATCCCGGGCAAATTGACCCGACTGGATTTCTTCCAGGATCTTTTTCATCTCCTTACGGGTTTCCTCGGTGATCACCCGCTTGCCGCGCGTGAGGTCTCCGTATTCCGCCGTGTCGCTGATGGAATAGCGCATATAGGCCAATCCACCGCGGTAGATGAGGTCCACGATGAGCTTCAATTCATGCATGCATTCAAAAAAGGCGATCTCCGGCTGATATCCCGCTTCCACAAGGGTGTCGAACCCCGCCTTGATCAGTTCGGAAACTCCGCCGCACAGGACGCTCTGCTCGCCAAAGAGATCCGTTTCCGTTTCTTCCTTGAAAGTCGTCTCCAGAACGCCCGCACGGGTAGCACCAATTCCCCTGGCATAGGCCAGCGCCGTCTGCACCGCCTGCCCGCTGGCATCCTGATGAACGGCATAAAGGGCCGGGACGCCGGCTCCCCGCACGTACTCACTGCGCACGAGATGGCCCGGTCCCTTGGGAGCCACCATGACGGCATCCACATCCGCCGGGGGCACAATCTGACCGTAGTGGATGTTGAACCCATGGGAGAAGAGGAGGGTTTTACCGGCCTTCATGGCGGGAGCCACATCCTGGCGGTACAAAGCCGCCTGAGCATGATCCGGGGTCAAAATCTGGATGACATCACACTCTGCGGCCGCGTCTTTTGCGGAAACGGGCGTGAAGCCGTCCTCCACGGCCTTGTCGTAATTGGCCGAGCCCGGACGCTGTCCCACAACCACTTCCACGCCGCTGTCACGGAGGTTTTGCGCCTGGGCATGTCCCTGACTCCCGTAACCAATCACCGCCACTTTCTTCCCACGAAGAACGTTCAAATCCGCGTCCGCTTCATAAAAAATCCGCATCAAAATCTCCTTCTGTGTTCCGGTTCATGATGGACGGAGCCTCACTCTGGAGTCCGCCGCACCTGAATGGAATCAGTGTTTTTTGCTTCGGGCCAGCGCAGCCTTACCCGTCCGCGCAATTTCCACAATTCCGATCTGGCCCAAAAGTTCCATTACCGCTGCAATCTTGCTGTCGTTTCCCGTGACTTCGAGGGTATAAAAATGGGGGCTCACATCCACCACTTTTGCGCGAAAAATATCTACAATGCGCAACACTTCCGCACGGGTCCCTTCCTCGGCCCGCACTTTGATCAGGGCCATTTCCCGATCGACGAACTCCGTTTCCGAGAAATCGAAGACCTTCAGTGTATCCACCAGCTTATTGATCTGCTTCACGATTTGAGAGAGAACGCGACGGTCTCCACTCGTCACCAGCGTGATGCGCGTGATGCCCGGTTCGTTGGTTTCCGCCGCGGTGATGTTTTCGATGTTGAAGCCTCGGCCGCTCAGCAACCCCACCACCCGGGCGAGAACCCCCGGCCGGTTTTGCACCAATATCCCGATCGTATACCTTTGCTTGTTGTTTTCCATGCCTTCTCCAGAACTCATACCAGCAACATTTCCGAGATGCTCTTTCCGGCGGGGACCATGGGGTAAACCCCTTCCTCGGGAGACACGACAAAATCCATGAGGACCGGTTTATTGATGGAAAAGGCTTCCCGAAGGACCGGCTCCACCTCTTCGGGTTTTGTGGCTCTGAGCCCTACGGCCCCGTAGGCTTCCGCAAGCTTCACGAAATCCGGAGAAGCATCCAGGCAGGTGCCGCAATAGTTCTTTTGATAGAAAAGCTCCTGCCACTGGCGCACCATTCCCAGGTACCGATTGTTCAAAATAGCCACTTTCACCGGCAGGCAGTTGCAGACCGCCGTGATGACCTCTTGAATGTTCATCTGGATGCTGCCATCGCCTGCGATGTCCACGACCAGACGGTCCGGCATTCCCACCTGGGCGCCAATGGCTGCTGGAAGACCATAACCCATGGTGCCCAACCCTCCGGACGTAAGGAGCCGGCGGGGACGATCGAAAAGGTAGTACTGGGCGGTCCACATCTGGTTTTGCCCGACTTCCGTCGTGATGACGGCATCCCCGTTGGAAACTCTGTAGATGGTATCCACGACGAACTGAGGCTTGATGACGTCACTGTCCTGGGTGTATGCGAGGGGGTAGGTTTCCCGCCATTCATGAATCTGTCCGGCCCAGGGGGCACGCAGTTCGTCCAGCCCTTCGATGGGCTCCGCTTCCACCATCTGGATCAATTTTTCCAAAGCATTCTTGCAGTCCCCCACGATGGGAATGTCCACTTCGACATTCTTGCTGATGCTCGTGGGATCGATATCGATGTGAACGATTTTCGCCTTGGGAGCAAACCCGCTGATTTTTCCCGTGACCCGATCGTCGAACCGCGCCCCTACGGCGATGAGGAGATCCGAATGGGAAACAGCCATATTGGCCCGGAAGGTACCGTGCATCCCCAGCATTCCCAGCCACAGGGGGTGGGGCTCCTTGCGCCCGGCGGCGTCTGTAACCGTGGCGGGGAAGCTGCCCAATCCCATGAGGGTTCCCGTAACGGGGATCCGGGTCATTTCGGCAAAGCGGACGAGCTCATCATAAGCCCCGGAATGGACCACGCCGCCGCCAATGTAAAGCACCGGATGCCTGGCCTTTTTGATGAACTGGTAAGCCCGCTTGATCTGCCCCATGTGTGCTTCCACCGTGGGATGATATCCGGGCAGGTCGATGCGCCTGGGATAGCGAAAATCCGCCTGAGCCTGCTGCACGTCTTTGGGCAGGTCCACCAGGACAGGACCTGGCCGGCCTGTCCGAGCCAGGTAAAACGCCTCCTTGATGACACGTGCCAGGTCGTTGACATCGCGCACCAGATAGCTGTGCTTGGTACAGGGCCTTGTGATGCCGATGATGTCCACTTCCTGGAAGGCGTCGTCCCCAATCATGGCGGTGGGCACCTGCCCCGTGATGATCACCATGGGGACGGAATCGGCATAGGCGGTGGCCACGCCGGTAACGGTATTGGTCGCTCCCGGCCCGGAAGTCACCAGGCACACCCCGACGCGCCCCGTGGCGCGGGCATAGCCGTCGGCCATATGGGCCGCCCCCTGCTCATGGCGCACCAATATATGGCGAATGTCATGGTTGGTCATCTCATGGTAGAGATCCAGCACCGAGCCTCCGGGAAAGCCGAAAATGACTTCGACGCCCTCCCGCTTGAGGCATTCAAACAAAATTTGTGCTCCTGTCAACTTCATAACGACCCTCGAGTTGCCGGCCCCTGTCCCTGTCGGCGTTTCATGAATAATGCTCTTGTCCCCGGCACCCCCGCTCCACCATCCCGTGAAGAAAATCGCGGAGCTTCAAGCCGGAAACTGGCCTTAGATGGTTGAATAAAATATTTATTTTAGATAATCAACTCAAACTGTCAACCATCCGGAACAATCAGCGCCCCCAACCGAGCTTCTCATTATCTCATTTTCAGCGTTTCCGATAGCCTAATCTTTCAACCGGTCTCCAGTTGATCATTTTTTATACAAATTATACTGTCATTCTTGCTTCAAATGAGCTAAACTAATTTCCTTTTTCAGCGCGATAGCCTCTCTATCGCATTTTTCAGAAACGCCGGTTGAGGAGGTTGTGAAAAGATGAAGCACACCCTTGCGGTATTGGTGGAAAACAGCCCGGGCGTTCTTGCCCGTGTCGCCGGACTCTTCAGCCGACGAGGCTTCAATATTGAGAGTCTGACAGTGGGCAGAACCGAATCCAATGACGTCTCCCGCATGACCATCGTCGTAGAAGGAGATGACCGGCTGATCGAGCAGGTGAGCAAACAGTTGCACAAACTGATCGATATCATCAAGATCAGTGACATCAGCGAGGATGAATACGTGGATCGGGACCTCGTCATGATCAAGGTCACCGCGGATCCCAGTCAGCGCGTGGAGATCATGCAGATGGCCGGAGTTTTCAGGGCACGCGTGGTGGACCTGGGGCGGAAGACCATGACCCTCGAATGCACCGGCAACGAAGGAAAAATCAACGCCTTTGAGGAGTCCCTGCGCCCCTACGGCATCAAGGAGCTGGTGCGCACGGGCAAGGTGGCCATGCTGCGCGGCTCGAAGTTCAGCAGTACCAACGGCGCCCACACGGCCGACTCGAAAGAGGGCTGACCCTTCTGGAACCCCACCATCTGAGCGGAGGAACCTGCCTTGGAAATGACAGTTGCGGAAGCTTTGATCCGTTGTCTCGAAAACGAAAAGGTGGAAGTGGTCTTCGGCTACCCCGGCGGAGCGATGCTTCCAGTGTATGATGCATTATATCACTCTACCAAGATCAAGCATGTCCTCGTGCGGCACGAACAAGGCGCTGTCCACGCCGCCGACGGGTACGCCCGCGTCACCAAAAGGGTCGGCGTTTGCATGGCCACCTCCGGCCCGGGAGCCACGAATCTCGTGACGGGAATCGCCAACGCCTACATGGATTCCATTCCAGTGGTGATTTTCACGGGCCAGGTCGCCACGGCCCTCATTGGGACCGACGCTTTTCAGGAAGTCGACATCACGGGCATCACCATGCCCATCACCAAGCACAACTACCTCGTGAAGGACCCGCACAAATTCCCCGCCATCGTGCGCAACGCCTTCCACATCGCCGCCACGGGCCGCCCTGGACCGGTGCTCATCGACATCCCCAGGGATATCGCCGACGCCAAAATCGACTTCAAATACCCGAAAACGGTCCACCTGAGGGGATACAAGCCGACCTACCGCGGCCATCCCAACAAGATCCAGGAAATCGCCCGGCTCATCAAGGAAAGCAAAAGGCCTTTGATTTATGCCGGAGGCGGGATCCTCAGTTCCAATGCAGAGCAGGAACTGCTGCAACTGGCTGAAACCATTTCGGCCCCCGTGACGAATACCTTCATGGGTCTGGCGAGCTTTCCCGGAAACCACCCGCTCTTCCTGGGAATGCTGGGGCTCCACGGCACGCGCTACGCCAACCTCGCGGTGACGGAATGCGATCTTCTCATCGGTATCGGGGCACGCTTCGACGACCGCGTGACCATGAACATCAACGCTTTCGCCCCCAACGCCACCGTCATTCACATCGATATCGACCCTGCAGAGATCGGTAAAATCGTGGCCACTCACGTTCCCCTGGTGGGCGACGTGAAAACCATCCTGGCGGCCCTGCTCCCCCTTCTCGAGCCCACCGACCGCTCCGAGTGGGCCGCACGCATCGCCGATCTGAAGGAGCAGTTTCCCCTCACCTACATCAGGGATGGGAGGCTCAAACCTCAGTTCGTCATCGAACAGCTCTGCGCCCAAACCCACGGAGAAGCTCTGGTGGTGACGGATGTTGGCCAGCACCAGATGTGGGTGGCCCAATATTACCGCTTCCAACGGCCGGGAACCCTGGTCTCCTCCGGTGGGCTCGGCACGATGGGCTTCGGGCTCCCCGCGGCCGTGGGCTCCCAAATGGGCCGTCCTCAGCAGCAGACCATCCTGGTGACGGGCGACGGGAGCTTTCAGATGACCATGCAGGAGCTCGGCACCATGATGGAGCAGGGTTTGCCCATCAAAATCTTTATCTTGAACAACTCCGTTCTGGGGATGGTTCGGCAGATCCAGGAATTTTACTACCAGGCGCGCTACATGGCGGTCAATTTCAAATTCCACCCGGACTTCGCCGCGTTGGCCAGGGCTTACAGCATCCCCGGCTACACCGTGCAGACCGAGGAAGAGCTTCAGAAAGTGCTTCCAGAGGTTCTCGCGACTCCCGGCCCGGCACTCGTCAACTGCCTGACTCCCGCGGATGAAAACGTCACCCCCATGGTGATGGCGGGCAAAGGAATTCATGAAGCCATTGAATGCTGAAGCAAAAAGAAATATCCCCGCCGAGGATGGGAGCCCGGTCCTTCCACCCCCTGGCTACAAGAACATCGTGAATTTTTTCTTCGAACTGGGAATGCTCAAAAAGACCCCCCGATCCGGGTTTCAGTTTCTCGGATCGGGGAAGGAATCGGTGGCGGAACATTCTTTCCGCGTCGCCCTCATCGGCTACACCCTTGCGCGCATGGCCGGGAACGTGGACCCCTTCCGCATCGTCACCCTCTGCCTGTTCCACGATGTCCCCGAAGCGCGTACCGGGGATATGAATTACGTCAACAAGCGGTATGTGGACGTCGACGAGAAGAAGGCCATCCATCACCTGGCGCAGACTCTGCCTTTCGGCGCCGATTTCGAAGCCCTCATGGAGGAGTACAGGAAGGACGAAACGGAAGAGGCCCGACTCGTGCACGACGCCGATCAGCTGGATCTCATCCTGGAGCTCAAGGAGCAGAGCGATCTGGGCAATGCCTATGCCCCCAAATGGATCCACTTCGCTCAGAAGCGCCTGAGAACGGACATCGCACGGGAACTGGCCGATGAAATCCTTCGCACGGATTCCACCGCCTGGTGGTTCGAAGGGCACGACCACTGGTGGCATCCGCACGAAGAGGCCTGATCCTCAGGAAGGATCCTTCTTTTTGCGATCCAGCAGGGAGACGACCTTTCCCTTTCCCACTCCCGGCGGGGCAGCCGGCGGGGACTTGGCTTCCCCCGGGGCCTCCCGGGACGCCTCTTCCCCTCCCCGTCCGGCAAAGTCTTCCACGAGGTCGGTTTCCCCGCTGGAGCCCTCGGGGGATACGACCTTTTCGATCCTCATGGGGCGGCCTCCCATAGTGAATTCCTCACCATTGATATAGGCTTCCCGCAGGATCCAGGTGATCACCAGGAGCGGTACCTGCAGCACCAGCATCTTCAGCTGGAACCATTCCGGCTTGATATCGGGCGCGATGTCCTCGATGCGCGCAAAAAAGGCCGGAGAGCCTTCCATGTAAACCAGCACGAGATCTCCTACCTGGGTCATGTCCGTTTGTCCTTTCCCGAATGATGATGATACAGAAGGGGAGGTCATCTCCGGTTCATGTAATTTTCATCCAGCACCGCCGGCACTAGAGGCAGCCTTTTTAAAGGCGGCATGTTGAATCCAAAAAGCTGTTCCAGGAAATACTCCACGATCCTGAAGGTGACCCCCCAGAGTATCTCCGTCTGGCCCTGGCAGGGATAGAGGAAACATGGAAAGTCTTTGGTATCCCAATGGATTTTCTTTTCCAGGGATGCAGGCACATAGAGTCGATACCGTGCATATTGGAAGGGGTTCAACAGGGAACGGAGGGGAATGGCTACGACCTTCTCCACCTCCCAGCTGGGGATGAATTTCTTCTGGTAGGAAACCCATCCCACCATGGGATAGATGATGCGTTGAAAGAGGAGCAGGCACTGCGCCGGCAGAGGACCCAGGAAACGAGTGAAAAAGGGATTGAGGCGCATTTCCTCCCAGCTTTCCCTCAATCCCGCTGCCAGCAGGAGAGACATGAGTCGTGCATGCTGAGGCTGCTCCAACCGGTAGTGCTCCCAGTGGGGCCAGCGAGAGAGGGGTGAGCCGGGAAGCCACAACAATTTGGCCAGGTAGGGATCCAGACTTTTCTCCACCGTCCCGCCGGGACAGCATAGATCTCCGGGCTGCGGTACTTTCGAGGACCGCTTGTTGAGAATGATACAGACCTCGGGAGTCTCTCCGTCCCGCACGGCCTGACGCCCCAGCAGCAGCATCACGCTGGATGAAGCCACCCCACGGCAGTCATCCATCTGAAACAGGGCATTTCCATCACAGTGCTTTCCCAGCACCCGAAGAATATGCGACTGCAGCAGCCCGGGATTGTCAATCAAAGCGGCGTCTAGCCTATGCGTCCCATCCAGGACAGCCATTCCTGCCATTTTTCATCCAGACGTTTTGGGGATATACGCAAGCGGGTTTTTATCTCCGGAGCGAACACGCTGATTTTGAGCTCCTCCAGCATCCAGCGGAATTCGTTCGCGAGCCGAAAACCTTCGGCCCCCTGCTGCAGGGAAACCGTACGCACCATCTCTTCCAGGCGCTTCTGGTGGAGAAGCAGGGGCTCCCCTTTTATCCGATCTTTCTCAGGGTTGACGTAAACCCTTTCCCCACGCAACTGAAGGGCCTTCAGATAGCGGGGCAGCTCCCGGATACGCTCCTGATCATAATGGTCCAGAAAATCCCCGGGCACAAGCTTATTCAGTTCGTCCATGAGGAGATCCAGGCGGTGGATGACGGCACCATTGCCGGCCGCCATGCGGCGAAAACGGTCGAGGGAATAGCGCACGGCATGGCGTTCCTGGATGGCCTGGAGGATTTCGTCCAGCAGTGTACGGCCGAGAGCTCCCAGGGAGCCTTTCAGACGCTCCACGGTTTCCATAAATTGCTTCCGATCCGGCTGCCGCGGGGCACTCAGCCCAAAGAGCTCCCGCAGCAAATGCTTGTGGAGCCGATGGAGGGCTTCGGTGCGATTGCCCATGAAGAAAAGCATGGGGGCCATGTTTTCCGGAAAAACCCAGGAGCGCGTCAATTGCTTCAGTTCGGAGGTAAAGGCCAGTTCGTAGAGCAGCAGTAAACCGTCCTGGCTGGCTGTGAGTGCCCCACGCGGATCGTCGAACAGTCGGAGCGCCACCGTCCTCCCTTCCGCTGCCAGTCCGGGATAGGCATATCGCACCTGCCCCGGGGTGCCTTTTCCCAGCTCAATTTTCTCGGGGAGCTCTCCGAATTCCCAGGAGACAAATCCGGGACGCTCCCAGCGCTTTTTGGCCTGCTCCCATGAGCTGTCATCCCGGGGTTCCACCGCCAGGGCCATCAAATCCTGCAGGTCCTGACCCGATCCCAGAACTGTTCCGTCAGGCCCCATCACTTCGAAGCGCATCTTTAAATGAGGCGGAAGATCCTTCAAGTCCCAAGCTTCGGGCGGCACCCGCACCCCCATCATATCCCTGGCACACCGGCTCAATTGGAAGCCCAAATGCCCCTGGCGGAAGGGAAGTGCTTCCACCAAACGCTGCGCCGTCTCTCCCACGGGCACACATTGGCGGCGCAAGTTTTTGGGAAGGGATTTGAGGAGCAGGGTCACCTTCTCCAGGAGCATCCCCGGAACCAGCCAGTCAAAAGAGTCTTTCTCCAGGCGGGGGAGCAGGTGCACGGGAACCGTTACGGTGACGCCGTCGTCACTCTCCCCCGGATGGAAGGTGTATCGAAGGGGCAATTCCATGTCGTCCAACACGAGGGCATCGGGAAACTGCTCCAGGATTTCGAAATCCGGGGCTGTCTGCAGGAGGTCCGCCTCCGTCATGCGCAAGAACGCGTCGCTTCCCTGGTCCTTCAGTAACCGATCGAAGGAGCGGATGTCCGACAATCGAGGCAGGCGTTCGTCGTAGAAGCGGAACAGGGTTTCTTCGTCCACCAGGAGGTCCCGCCGTCGCGTCTTGCTTTCCAGCTCTTCGATGTCATGAATGAGCTTCCGATTGTGCTCCAGGAATCCATAGCTGCCGAAAACGTCTCCCTCCACCAGGGCCGACCGGATAAAAATCTCCCTCGCCTCGTCCGGACGCACACGGCCAAAGTCCACTTTGCGCCGGTCCACCACCGTGAGCCCGTAAAGCGTCACCTTTTCGAAGGCAACGACCTGTCCCCGTTTCTTTTCCCAGTGGGGCTCGAAAAAGCTGGATCGGCAGAGGTGCTTTCCAAGCTCCTCGAGCCATTCGGGCTCGATGCAGGCCGCCGTACGGGCGAAAAGGCGGGAAGTCTGGACCAGTTCGGCAGCGGCGATCCATCCTCCTCCTTTATTGAAAAGACCCGAGCCGGGGAAAATCATCACCTGACGGTTCTTGGTCCCCAGATAGAGGTTCTTCTCCTTGCGCATCCCAATGTGGCTCAGGTAACCGCTCAGGAGAGACCGATGGATGGCGTCGTAGCTCGCGGGCTGTCGATTCATATCGAATCCGCCGAGATCTTTCAGAATATCCCGGATCTCATCGAAAATATCCCGCCACTCGCTCATCCGCCTGTAAGAAAGAAAATGGTCGCGGCAGAACTTCCGCATCTGGCTGCGGCTCAGAAGTGCGGCACCCCGGTCCTCCCCATCCATTTTCCAGAAAGTACTCCAGATCTTGAGGAGAGCGGTGAAGTCCGAACGGGGGTCCCGAAAGCGTGCGTGGGCCTGGTCCGCCTGTGCCTCTTTCTCGAGAGGGCGCTCCCGGGGATCCTGAATGCTGAGGGCTGCAGCGAGAATGGCCACTTCATGGACCGCCCCCTCTTTTCGGGCCTCCATGAGCATCCGCGACAAGCGCGGATCGATGGGAAGCCGCGCCATGGTGCGCCCCACGGGAGTGAGCTTCCGGTGGTCGTCGACTGCGCCCAGTTCCTTCAGCACGGCAAAACCGTCCTTGACGGCAGCCGGGGAAGGAGGGTCCAGAAAAGGGAGCTCCTGGATATTCCCGAGGCGGAGGTAGAGCATTCGCAAAATGACTTCGGCAAGATTCGAGCGCTGGATTTCCGGGGGAGTGTAAGGAGGCCGCTGGAGGTAATCGTCCCTGGAATAAAGGCGGATGCAGACGCCTTCGCCCACACGCCCGCACCGCCCCTGCCGCTGGTCCGCACTGGCCTGGGAAATGGGAGCGACAGGGAGGGCCTGAGTCCTCGACCGCGCATTGTACTGTGAAATACGGGCCAGCCCCGTGTCGATGACATACCGGATGCCGGGAATGGTGAGGGACGTTTCCGCCACATTGGTGGCCACCACGATCTTGTCTTTCGCAGTGGGCCGGAAAATGCGCTGCTGATCCCCGGCGGCCATGCGACCGAAGAGCGGGAGCACCAGCGTGTTGAAATATCGCCTCTCCTCCAGGCGCTGAACGGTCTCGCGTATATCGCTTTCCGTGGGCATGAAAATGAGCACGTCCCCTCGCATTCTTCTTTCGCGACGGGATTTCAGTTCATCCACAGCGGCCACGGCGTGGTCGACATAGGTCGTTTCGTCATCCTCTTCCTCCGGGAGCGACGGGGGGCGGTAACGCACCTCGACGGGATAGGTGCGCCCGGACACCTCGATGATGGGAGCATCCCCAAAGGCCCGGGAGAATTTTTCCGGATCGATGGTGGCGGAGGTGATGACGACGTTGAGATCGGGGCGGCGCGGAAGGATATTTTTGATCAGCCCCAGAAGGAAATCGATGTTGAGGGTCCGCTCGTGGGCTTCATCGACAATGAGGGTGTCGTACGCGCGAAAAAGGTGGTCCTTCTGAGCTTCCGCCAGGAGGATGCCGTCCGTCATGAATTTGATGCGGGTGCTGCGCGCGGTGCGGTCTTGAAACCGAATCTTGTAGCCCACCCAGGGTGGCCCCATGTCCTGGAGCTCCTCAGCCACTCGATGCGCCAGCGTGATGGCGGCGATGCGGCGAGGCTGGGTACAGCCGATCATCCCCGAGCGGGCCCGGCCGGCCTCCAGGCATAATTTGGGAATCTGCGTGCTCTTCCCCGATCCGGTTTCCCCGGTGATGACAAGCACCTGGTGATCCGCCAGGGCACGGAGGATTTCCTCCCTTCGCGCAACAATGGGCAGATCCTCCGGATAGGTGGGGATAAAAGGAGCTTCAACGGAAGGATAGGCCGAACGGACTGATTTGTGGTCTTCCAAAGGGTGCATAAATGACATATTCAAAAGGAGCAGACAGAGGTCTGTCTCCATGTCTCCTGGGAAAAAATCGAAAACCCTCTCGGGAGGCTGTCTAAAAATTCTTTTCCTCGTCATTCCGGCGGTCTTTTAGCCGGAATGACGAAACAAGGTACATGCTCAGAGTGATTGACTCATTATTTAGACAACATCTCAGGGACCATTCCCTGCTCAGAGTTAGAAGGATCTTTACAAATCTGACCCCTTATGTCAATTGTCTGAGGCACTTTGCACAGGATACTCAAAGGATACGGGAGAGGACATGGGGATTTTCCGCAGCCAGGTAGAAGAAGCCGCCGCTTACATCGGCGGAAAGCTCACACTTCAGCCGAAGATCGCCCTGATCCTGGGGACTGGACTGGGCGGAATCGTCGATGCCATGGAGCAGGCCTCGGTTTTCCCCTACGGAGACATTCCCCACTATCCCGTGAGCACGGTCCCCAGCCACGAAGGCCGCCTGGTGTGCGGAACCTGGGCCGGAAAACCGGTCCTGGTCATGCAGGGACGCTTTCATCTGTACGAAGGGTATACGGCCCGGCAGATTTCCTTCCCCATTCGCGTCCTCCGTGCCCTGGGCATCGAAACCCTCATCCTCTCCAACGCCGCGGGAGGCCTGAACCCACAGTTCCATGCGGGTGACCTGATGCTCATCACCGACCACATCAACCTGACGGGGCACAATCCCCTGCGCGGCCCCAATGTGGATGCGTGGGGACCCCGGTTTCCCGACATGACGGAACCCTACCACCGGGGGCTTGGGGAGTTGACTGTCTGTACGGCCCTTTCGGAGCGGATTCCTCTCCATCGGGGTGTGTACGTGGGGGTGATGGGCCCCAACCTGGAGACTGCCGCGGAAACACGCTTCCTGCGGGCCATGGGAGCCGATGCGGTGGGCATGTCCACCGTCATGGAGGTCATCACGGCTGTCCATGCGGGACTCAGAGTCCTGGGAATTTCCGTCATCACCAACGTGAACCTCCCCGATGCCTATCAGCCCGCGCCCCTGGAAGAGATCATCGCCACGGCGGAGAAAGCCGGGTCGAGGCTGGTTCATCTGCTCTCTAAAGTATTGGTAGAGATTTAAAGTGCCGGCATCCGGTTGCTGCGACCCACCGCCCCTGGATACTTGCAGACTGAATGGAATCCATCATGCCACAAACCGCGCCGCTTGAACCCCTGCAGCATCAGGAAGCTACGACCCGATCCCATCAGCCGGCAGAGGCCGACCTGCTGCTCTTGAACGGAACGGTTTTGACGCTCAACGAGAAACAGCAAAGCTTCCTCCCCGGAGCCGTGGCCATCGGAGGGGGAGTCATCCTGGAGGTAGGGCCCTCCGACTCCGTCGCCGCGCGATATCGAGCGAAAAAGACCCTGGACGTGGAGGGGTGCACGGTTCTGCCGGGCCTCATCAACGGGCACACCCACGCTGCCATGACCCTCTTTCGAGGTCTCGCCGACGACCTCCCCCTCATGGAATGGCTGCAGCAGCATATCTTCCCCGCCGAGCAGCGCCTGACAGCCGAATGGGTCTACTGGGGAACGCTCCTGGCCTGCGCCGAAATGATTTTATCGGGCACCACGACCTTTTGCGACATGTATCTCTTCGAGGACAAGGTGGCTCAGGCCGCCAGGAAAGCCGGCATGCGCGCCCTTGTGGGAGAGGTGCTGTACGATTTTCCATCGCCCCACTACGGCCCGGTGGAAAAGGGGCTGCAGTTTACGGAGTCGCTCATCGAGGAATGGAAAGGGGATCCTCTCGTCCGTATTGCGGTGGAACCGCACGCCATTTACACGTGCTCGCCCCAGCTCCTGCAGCGATGCACCGGCCTGGCCGAACGGCATGCGGTTCCCCTCATCATGCACCTCTCGGAAACTCAAACCGAAGTCGATCAATGCCTCGGGCAGCATGGATGCCGCCCTGTCGCTCACCTGGAGCGCCTCGGCCTTTTGAGCTCAAGCCTCATCGCGGACCACTGCGTCGCCCTGGATGCCGGGGACATGGACCTCCTGGCACGGTACGACGTCCAGGTGATCCACAACCCCGAAAGCAACATGAAGCTGGCCTCGGGCATTGCCCCCGTGCCCCAGCTCCTGGCCATGGGCGTCAATGTCGCGCTGGGCACCGACGGGTGCGCCAGCAATAACGATTTGGACCTTTTTGGAGAGATGGATACCTGTGCCAAGCTCCACAAGGTGGCTCAACGCGACCCCACGGCTCTTCCAGCACCCGCAACCCTCCAGATGGCCACGCGCAACGGCGCGCGAGCCTTGGGCCTGGGCGGCCGACTGGGAGAGCTCACCCCCGGGAGCCTGGCGGACATTATCGTCGTGGAATTCCGGAAGCCCCATCTGACTCCCGTCTTCGATCCCGTGAGCCACCTGGTCTATGCAGCCCGCGGATCCGACGTGCGGCACAGTATCATTCACGGTCGTCTGGTCATGGAAGACCGCAGGATACAGACTTTCGACATGAACGAGGTCATGGACCATGTGCGCAGCTTCGCCCGTGCCCTTCGCTCCCGGGGGTGACATGGACTCGCCTTCCACACCCCGGGAAGTCGACCAGCTCCTGACCCACGTCGACTGGGTCGTCACCTGCGATGCGTCCATGCGGTGCATCCCCAACGGTGCGGTGGCCATCGACGGCGACAGCCTGGTGGCCGTAGGACCGACGGATGAAGTCCAGGCGGCATTTCGTGGACGCCGGGAGATGGACCTGAAAAGGCACCTCCTGCTGCCCGGTCTCATCAACACCCATACCCACGCTGCCATGAGCCTTTTCAGGGGCATGGGAAGCGACCTGCCCCTGGATCGCTGGCTGCAGGAGGTCATCTTCCCCGCGGAATCCCTCCATGTGAATCCTGAGCTGGTCTACTGGGGTAGTCTCCTCGCGACGGTGGAAATGCTGAAAAACGGGATCACCACTTTCTGCGACGGGTACTTCCATGAAGAAGCAACCGTCTCGGCCGCCCTGGATTCGGGAATGCGGGCCGTGCTGGGGCAGGGCATCCTGGATTTCCCATCGCCTGACCAGCCGGACCCCGGCCGTTCGAGGGAGCGGGCAGAAACGTTTCTCTCCAAATTTCCGGCAGGAACGGATCGCATACGCCCTTCCCTCTTTTGCCACGCCCCCTACACGTGCTGCGCCGAGACCCTGCAGTGGGTCAAGGCCCTCTGCCGTGACCAGGGGATACTTTTTCAAATGCACCTTTCCGAAACAGCGGGCGAAGTCAAGAGAATGGTCCAGGAACACGGCACAAGTCCTGTCCGCTACCTGGACCAACTGGGAATCCTGGACTCGGCAACACTGGTGGCCCACGCCGTCTGGCTGCAGCCGGATGAAATCGAGCTCCTGGCGCTTCGGGGGGTCGGTGTTTCCCATAATGCCGAAAGCAACATGAAGCTCGCCTCGGGCATCGCCCCAGTGAGGCAGCTCCTCGCACAGGGAGTCCGCGTGGGGCTGGGTACCGACGGATGCGCCAGCAACAACGACCTGGACCTCTTCACCGAAATGGACAGGGCATCCAAGCTGCAAAAGGTCGCATCCCTGGACCCCACGGCCGCACCCGCTCCTGAAATTCTGAGCATGGCCACGCGGCAGGGAGCCTCTCTCCTGGGCTGGGGCCGGGAAATCGGAAGCCTCGAGATGGGCAGGAAGGCCGATCTCGTGGCCATCGATCTGGACCAGCCGCACCTCACCCCCCTTTATCACCCCATATCCCAACTGGTTTATGCGGCACAGGGAAGCGACGTTCGGCATGTATGGATCGACGGGCGGCACATCGTGGACGGAGGCTGCGTCAAGAGTGTGGTGGAAGCCAAAGTAATGCGGGAAGCGGCAAGAATCGCCCGCAAAGTTTTCCATCGCGGCAATCCCGTCCGCTGTACTTAACGGTCATGAACACCACGATGTTCACCCCCGTCAATAAAATCCCCCCTGCCCCCTTTTGCAAAGGGGGATTGAGGGGGATTTTCACGGTAATTCAGGAAGCGTGTCATGCGCCAAAAACATAAGATCCTCCTGGTCGATGACGAAGCACCGTTTCGATCGGCCCTGCGTCGTCTCCTGGAAAAAAGTCATACCGTCCTTGAAGCCGATACGGGTACGAAAGCGCTGGAGCTTGCTCAAAAGGAGGAGCCGGACCTCATTCTGCTGGATATCGGACTTCCTGACACCAGCGGCCTGGAGCTGCTTCCCCGATTCAAGGAGCTTCGGCCCTCCCCCACCGTCGTGATGATCACGGCGTACGAGCAAGTGAGAGACGTGGTCACTTCCATCAAGCGCGGTGCCTTCGACTACCTCGTCAAGCCCGTCGATGTGGATGAATTCGAGGTGACCATCCAGAAGGCCCTGGAGCATTCCGGCCTGCGCAACGAAGTGGATCGCCTCCGGCAGGAGGTGCAGAGATTGCGGGGGGTGGATCACCTCATTGGGCAGGATCCCACCTTCCTCGCCGCGCAGATGCTGGCCGTCAAGAGCGCTCAAAGCAGGGACGCAGGGGTGCTCATCCAGGGTGAAAGCGGAGCCGGCAAGGAGCTCTTCGCCCGTCTCATTCACAACAACAGCCCACGGGCCGCCTACCCCTTTGTGGCGTTGAACTGCGCCGCTTTCAGCCGGGAAATCATAGAAAGCGAGCTCTTCGGCTACGAAAAGGGTGCCTTCACCGGAGCCAAGATCGAAGGAAAATCAGGCCTGCTTCAGGTGGCGGACGGCGGGACCCTTTTCCTGGACGAAGTGGTGGACCTGCACCCGGAAATCCAGGCCAAGCTCCTGCGAGTCCTGGAAGATGGTGAATTCTACCCGGTGGGAGGAACCCGCAAGCGGAAGGTGGACATCCGTATTGTCTCCGCCTGCAACCAGGATCTGTGGGAAGCCTCGGAACAGGGCAGATTCCGCAAGGACCTTTTTTTTCGCCTGGCGACCATTCGGATTGAACTGCCGCCCCTGAGGCAGCGCCGGGAGGACATCCTCCCCCTGGCTCTTTTTTTCATGGAGGGGTTCAACGACAAGTATGGAAAGCATTTCAGGAGGATCAGCCGCAATGCCGAAGAGATCCTCCTGCAGCACGCCTGGCCGGGAAATGTGCGAGAGCTGCGGAACACCATCGAACGCGTTGTTCTCCTGGAGAATGACGAGACCATTTTGGGAAGCCATCTGCGTTTTCTGGCAGCCCCTTCCGGGGAACAGACCGCTCCCTCCGCCGAAGGGCTGCACATCCAACTGCCCGAAGGGGGCATCTCCCTGGACGAAATAGAAAAACAAATCATCCTCAACGCCTGCGATCGATGTCAGGGCAATAAATCGAAGGCGGCACGGTTCCTGAGAATCCCCCGGCACATTCTGCTGTACCGCATGAAAAAATACGGAATTGAAATGTGAAGAAAATCCTCCATTTCCCGCCCATTTTGAAGAATATTATCCACTAATCCTTTAAACAATTGGATTTATTTCTGTTTATTTTAATAATCCCCTTCATGAAAACATTCTTCCACGGCAAACAGAGAGAATATTCTCCAAATATCCTCGGGCATGCCCCAAGGACGCTTCGTCAGGAAGGTGCGGCAACAAGGCGTTTCATTCCCTTTGAACAATGGCATGATCAATGCAAAGCATTGTCAGCAAGGAGGCGGAATGTGGAACCTGAACATCGCGTGCTGGTTGTTGAATCTGACGCTCCTTTAAAACGCTCTTTGGAAAATTTTTTGGAACGGGCCGGGTATATCTTTGACTGCTGTTCATCTGCCCGCGAAGCGTTGAGCCTCGTCAATGAATTTCATCATGATGTTGTGATTGTGGAATATCTCCTTCCCGATGCGAATGCTGCAGCTCTGTTGGAACAGTTGAAGCGGATTGTCCCTCATGCGGCGACGATAATGATTTCTGAATATGATTTTCGAGTGATTGCTGACGAGCTGGTTCGAGTTGAAGTGGAATCGTTCTTGAAGAAGCCCTTTGATGTTGTTGATTTTGAAGTTGCTCTCTCTTCTGCCTGTATGGATAGCTGCCTCTCGAGCGAAGAAACGAATCGGTTTTTCGATGTATACCATGAAGGTGTACCTGGAGCCCCTTTGAAGTAGGGAACTTTCGGAGTATCGACTTGTGTCGTCCCTTGTTTTCCATCGGTTGGTGCTTTTGATGACTGTGAGAGGATTTTGAAGATCGTTTTCTCTATCAACTGACTGTGCCTTTGCCATTCCCCGTTGAATTGCGCGTTCCTTCTGGTTGTATGTTGAATTCGAGCGACTGTGGAGTGTGGAAGTTGTTGTTCTCTGTGCTGCGTGGAAGTTCATGCGAATCCCGGCGATGACGTGTTGAAAGTTGAATTGCGTGCTGGTGGCTGAGTCTGTGCCGCGTCTTGGTTTTTCGAAAATCCGAGAGTCCCCTGAAACCAGTTGAAAGGCCGTGAGGAAATTCCTCACGGCCTTTTGAATTTTTGAGCCCCAAACACCATCTTGTTCCCATTCGCTCAAGATCCCCGAAAAACTCTTGCACAACTCCTCACAAAAGGGTTAGATGAATGGAAAACGGAGCCAATCTATATCTTCAAGAGGAGAGAAGACATGGAAACACAGAAACTTGAGTTGATTGAGAAGATGGAAACAAAGGGAATGACCGTTGCCCAGGCGGCGAAGTCCATGGAATTCGACGCGGAGCTGCTGGAGCTTTATCTCCACAAGGATGCGTACCCCGTTCCTCAAAGGATACTGGACAAACTGGCCCAGGTCGTCAACAACTGACCGCGAGGGCAGTCATACCTGCCTGTCCCACTCCCATTGTCACCCCCTGGCCGACTCCGCGGCAGCCCAGCGGAATCGGCCTTTCTTTTTCACTCGCATCAAAACGCACAAGCAATCAGGAGATTACGCAATTATTTTCACAACTTGACAGCCAGAGACCTTAGTGATAACAAGCACATACCATAGGGATGTGAAGGAAGACAGCCGGGCTCACCATGGGACCGCCCGAGGTGTGGAGATAGCATTGGATCGGCAGGAGGCTCGAACAACGTTTTTCGAACGGCTTGAGGAGATGTCTGATGAAATACGAAGAAAGCTTTGAGAGACGACTGGAAAAGAAGGGAATATCGAGAAGGGACTTCATGAAATATTGTGGAATTTTATCAGCCACAATGGGTCTCTCCTCGGGTTTCGCACCCAAAATCGCCCAGGCGCTTGCATCCCCCAAGCGTCCACCGGTCGTGTGGCTGGCCTTTGCCGAGTGCACGGGCTGTGCGGAATCTGCTTTGCGCACGACCTATCCCTGGATCGATGAACTGCTGCTCGACATCATCTCCATGGATTACCACGAAACCATCATGGCCCCGTCGGGGGATGCCGCCGAGAAATCCCTCCATGACACCATCACCCAGAATCAGGGCAAGTTCATCTGCATAGTGGACGGCTCCATCCCCACCGCCGACAACGGCATCTACGGCATGATCAGGGGGAAGAGTTTTCTCGACATAGCCAAGGAAGTCTGCCCCAAGGCACTGGCCACCATCTGCATCGGGACATGCGCCTCCTACGGGGGCATTCCGGCGGCCGCCCCCAATCCTACTGGAGCCAAATCCGTGAAAGAGGCCATTGGAATCGACACCCTCAACATCCCCGGATGCCCCCCCAACCCCGTCAACCTGGTGGGAACCGTCGTGAATTATCTCCTTTTTGGAAAGCTTCCCGACCTGGACGACAAGGGAAGACCTCTTTTTGCCTATGGCAAGACCATCCATGATCTGTGCCCACGGCGCTCCCATTTTGAAAACGGCGAATTCGTCACATCCTTTGAATCCGACGAGGCCAGACGGGGCTTCTGCCTCTACCAGATGGGCTGCAAGGGACCGGAAACCTACAACAACTGCCCGACGGTCAAGTTCAATGAAGGCACCAGTTGGCCCGTTCAGGCGGGGCATCCCTGCATCGGGTGCAGTGAGCCCGGATTCTGGGACAACATGTCTCCCTTCTACAAGCCCCTATAGATTCCCTGGATGGTGGAAGCCGCCTGTTTCGGGCCGCAACCGGAATGCACCGTCTTATAGACATTGAGGAGAACCAACGATGGGACAAAGAGTTGTCATAGACCCTATCACGCGTATCGAGGGTCATCTGCGCATAGAAGTGGAAGTCACCAATGGAAAAGTCAGCAACGCCTGGAGCAGTGCGACTCTATTTCGAGGTCTGGAGCTCATTTTGAAGGGGCGGGACCCTAGAGACGCCTACCTTTTCACCCAGAGATCCTGCGGAGTCTGCACCTATGTACACGGCCTCGCATCCGTCCGCGCCGTCGACAATGCCGCCGGCATCACCATTCCCGACAATGCCCGGCTCATCCGCAACCTTCTGCTGGGCGCGCAATTCCTGCACGATCACATCGTCCATTTCTATCACCTCCACGCCCTGGACTGGGTGGACGTTGTCAGCGCCATCAAGGCAGACCCGAAGAAGACTGCCGATCTGGCCAACCAGGTTTCCAGCGCGGGAAACAGCGGGGTCAACGATTTCAAACAGGTGCAGGCCCGCCTGAAAAAGCTCGTGGAGAGCGGTCAACTGGGCATCTTCGCCAACGGCTACTGGGGACACCCGGCTTACAAGCTTTCCCCCGAGGTGAACCTCATCGCCACCTCGCACTACCTGGAAGCCCTCCGCCAGCAGGCCCGGACAGCACGGCTCCACGCCATTTTCGGGGGGAAGAACCCTCACCCGCAAAGCCTTGTCGTGGGCGGCGTGACCTGTGCGACAGACCTGAATGCCGACCGCATCTCCGAATTCAAGTATCTCTGGAAAGAGACGATGGACTTCGTCAACAACGTCTACCTGCCGGATGTCGTTGCGGTGGCGGGCTTTTACAAAGACTGGGCCAAAATCGGGGGCACCACCAACTTCCTCGTTTACGGCGAATTCCCGCAAAGCGCCAAGGAGCCCGACAGCTTCATGTTTCCCAGGGGCGCTGTTTTCAAGCGCAACCTCGGCCAGATCCAGCCCGTGGACATGGCGCTGGTGGAAGAGCACGTCAAGCACAGCTGGTACGAAGGCGACCAGGCGCTTCATCCCTCCAAGGGTGAAACCAAGCCCAAATACGAACAGCTGGATGTGGGGAACCGCTACAGCTGGATGAAGGCCCCGCGCTACAAGGGCGAGCCCATGGAAGTCGGCCCGTTGGCGCGCGTCCTGGTGGCCTACGGAAAGGGCCACGAACCCACCCGAAAGACTGTGGATGGTCTTCTGAAGAAGCTGGGGGTTCCTCAGGAAGCCCTATTTTCCACCCTGGGAAGAACGGCAGCCAGGGCTCTGGAAACCAAGATCATCGGCGATGCCATGGAAGGCTGGCTCAACCAGTTGGTGGAGAACATCAAGAAGGGAGACACAAAGATCTACCAGGACTATCAGATGCCGGCTGAAGCCATGGGAGCCGGTCTCAACGACGTGCCCCGCGGCGCCCTGGGACACTGGGTGGATATCAAGGAACAGAAGATCAACAACTTCCAGCTGGTGGTGCCGTCCACCTGGAACCTCGGTCCGCGATGCGCACAAAACAAAATGGGCCCCGTGGAAGAGGCCCTTGTGGGCACTCCCGTGGCGGATCCCAAACGCCCCGTGGAAATCCTCCGCACGGTCCATTCTTTCGACCCCTGCATCGCCTGCGGCGTCCATGTGATCGATCCTCGGACGAACGAGGTCTACAAATTTAAAGTTGTCTAACGGTCTTTTTTTGGATACTGGTCATCAGGATGTCCAGGGGGACCCGGTGCTGAGCCGGGTCCCCGTTTTTGAAGGCTCGAATGGTTGAGCCCAGATGCCGGAGCCCCCAGCGGCCCGGCGAACACTGTAAACAAAGGGAGTGCTGGAACGCAATGGACCTTCCTCATGGATCGGATGGCCCTGACGACCGGAACTGCACGAGGGCGATCCTGGTGCTGGGAGTGGGGAATACCCTGCTCCGGGATGAGGGGATCGGAGTCAAAATCGTCCAGAAGCTCGAAGCCGAGTATGTATTTTCCCCCAATGTGGAATTGATGGATGGAGGCACGCTGGGCATTCGGCTCCTCGATCCCATCGCCCGGGCCCACTACCTCATCGTCGTGGATGCGGTGCAGAATGGGCAGCCTCCCGGAACGATCTACCGCCTCCCGGCGGAAGAACTGGAGAAAAGAGTGACCTTCAAGAACTCCCTCCACCAGTTGGATCTCGTGGAAAGCCTCGCCTATGCCGAAATACTCGGGAACCGCCCTTATGGGGTCATCCTGGGAATCGAGCCGGAGGATATTTCCCCCTGGGGAACGGAATTGACGGCCACGATCGAGGCCCGTGTGCCCGAGCTCTCCGCCAGAGTCCTGGAAGAAATCGAGCGGGCGGGGGGAAGCTACAGGGCCAGAATCCCGTCTGCGGATCCTATGCAATAGAATAGAAAGGAGCTCTCTCATGTGCCTGGCCATTCCCGCGGAGGTCATTCACATCGAAGATGAAATGGCAACGGTGCGCGTCGGTGAAGCACTGCGTAAAGCCTCCCTCATGCTGCTCCCGGAGCCGGCGGAGCTCGGGGACTATGTCATTGTCCACGCCGGGTTTGCACTCCACAAGGTGGACCCTGAGGAAGCCCGGGAATCCCTGCGCCTTCTCAGAGAACTGGCATCCGCCGCGGATGAAGAGGGGTTGAACTGAGGGACTTCTCCGACTGTCCCCGGGGTGACCATGCAGATTGGCATCCGGTGACAAGAAGTGACTCCGTTCAAATAGAGAGCTTTCACAAGCAATCGCAGCTCTATGGAATCATTGCAACATTTTATGACTCTATGCTATATGAATGATTCATTATTTCAAATTGCCATGCGCAGCTCCTCCTCATCACGCAAAGGATGACAGGACGATGCGACCGAGATGGAGGGCTTGAAGCATCAGAGGGAAACCTGCCCAGATGGAAGAGACCATGATGGAAAATTCACGCTGCCTTCAAAGCGTTAACCTCTGCAGAAATTCGTCATTTAGCGATTGTGCGCCCAAGAGGCTTGGTGGTCATGACAGGACACACCCCGCATGGACGGCCACGGTGATAAAAACACACAAGGAGGGGCTCAACTCATGAAGAAGTTTCTGGTTTTCCTTCTCGCTGCACTGATGCTCAGTTCCATGCGACCCGTGTCATCCAGTGCTCAAACGGAAACGAACAAGGTTACCATCAAGGTGATGACCCATGCGAGCATGTACAACCGGACCAACGTCATATCCAAATTGTACATGAACAACCATCCGAACGTTAACGTCGTGGTTGAAAAAACGCCCCTGGTTCAGGATGCTCTGGCCTCGGTAGTCGATCAATCCATCGATGTCATCATGGCTTCCCGCGTCTTGACAGACCAGGAAAGTGAAGCTGCGGCGAAAAAGGGTGTTCAGCTCCATGAGAGGCTCATCGGCTATGGTGGAGTCGTCATCGTTACGGACCGCTCCAATCCCGTCAATGACCTCACCCTCAACCAGGTGAAGAGGCTGCTCACGGGAGAAATCACCAACTGGAAGGATATTGGCGGGCAGGATCAGCCCGTGAAGGTCGTCAGAACGGGAGACACCTTCCCTGGAACGAATGTTTTCATGGAGAACGAAGTTTTGAAAGGCGCTCCCATCGTGAAGGACGCCACGGTGGTGCCGGATTTCGTCAAAATGATGTCCACCGTGTCTCAGACGCCCGGGTCCATTGGCTTCGTGAGAATCAGGGATGCCTTTGAATCGTCGTCTGCGTCCGACACGCCCGTCAAGATCCTGAAAATCAGGAGCAGTGCGGCGGTTGTCGCCGTCATGCCCTCCAGAGAGAACCTCGCGAGCGGCGTGTATCCCATCAAGCGCCCCTATTTCCTGTATCATCGACCGAATGCCAAAGCTGAAGTCGCCAACTACGTCGACTTCGTGCTGGGAAAAGGATGGGGATCCGAGCTCTAAGAGGCTGTCTAAAAAATGAGTCAATCACTCTGAGCATGGACATTTTTTCGTCATTCCGGCAGGCTTTTAGCCGGAATCCAGCCCAGCGAAAAACTTGGATTCCGGCTAAAAGACTGCCGAAATGACGAGCAAACGAATTCTTAGACAGTCAGTTAGCACCCTCATCAATCTGTCCTGCTGAAGGCATAAAGAGCCGGCCAAAGCTCTTTATGCCTTTCCTTCACTTTGAATTCCCCATTTGCGATTCAAATATGTCGCCCTAATTCATCTCGATTTCCGTCTGAATGGGCTTGTAGAAATAGGAGATCCGGCCCGATCCGGCACCTTCCGCGTAGTCCAGGAGCAAATTGACGGGGTCGAGGTTCCAGAAGCACTTTTTGGCCCCCTGATCCGGTTCGAGAGGCCGGCCGTACTGCTGCGTCAAAACATCCCTGAGCCGGTTATAGTTTTCGAGGGATTTGAAATAGATCATGACATTGTAGAAACGGTCTTTGTGAAAGCCATAGACCAGGCTTTCGACCGCCACGTCCTCTACCTTCAGCTCCTCGTTCTTTTTCTTGTAGAATTTGAGGTCCCCCTCCTGTGCGAGAAGCTCGTAGCGTGCAGGGTCATCCAGGGGCTTTCCCCATTTCAGATCCCTGAATGCATCCGTTCTTTCCACACTGGACGCGCTGCAGGCAAAGATCGCCATACAAAAAACCAACACTCCCAGGACACCCGTCGGGTACAGTACCATCCAACACTTTGGAACACTTCTCATGGATTTTCCTTTAGCAGATCACTCTTCCGATTCATCCGTTTCCACTTCGAGGGCCAGATGCCGCTGGAGAAATGCCAGCAACCGCTTGCCGTCTTCCGTGGGCAGCCACCCCAGTCCACCGCACTCGGGGCATTCCACCACATCGGAGTGGTTTCCCAGGGAAACCTGTCCTTCTCCCCAACAGTTCCAGCATTTGAATTCCAGATCGGGCAATGTCATGGCTCTATTCTTTCTCTTCCTTTCAGGAGCGTGAGGTTCTCCGGGATACACCCCTGTCGCCTCATGGAGACTTTGTTCGATGCATCAAAAATACGCATGCCCCGGCGTTCTGGGAAAAGGGATGACTTCCCGTATATTGGGGAGCCCGGTGGCGAATTGAATCAGCCGCTCCAGCCCGAGGCCAAAGCCGGCATGGGGCACGGACCCAAACTCCCTGAGCTCCACATACCAGCGGTAGTCTTCGGTGGATATTCCCTTCAGCTCCATTTGCTGCAGGAGCATGTCGAGGCGCTCTTCCCTTTGAGACCCACCGATGATTTCCCCGATTCCCGGCACGAGAATGTCCATGGCAGCGACAGTTTTTTCGTCGTCGTTGACTCTCATATAAAAGGGTTTGAGGTGACGCGGAAAATGAACAAGGGCGACAGGCTTTTCGAAAATTTTCTCGGTCAGAAAGCGCTCGTGCTCCGCCTGCAGGTCCATTCCCCATTTCACGGGGAATGCGAAAGTCTCCCCCGCCTTTTTGAGCTGTTCCACCGCTTCCGTATAGGTCACTGTTTCGAAAGGAGTCTGCAGCGTCCTCTCGAGATTCTCCCGCAGCCCCGGTTCGATGAATCGACTGAAGAACTCCAGGTCTTCGTTGCAGTCCGTCAGGACGACCTGAAGGAGGTTTTTGATGAGAGCCTGGGCCACCTCCAGGTCCTCCTGCAAATCGCAGAAGGCCATTTCCGGCTCCACCATCCAAAATTCGGCCAAGTGGCGGCTGGTGTTGGAATTTTCCGCGCGAAAGGTCGGTCCAAAGGTGTAGACACGGCCCAGGGCCAGGGCGTAGATTTCTGCCTGAAGCTGCCCGCTGACAGTCAGATAGGCCGGTTTTCCGAAGAAATCTGGCACGTTGGCGTCACCTGCCTCTGGAGCAGCCACATCATCGCGGGAGGGCGGAGTCGTGACACGAAACACTTCTCCCGCGCCTTCACAGTCGCTGGAAGTGATGATGGGGGTATGAAGATAAAAGAATCCCCGTTCCTGAAAAAACTGGTGAACGGCGAAGCTCAAACGGCTCCGCACCCGCGCCACGGCCCCGAGGGTGTTGGTCCGAGGCCGAAGATGCCCGATCTGGCGAAGGAATTCGAAGGAATGCCTCTTCTTTTGCAGCGGATAGGTCGCCGGATCCGCCCCTCCAAAGAGGCGGATAGAGGCGGCGTGCATTTCAACGGACTGGCCCTTCCCCGGCGAAGCCTGGAGGACCCCCTCCACCTGGATGCCGGCCCCCGTGGTGACAGACCGCAGCGTTTCGACAAGCTCCGGACGCGCCAGTTCCACAATGACCTGCAGGTTCTTCAGGCACGAGCCGTCGTTGACTTCAATGAAGCTGATGCCCGCCTTGGAATCCCGGCGGGTGCGGACCCAGCCCTGCACCCGGATCGTCTGCCCCACTAAGCGCTGTTCCTCCCGGAAAAGGTCGGCGATGCGCAGAGCCTCTTTCATAGATCCTCTATCCTTTCTTGGCGGCGTTACCGCCGTCGCCATCCTCTGGGATACGATGCTTCAAACCTGAATATTCTTATCAACATCCGAAGCGCGCCACAAGGAAAGAAACAAGGAGGCTACAGCACTTGCGCCTTGCCCCATGGCTTGGAGCGGGGGACGTGCTCCAGCCCTTCAGACCTCGGCGTCGCCCTTGATTTTCTTGAATTTGGGAGATTCCGTGATGCGTCTCGACTCGGCCGCTTCCACATCCTCCCGGGTGAGGTGGATTTCCCCGCATTCGGGGCAAGTCACGTTGACATGCTCTCCCACCGTCCGTTCCCGGATCTGGTCCACCGTCATGTGGCCTATGGACCCGCACCGGGTATCCACCCGCTCGGCGCGCACCCACACCCTTCCGTCTTCCTTCTTCATAAGCCGCTCCACTTTTGTACCCGGTAAGGCGACGGCCCCAGGGCTCTGACCGTTTCCGTCATCTCCCGCACGGAAGCGGCAAAACGCTCCGCTTCCGAGGAAGAGCACCACACCAACCGGAATCGTTCGGGCTCGAGCCCCATGGCATCGAGCATTTCCACGACAACGGCCATTCGCCGCCGCGCCTTCTCATTGCCATCCACGTAATGGCATTCTCCTGGGTGGCACCCCATGACCATCACGCCATCGGCCCCCTTCTGGAAGGCTTCCACCACGAGATTGGGATGCACCATCCCCGAGCACATCACCCGGATGATGCGCAGGTTGGGAGGATACTGCAACCGGGCGATGCCCGCCAGATCGGCGGCGGCATACGAGCACCAGTTGCAGTCGAATGCGAGAATGACAGGTTCGAAGAGCAAATTTTTACCTCGCCATGGGCCATCAGGCAATAGCGTTCAGAGCGGCGTCCACCTGGGCTGAAAGCTGGCGATACGTGAACCCGCCGACCTCCACCCCATCCTTGGGGCAGGTGGCCTGGCAGGCCCCGCAGCCTTTGCATCTGGCCGTGTGGACGGCGATGATCTTCCGGTCTTCCTCTCCCGGAACATTCTCCAGGGTGATGGCATGATAGGGGCACACATCCAGGCAAAGGGCGCATCCGTCACATGTCGCCGGATTCACACGCGCCTTGACGGAATCGAGGAGAATGCGCCCATTGCTCAGCACCGTCACGGCACGGGCCACCGCAGCCTGGGCCTGCACGACGGATTCTTCAATGGGCTTGGGGTAGTGGGCCAGGCCGGCAAGGAACAGGCCGTCCGTGGCGAAATCCACGGGGCGGAGCTTGGCATGCGCTTCCTGGACAAAGCCATCGGCATCGACAGGGATTTTGTAAAGGCGGGCCAGATCGGCAATGTCCGGGTTGGAAACAATCGCCGTCGCCAAAATGACGACATCCGCCGGAATGCGCAGGGGCTCATGCAGCACGTGGTCCCAGACCACCACGCTCACCTCATCGTCCTGAATGAGAACATTGGGCTTTTCGTGGAGCTCGTAATTGATGAAAACCACCCCCAAGTCACGGGCACGCTTGTAGAGCTCTTCCCGCTGGCCGTAGGCGCGGATGTCCCGGTAGAGGATGTAGACGCTTCGGGACGGATCTTCTTCCTTGAGCACAATGGCCGACTGAATGGAATGCGTACAGCAGACCTTGGAACAGTAAGGCCGTGCCGGTTCTCTCGATCCCACACACTGGATGAAGACGAAGCTCTGCCCATACCGCACACGCTCGTCCCCCACCAGGTGGAGCTTGTCGAATTCGAGGGCCGTGAGGACCTTCTGGGAATGCTCGTAGCCGTAGACGTCGGATTTGTAAGCCTCTCCGCCGGTGGCGATGACGGCCACGCCATGATCCACCGTGGTGCTCCCCGCATGCTTCCGGATCGTGGAACGGAAATGCCCCACCGCTCCCTCTGCATGAATGACGGTGCTCTTGAGGTGCACGGTAATGTGCTCATGGTCCCTGATCCGCCGAGAGCACTGCTCCACAAAACCCGGAATGGATTCATTCTTCCAGGTCCTGGAAAGATGGCGCGCATTGCCTCCCAGCTGCGAGCTCTTTTCCACGAGATGCACCGAGAAGCCCTGGTCTGCCAGTCCCAGGGCGGACACCATCCCGGCAACCCCTCCTCCGATGACCAGCGCCTGGGGGATCACTCCCACCGAAACAGGGGGCAGGGCTTCCAGGAGACCCGCTTTGGCCGTGGCCATGCGCACCAGGTCCCGAGCCTTGGCCGTGGCGGCTTCGGGACAGGCCGCATGCACCCAGGCCCCCTGATTGCGGATATTGGCCATTTCAAAAAGGTTTTCGTTGAGCCCGGACGCCTTGAGGGTCTCGCGGAAGAGGGGCTCGTGCGTGCGGGGAGTACACGCCGCCACCACGACGCGGTTCAAAGACTTCTCTCGAATCGTCCGGCGCATGGCATCCTGGGAATCCTGGGAACAGGTGAAGAGATTCCGCTCCACGTGGACGACGGAAGGCAGACCGGCCGCATAGTCCGCAACGTCCGCTACATCCACCACGCCCGCGATGTTGGAGCCGCAATGGCAGATGAAGACTCCGACGCGGGGCTCCTGGATGCCCGTATCCTCTTCCAGGGGAAAGTCCTTCTGACGGGTCCGACTGTACCTGACGTCCATGAGGGCCATGGTGGCGGCGGCGGCAGCGGCGGAGCCCTCCACGACAGACTGGGGGATGTCCTTGGGACCGGAAAAGGTTCCGCAGGCATAGATTCCGGGGCGGCTCGTGGCCGTGGGGGCAAAGGAGGATGTGACGGCAAACCCGTTCCCGTTGAGCTCGACTCCCGTTCGTTCGGCAAGGGATCGGCATCCGGCATGGGCTTCCATGCCCACTGAAAGGACAACCAGGTCGAAGGACTCTTCCGCCTGCTTCCCCTGGTCCGTGATATAGCGAAAAGTGATGCCGTCGTTTCTTTCAGAGGGCTCCAGGGAATACACGCGGCAACGGTAAAAACGTATTCCCTTCTCCCTGGCCCGCTCGTAAGTGCGCTCGAAGCCCTTTCCGAACGTCCTCATATCGAGGAAGAAAATCGAAACCTCCAGGTCCGGGTCCTGCTCCCGGGCGATCATGGCCTCCTTGAGGGCGGACATGCAGCACACGGAGGAGCAGTAGCCGTGGGAGGCCTTGTTGTAGTCGCGGCTGCCCACACATTGCAGGAAAGCGATTTTTCGGACCTTTTTCCCGTCGCCGGGGCGAAGGAGACGCCCGCCCGACGGTCCGGAGGCTGACAGCATGGGCTCCAGGTCCACGGAGCGGATGACGTGGGGAAAGAGCCCATATCCCCAGGTCCTTATTCCCGAAGGGTCGAAGGGATGGAAGCCCGGAGCGAGAATGATGGACCCCACCTCCAGGGAGATGATTCGCGAGGTGTCGTCAAAGCGGATGGCGCCGGCAGGACAGACCTTTTCACAGGCACCGCAGCGGCCTTCCCGCAGGTATAGGCAGATTTGGGGATCGATCTGGTACTTCAGAGGGACCGCTTGGGGATATTTCAGATAGGCAGCCTTGCGCGGAGCGATCCCACCGTGGGATTCCAGCGCGCTTTCCGCAGGACAGACCCGCGCACATTCGCCGCAGGCGATGCACTTATCCATGTCCACGTAACGGGGGCTTTCCCTGAGAGTCACCACGAAATCGCCCACCTCGCCCTCCACCCGCTCCACTTCCGTCAGAGTCAGGATTTCAATGTTCAAGTGCCGACCGCACTCGACCAATCGCGGGGAGAGAATTCAAAGGGAGCATTCGTTGGAGGGAAACACCTTGTCCCAATGGGTCATGGAACCGCCGATGGCACCCGAGCGCTCCGCCAGGTAGACAAAAAAGCCGCCATTGGCGAGGTCCAATGCCGCCTGCATGCCGGCTATCCCTCCCCCTACCACCAGGACTGCACCACTTTTTTCCTTCAGCATGATCTTGACCTACATTTGTACGGCAAACCATCCCGCCCTTCTTCCCTCGGGAGAGCACCCCGTCAGGAAACGGCAGGTCCCGTCACGAGGGAATCGGCCACCAGCTCCCACAGGTACTTGACGCCGAGATCCAGGTCATATTCCTTGCAGAGGCTGCTGACGATCTGATCCCTGCAGTTGTGACAGGAGGTGATGACCCATCGAGCCCGGCTCTGCTTCAACTGGCGGGCCTTGAGCCTCCCGTGGTAAACGCGCTCCTCCTTGAAGGGTGTCGCCCAGATCCCCCCACCCGCTCCACAGCAGTAGCTCCCTTCCCTGTCCGGAAACATGTCCACAAACTGGGGAGCACACTGCCGCACAATCCAGCGCGGCTCCTCAAAATAGCCCTGGCCGAAGGCCTTCAGGGAATTGCGGCCGTAGTTGCAGGGATCGTGGTAGGTGGTGAGCTCCGGATGGCGCGAAGAATCGACCCGAATGCGTCCCTTCTGGAGATAGTCCACGAGAAGATCGATGACCGAAATGACTTTGAAATGCTTGGCTTCTTCCTGAAACCAGCGGCTCAACCCGTACCGGGTTGCAAAGTAGCCGTGGCCTCATTCCGGCAGGAGCAAGGTCCTGCATCCCAAGCGCACCATGTTTGCCACCAGGTTCCCCACGATGCCCTTCATGGCTTCGTCGTCCCCGGTGTAGAGCCCCCAGTTGACCCCCTCCCAGCATTGGGAGGGCAGGGTCCAGGATTCCCCCGCGGCAGAAAAGATCTTCCACCAGGACTTCATGGCTGCAGGCTCGGCGAAAGCTTCCTTGGAATTGAGGGTCACCAGCAGATTGGCCCCTGGGCGGTCGATGGGGACTTCAAAATCGGGATAGCCTTCGTCCCGCATCTCGCGGCCCATCTCCTGCAAGAGCGCAATGAAATCCTCCCTGGGAATGCCCAGATTGTTCCCCTTTTCGAGGCACATGAGCACACCCTTTTGCAGAGATCCCGGGACCTTCTTACGATCTCTCAGCCCGCGCACCCTGCGGAGGAACGCCACGATCTCCACATTCATGGGACAGACTTCTTCACACTTCCCACACAGAGTGCACTTCCAGGGCCACTGGGATGCAATCAGATCCTCTTCCCGCCCCAGGACAGCCATCCGTATGGCTTTGCGGGGATCCATGCCGTCCACTCCCGAAATGGGGCACGCCCCGGCGCAGCTCCCGCACGTGACACAGGCGTCCCCCCAGTCGGCGTCGGGAAGCAGGCGGGCCGAACGCCCTCCGATTTCCGCCACGTCCTTTTCCTGACAGGTCATCTCGCGGCTCATCACCGGGCTGCCGGGCAAGTACTTCAGCTTCAGACTGGATCGGTCGATGCCGAATTCCCGGCAGAGGCGGGCAAAATCATTTTCCGTGATGAGGTACCGCTTCCCGGCCATTTGGCGTGCGGGCAGCTTTCCGCCGTTGATCCAATTGCGCACGGTGTTACGGTGCACTCCCAGATGGTCCGCCAGCTCCCCCACTCGAATGACGATCATCTCCGCTCCCTGCCCCTTCCCATCAGCCGCTCCGCCGCGGCTGAACTTTGCGGATTATAGCATAAGCTCCATGTGCAGATTGTGCATTTTTATCCATCCCGCACTACTGTGTCAACAGGTTCCTCCGGGAAGGCACATCTGCCCGGAGCATCTCAACACGTGGAAGGGAAGGCGGTCGGGGTCAATGAAGATTTTTTTTCGGGGAATGCCCACGAGATGTTCATGGGGTGGATATCTGATTCGCGGCAGGCAGCTTAGGGACTCCGTCGTTGCTGAAATACCGTTTGCTGCCCCTTCACCTCCATTGGAAGGGGAAGGATTGCGTTCGTCATTCCGGCATGCTTTAAGCCGGAATGACGAAAAATGGTATCCTGGTAATTTATAAGTCTCTTAAATGTCCATCCTATCACGACGATGCCAGCTCAATGAGCCCTTTGTCCGATGCAGCGGCCCGACCAATGAGAGCGGCATCGTGTACTCCCCCTGCATGGAGGTCATCCACCAGCGCGGCGGCCATCTTCTCGGGCAGAGCAATGAGGAGCCCACCGGAAGTTTGGGCGTCCGCCAGAATATCCAGGAGCATCGGATCCACCCCCTCAGACCGGCGCACCTGGTGGGAGCAGAAGTTCCGGTTGGAGAAACTTCCCGCGGGAACCAGTCCCATTTGGACCGAATCCATGACTCCAGGAAGGAGTGGGACCGTTTCGGCAAAAAGCGTGATGGCCATCCGGCTGCCTGTGGCCATCTCCAGCATGTGGCCCAGAAGCCCAAAGCCGGTGACGTCGGTGCAGGCGTTCACGGGATATGCGGCCATGATCTCGGCGGCTCTCCTGTTGAGAGTCGCCATCGTTTCGACGGCTCGACGCTCCGCTTCCTTGGAAACCAAGTCTGCTTTGATGGCTGTGACCAGCACTCCGGTACCCAGCGGTTTTGTCAGAATGATGGCATCCCCGGGCTTCACGGCGGCATTGGTGAGTACCTTGTCGGGATGCACCAAGCCTGTGACGGAGAGACCATACTTGATCTCCGGGTCCTCCACGCTGTGCCCGCCCACAAGCGCCGCTCCGGCTTCGTGGATTTTTTCCAGCCCGCCGCGAAGGATCTCCCTCAAAATCGCTTTATCCATGGTCTTGACCGGAAAACAGACCACGTTCATCACCGTCAGAGGACGTCCCCCCATGGCGTAGACATCGCTGAGGGAATTGGCCGCCGCAATGCGGCCAAAGTCGTACGGGTCGTTCACGACAGGCGTAATGAAGTCAATCGTTTGAACCAGTGCCACGTCCTCCGACAGGCGATACACACCGGCATCGTCGGACGTTTCTCTCCCCACGAGAAGATTGGGATCATCTTCCAGAGGCAGACCTTCCAGAATATCCGCTAAGTCCCCCGGACCGATTTTTGCCGCTCAACCGGCCGCGCGAACAGTTTTTGCCAATTCTACAGGCTTCTCCGCCATCCATCACTCCTGTTGGCTTTGAGCTACATTACGGTAATGACCTTATCCGCCAGTTGCAGCGCGGTGACAATGTCGAGCATGTTGGTGGTCTCTCCCACCTGCTTCTTCTCAAGGAGCTCAAAGTGATGGAGACAGGTGCCGCAGACGAGGATTTTCCTGCGCCGCGGAATTGTCGACGAGGATGCTCACCCGGGCGACATTGCCCCGCTCCAGGACTTCCCTGGTTTTCAAAACCGGGCTCGGACATGCCAACCCGCGACAATCCAGTTTTTCTTCGATCATTGCTTTCCTCTGCCAAACTTCTCCCACCCGGTAAAAATCCGGACTCCACCGAAGCCCTTCCCATTGCGTCAATGATATTGCTTAACTGCAAGAGGGCATGGATACAAATCGTTAATTCCGATGTCATTGCGTCGATGTATTGTAAAAATGAATGGAAGGCAGATTTCTATCGGCGGGATTGAGCCTCACCGAGCTCATGTCCACTTTGGATGGCAGCGAGGCGAATCATTTCTAAAGGCAGGCATTCGAACAAGAGGAAAGCCTCCCACCCTCCCGGAGGTACGGCCCGACACTGCGGACCCCGCCGGATTCGTAGATCACCAGCGTCTCGGCGAAGGCCTCTATGTCTTCGGGATCATGAGTGATCATGATGACGGGAATATCGAACCTGGCCTGGATTTCGGAGAGCTCCCTGCGGAGCTTCACGCGCAGGAGGGTGTCCAGGGCCGAAAAGGGCTCGTCCAGGAGGAGGATGTCCGGCTTGCAGACCAGAGCGCGCGCCAGGGCCACACGCTGCTTTTGGCCTCCCGAAAGATCGAAGGGAAAGCTCTGCGCCAGGTGGGAGATCTCGAAGAGATCGAGGATCTCCTGAAGGCGGCGCCTGTCCGGCTTGGAAAGGCGCCATCGGAAGCCCTTCTTCA
>NZ_BQXM01000008.1 GCF_022836495.1 Desulforhabdus sp. TSK
AGTGTGATCAATTCGGCTTCGGATAATGGCTTTACGTACTTCACGCAGGCTCCTCGTAGAGGCTTTGACATTAACATCGTAATATCACTTATCCGATTTCGTTCATCATATCAACTTTGTTTGAAAACATTTGCTTGGGTACTTAGCTTTCCAACGAACTCGAACTGAAAACAGGGAGAAAGGAGACCCCATGGCTGAAGATACAGGCCACACTCATCACCTGTCCCTGCCGGCGGAGCTGCTGGTGAAGTTTGCTCCTCTGCTCCGTCCGGAGGTTCTGCCCGGGCCGGTCCTCGACCTGGCTTCGGGCGAGGGGCAGAACGGCATTTTCCTGGCGCTCCAAGGGCTGGATGTGACCTGTTGCGACGTGTCCCGGGATGCGCTGGATCGTGCCGAGGAGCAGGCCAGGGAGGAGGGGGCCGTCATTCGCACCTGGCAGGTGGACCTGGAGCAGCCCGACGACAACCCGCTGCCGGAAGACCGTTACGGGGCCATCCTCGTGTTCCGCTACCTCCACAGGCCCCTCATGCACTGCATTCGGAAGGCTCTCAAGAGCTCCGGTATTCTCGTCTATGAAACCTTCACGGTGGCGCAGCGGCAATTCGGCCGGCCCCGGAGGGCCGAGCACCTGCTGGAGCCCGGCGAGCTGAGAAGCTTTTTCAGCGACTGGGAAATTCTTCATGATTTCGAAGGAATCCTGGACGATCCGCCGCGCGCCATGGCTCAGCTCGTTTGCAGGAAGCCCTGAGGGCCTCGGCATGAGACCGGTCTTGAGGAGATTTGCCTTGTTCGGCCCCGGCAATGGAGACATCCCTTGGAGACGAAAAGAATGGAGGGCCATGCAGCAGAGAGTCCGGATCGATCGAACGCGCTGAAATCCGGCACAGTCCCCTGCCATGACCGGACAAAAGAAGCGCGGCTTGCTTTGGAGGAGGCGCCTGGATTCCATCTGGATGACGAGGGGTTTCGAACGCTCCTCCAGCATTTTCAGCTTTCCTGGTCGGGATACCGCCGGGTGCGCAAGGGAGTGAAGCGCAGGCTGGGGCGCCGGATGGCTCTCCATGGCTGTATGGATGTCGAGGCGTATCTGCAGAAAATCACCGAAGACCCCTCGGAGGAGCGGACTGCCCGGGAGCTCCTCACCGTCTCCATCTCCCGTTTTTTTCGAGACCGGAAATTGTGGAGTGTTCTGAGAGAGTATTTCCTTCCTCGGTGGGCCGGAAAGAGTGAACAGGAATTCCGGGTCTGGTTCGCCGGGTGCGCGTGCGGGGAGGAGGTTTACAGCTTCAAGATCCTCTGGGAGGCTGCCAGAACCCTGGAGCTGAGGCTCCCACCCCTTGCCCTGTACGCGACGGATATGAACCCGGAGGTTCTCGAGCGGGCCCGGGCCGGGAAATACCCGCCGGGAAGCCTCAAAGAGGTGCCTCCGGAATGGCTCCAGGATTATTTTTGCCTCGTCGAGACAGGGTTTGAGGTCCTGCCGCCACTGAAAGGGTCCATTCAATGGCGGCTGCACGATTTCACGGCGGACGCTCCCCCTCTGGACGTCGTGGATGTACTGTTGGTCCGAAACAATCTCCTCACTTACTATCTCCCCCCCATCAGCGGGCCGGTCTTGGACCGGATGCTCGGTTCCCTCCGCCCGGGAGGCCTCCTGGTGGTGGGAAACAACGAGGTCCTTCCGCCCGTCAACACACCCCTCCTTCAATCGCCACTGTGCAAGTGCATTTGGGTGCGGCAGGCAGAGCCCGCGGGCAAAGACGCCCCCAAGTCTTGACCCTTGGAAGGCTCCGTGTTAATTCCCAACGTCTTTTGTGGATTCACGGCTGCGGACCCGGGTCCGTCGCTGTTTGGGGGAAGGCGCGAGGATCGGGAGGACCTGGCTGTGCATGAGTTGTCCATCGCCCAGAGCCTGTTGGAAATCGTGATGGAAGAAGGGCGGAAGCACGCCCTGGAGCAGGTGAAGGTCATCCGGCTCCAGGTGGGGGAGCTGGCGGCCGTCGTCCCGGATTCCCTCACGTTTTGCTTTGAAATGGTGAGCAGGGACACTCTCGCCGAGGGCGCCCGGCTGGAAATCGAAACGGTTCCCGTGGTGGCCCGCTGTTCCCGCTGCGATATTCTTTTTGAAGTGGAAAACCATCTGTTTTCGTGCCCCCAGTGCGGCGAGCCGACTCTTGAGCTGGTGAGCGGGAGGGACCTTGCCGTCATGAGCATCGAGGGCGAATTGGGAGGGGAAGATGACTCAGATCAAGGTTCCTGTAGTTCGTAATATCCTGCAGGCCAATGACCGGCTGGCGGCCGAAAACCGCAGGCGCTTCGACGATGCGGGCATTTTCGTGATCAATCTCATGAGCTCGCCGGGAGCCGGCAAAACGTCGCTCCTGGAAAAGACCATCGAAGGCCTGGCGGGCCGCCTGAAAATGGCCGTCATCGAAGGAGACCTCCAGTCCTCCTACGATGCCGAGCGCATTCAGAGCAAGGGGGTGCAGGCGGTCCAGATCAATACCGACGGCGGGTGTCACCTGGACGGCAACATGATCCAGATCGCCATGGAATCCCTGGACCTCCGGGACGTGGATCTCCTCATCATCGAAAACGTGGGCAATCTCGTCTGTCCCGCCGAGTTCAACCTGGGGGAGCACGACAAGGTCATGATCCTCAGCGTCACCGAAGGAGACGACAAGCCCCTCAAATATCCCCTCATGTTTCAGCTTTCGACGGTTCTGCTGGTCAACAAAATCGATCTGCTCCCCTACATCGACTGTGATGTCTCGAAGATCCATGAGCGGGCGCGCCGGCTCAACGGCAGGCAGGAAATTTTCGACGTTTCGTGCCGCACGGGCGAAGGCCTCGAGTCCTGGCTTTCCTGGCTGGAAGGCAAGGTCCTGGAAGTTAAGGGGGGACGCTGAAGGACGCAGGCTGGCGCGCGCTGACTTTCGCTGATCGTCCCCTTATTCCTCTATTTTTTCAGCGTTCGTCTGCGAACCTCAGCGTTTGTCAGCGTCCTGTATGTTCTGGTTGATGGTGGTAAAAGTCTTGAGGACGGGGGAATGGAACATGGAGAAGCGTCGCGTCAGGGTACGTGTTCGCGGCATCGTCCAGGGAGTGGGGTTCCGGCCTTTCGTCTATCAGCTGGCTCAGCGGTGGGGCTTGGGAGGCTGGGTCAGGAACGATTCCAACGGGGTGGAGCTGGAAGTGGCCGGCTCTTCCCATGGGGTCCAGGCTTTCCTGCGCGATCTCCCCTCCCAGGCGCCGCCCCTGGCTCGTATTGTGGACCTCCAGGTGGGGGAGCGGGAGTTTTCACCCGAAGAGTCCTTCGCGATCCTGGCGAGCGAAAGCATGGCGGCGCGTTCGACCCTGATGGCTCCCGATGTCTGCACCTGCAGCGACTGCCTCCGTGAGCTGAACGATCCCCAAAACCGCCGCTTCCGCTATCCTTTCATCAATTGCACCCACTGTGGCCCGCGTTACACCATCATCAAGGATATCCCCTACGATCGAGACACGACCACGATGGCTTCTTTTGCCATGTGCCCAGCCTGCCGGGCCGAGTACGACGACCCCATGGACCGCCGTTTTCATGCGCAGCCCAATGCGTGCCGGGAATGCGGCCCCCGTGTGTGGCTGGAAGACCCGGTGGGGCGACGGGTGGCGGAAGGGGATGACGCCTTGCGGCAGGCCGTGAGCCGCCTGAGCTCCGGGGCCATTGTGGCGGTGAAGGGGCTGGGAGGCTTTCACCTGGCGGTGCGGGCCGACGATGCGGAGGCGGTGAACCGGCTGCGCACGCGGAAGATCCGGGAAGAAAAGCCCTTCGCTGTCATGTTTTCAAACCTGAACGCCGTGCGGGAAGTCTGCCAGGTGACCCGGGAGGAGACAAGCCTCCTGGAAAGTCCTCAACGGCCGATCGTTCTGCTCAAAGTACATGAGGGAGGCGGACGGCCGGGGATAGCTCCCGGCGTGGCGCCCCGCAACCGGTTCCTGGGAGCCTTTCTGCCCTACACTCCGCTGCATTTTTTGCTCTTTGACGGTGGCTCTTACGATGCCCTCGTCATGACGAGCGGAAATCAGAGCGATGAGCCCATGGTCGCGGGCAACGAAGAAGCCCGTGAGCGCCTCGTCGGCATAGCGGACTGTTTCCTGCTGCACGACCGGGACATTTACATGCGCTGCGATGATTCCGTGGCGCGGGTCCTCGGTGGAAAGCCCCGTCCCCTGCGCAGGGCCCGCGGCTATGTTCCCGCACCGGTCTTCCTGCGCGAGCCGGGACCGTCGGTCCTGGGAGTGGGTGCGGAGCTGAAAAGCGCCGTCTGCCTGACCCGCGGGCGGGAGGCATTTCTCAGCCAGCACATCGGGGACCTGGAAAACCTCGAAACACTTCATTCCTTTGAAAAGACGGTTGCCCATCTGCAGCGCATCCTGGAAATCGAGCCCCGGTGCATCGCTCACGACCTGCACCCGGATTACCTCAGCACCCAGTGGGCCGTGGCGCGACCGGACCTTCCCCTGCTTCCCGTGCAGCATCACCATGCTCACATTGGATCGGTGATGGCGGAGAACCACCTGGCGGGACCGGTGCTCGGCCTGGCCTTGGACGGTACGGGCCTGGGCACGGATGGGACGATCTGGGGCGGGGAAATCCTGTGGGTGGACGGACACCGTTTCCAGCGCCTGGGGCATTTTCGCCAGGTCCCCTTGCCCGGGGGCGGTCAGGCCATCCGGGAGCCGTGGCGCATGGCACTGGCCTACCTGTGGAGCCTGGATTCCGGAGGGTGTCTCGAACGATTCGAAGGGATCGTACAGCGATGGTCTGCCGGCAAGGTGAAGGTCCTCCTGCAAATGCTCCAGAAGAGGTTCAACACGCCCCTCACTTCGTCGTGCGGGAGGCTCTTCGATGCGGTTTCCGCCCTCGTCGGCCTACGGGATCGTGTCACGTACGAAGGGCAGGCAGCGATCGAGCTGGAGCAGGTTCTGGAGCCGGATGGGGGAAGCTACAGCGGAGTCGTGAACCGCGAGGGGGGGATCTTCATCCTGGACCCGTTTCCCTTGGTGGCCCAAGTGGCTGGGGACGTCTTGAGGCGGGAATTGCCGGGAGTCGTTTCCGCCCGCTTTCACAACGGTCTGGTGGCCCTCCTGGCCGAAGGGGTCCGGCGCGCGTCCGAAGCGTCCGGAACGACCCGCGTGGCCCTCAGCGGCGGCGTCTTCCAGAATGCCTACCTTTTTGAGCATTTGCACGAAGCCCTGGTGAAGCTGGGACTGGAAGTCTTCAGCCATCGTGAAGTCCCGACCAACGACGCGTGCATCGCCCTCGGGCAGGCCCATGTGGCGCGGGAATGGCTCATGGCGGGTGGAGAGCAGAACGTGCAGCGAGGCCATATGGACCGGCGCCATCCCGCCCTCATGTGATGGATAAGGAGCAGTGATTTGAAATACCTGGACGAGTATCGGGACCCTCAGACGGCGAAGCGTCTCCTGGAGGCTTTGCAGCGCCGCAGCCGCGAGGGCCCCCCCATGAAGCTGATGGAGATCTGTGGGACGCATACGGTGTCCATCTTCCGGCTGGGGCTGCGGCAGCTGCTCCCCGCGTTCATCCAGCTCATCAGCGGTCCGGGATGCCCCGTGTGTGTCACGGCAAATGAGGACATCGACCGTGCCGTCTGGCTCGCCCGGCAGCCCGGAGTCATCACCACCACCTTCGGGGACCTGCTGCGCGTGCCGGGCTCGTCTTCTTCGCTTCACATGGAGCGGAGCAAGGGGGCGGATGTACGCATGGTGTACGCTACCTTCGATGCGCTCCAGATTGCCCGCGAAAATCCCGGCAGGCAGGTCGTGTTCCTGGGGATCGGCTTTGAAACGACGGCCCCGACGGTGGCGGCGGCCATTCGACAGGCGGCGGCCGAAGGCATGGACAATTTTTCCGTGTTTTCCGCTCACAAGCTTCTCCCGCCCGCCATGCGCGCCCTGCTGGACGCACGGGATCAGCAGTTGGACGGCTTTCTCTGCCCGGGACATGTGAGCACCATCATCGGTGCGAAGGCTTACGAGGAAATCGTTTCCCGCTACCATATCCCATGCGTCGTCACGGGCTTCGAAGCGCTGGATCTGCTCCAGGGGATCACTCTGCTGGTGGACCAAGTGGAGCAGGGACGGGCCGAAGTCCTGAATCCCTACCGGCGCGCCGTCAGCTGGGAAGGGAACCTGGCCGCTCAGCACCTCCTGGAAGAAATCTTTGAACCGGTCGATAGTACCTGGCGCGGCCTGGGGGAAATTCCACAGAGCGGCCTGAAGGTGCGGGACGCATGGAAGGATTACGATGCGGCGGAACGCTTTTCCATGCCCGAAATCCAGGTGAAGGAGCATCCCGGCTGCCGCTGTGGGGAGGTTCTGCGGGGAATCCTGACCCCTCCTGAGTGCGGGCTCTTCCGCAAGGTGTGTACCCCCCAGGATCCCAAGGGGCCGTGCATGGTTTCGGGTGAGGGTACCTGCGGGGCGTATTACCGGTATCAGATGACTTGAGGAAGAAAAGAAATGGAGCCGGCAACGGTACAATTGGACCAGGGGAGCGGGGGGCGGGCGACGCATGAGCTCGTGCGGGAGCTTTTCGTTCAGTCCTTCCGGAACGAATACCTCCTGGAAATGAACGACAGTGCCCTCCTGCAGGTGGAAAACGGCCGCATGGCCATGACCACCGATTCCTACGTGGTGGACCCTGTAGTCTTCCCGGGCGGGAATATCGGCAGCCTTGCCGTGCATGGGACGGTGAACGATCTGGCCATGAGCGGGGCCAGACCGCTTTATTTGACGGCGGGCTTCATCCTGGAAGAAGGGCTGCCGTTCCCATTGCTGCGCGAAATCGTGGGATCCATGGCCGAGGCCGCCCGTGAAGCCGGGGTCTTCATTGTGGCCGGGGACACCAAGGTGGTGCCGCGGGGAAAGGCGGACAAGATTTTCATCAACACGGCGGGGGTCGGTGTGGTGCCTCCAGGGATTTCCATCGGGGGGCAGTACGCTCGACCGGGGGATGCGGTTCTCATCAACGGCACCATTGGGGATCACGGCATGGCGGTTTTGTGCAAGCGGGAAGGGCTGGCCTTCGAAAATGAAATCCGGAGCGACAGCGCTCCCTTGAACGGCCTGGTGGGAGCCCTCCTGGAAGTCTGCCCGGAGATTCACGTGCTGCGCGACCCGACGCGGGGCGGGGTGGCGACCACGTTGAACGAGATCGCCGTCCAATCCGGCGTGGGCATCCGCCTGGAAGAAGCATCCCTGCCTGTACGTGAGGACGTGGCGGGGGCCTGTGAGCTTCTCGGGCTGGATCCGCTTTACGTGGCCAACGAAGGGAAGATGCTGATCCTGGCCCCGGCCCGGCACTCCGAAGTGCTGCTTCAGACCCTGCGTAAGCATCCCCTCGGTCAAAATGCGCGCCGCATCGGCGAAGTCATTGCCGAAGACTCCGGCCGAGTCTTCCTGAGGACACGCATCGGGGGCCACCGCCTTTTGGATATGCTCCGGGGCGAACAGCTCCCGAGAATTTGCTGAGAAGCCCGGTTTTCCAACATGACGCTGGAATCGCCAGACAGAGAGGAAGCATTGAGGACTTCATGCTGATCAAAGGACCCGGAAGGTCCGGCAGTGCCGCACCGGTTTGCCTGGTCTGCGGAAAACAGATGACGGGAATCGGAGGCGGCCTGGAGGTCTGCCCGGAATGCATCAAGGACCGCTGGGAAGAAAGCCGGGAACGGGTCCTGGCCATCCACTCGCGGTCCCGAAAGGTGTTCGATCTCCCGATCGTTCCTCCGCGTGCGGAGGGAGGACTTTCCTGCAACCTCTGCCTGCACGAATGCCGCATGGGACGGGAGGACATAGGATATTGCGGCGTGCGCACGGGCGACAGGGCAGCCTTCCGGCGGGACGGACGTTCCATGGCGCGTGTTTCCTGCTATTACGACCCGCTTCCCACCAATTGCGTAGCCGACTGGGTCTGCCCGGGAGGAACAGGAGCCGGATATCCCCGGTTTGCCCATGACTGCGGAACGGAAGTGGGCTTTTACAATCTCGCGGTCTTCTTCGAGGGATGCAATTTCAATTGCCTCTATTGCCAGAACTGGTCTTTCAAAAAGACGGGAGTCTCCCCAGGGGCATGGCGCTCCGTGGATTCCCTCGTGCAGGAAGTCAGCGGCGAAACCAGCTGCGTTTGTTTTTTCGGGGGAGACCCCATCCCGCAGCTGCCCTATGCCCTCCGGGCGGCGGAAGCCATGAAACGGTGCTGCGCCGGCCGAATCCTGCGCTTCTGCTGGGAAACCAACCTGAGCATGCACCCGGCCTGGCTCAAGCCCATGGCGCGCCTGTCATTGGAATCGGGGGGCTGCATCAAGGCGGACATCAAGGCGTGGAACCAGCGGATTCACGAAGCGCTGTGCGGATGTGACAATCGGAGGGTGCTCGACAACTTCTCCAGGGCGGCCGAATGGGCTTCCCTGCGCCTGGAACCGCCTCTCCTCGTGGCCAGCACGGTCCTGGTTCCGGGCTATGTGGGTGAGGAGGAGGTCTATCGCATCGCCTCCTTCATCGCCGGCCACAGTCCGGACATCCCTTATGCCCTCCTGGCGTTCGCCCCCCATTTCTGCCTGGAAGATTTTCCCACGACGTCCCGGAACCAGGCTGAAGCCTGCCTCAATGCGGCGAAGGAAGCGGGCTTGCGGCGCGTGCGGTTGGGAAATCGTCATTTGATCCACTGAAAGCCTGCCCGAGCTATCACCGCCCGGCACTCACCGGCTCGGCTTCCTTCTCGCCAAAACCCTTCCCAGCCCCCCCATTCCACGGAGCAAAACGTGGAAGCAGCAAAATGCCCGGAAGGGCTCCGAGCACACTCACGGCATAAAACTGAGCCCAACCCAGGGAATTGACCATGTAGCCGGTGGGGACGCCGGCCAGGACCCGCGTGACGGCCATGAGGCTTGTCAGCAGGGCGTACTGGGTGGCGGAAAATTTCCTGTCGCACAGGCTCATCATGAAGGCGACGAAGGCCGCCGTGCCCATACCCCCGCAGATGTTCTCCAGGCCGATGGCCGCCACCATGACGGCGTAATGCTTTCCCACCAGGGCCAGTCCCGTGAAGGCCAGGTTTGAAAAGGCCTGGAGGAAGGCAAAGAGCCACAGGGCGCGGTTGATACCCATTTTGGCGATGATGCCGCCCCCGGCCAGGGTCCCCAGAATGGTGCTCAGCAGCCCGAAAGCCTTGTTCACTGTGCCCACGTCCGTTCGCGTAAACCCCAGCTCGAGGAGGAAAGGAGTGGTCATGGCTCCCGCGATGGCGTCTCCCAGCTTGTAGAGCATGATGAAGCAGAGCATTTCCACCGCCCCCGAGCGGCGGAAATAAGACGTCAGAGGTCCCCACACGGCTTCCTTCAGGCTCCGGGGAGCGATCGCTCTTTCCGTGGGCTCCGGCGCCCACAGGGTGAAGGCCGTGCAGAGGAGCATGATGCCCGCCATGAGCCCATACACGACCCGCCAGGGAAGGTGATCCGACAGAATCATGGCGACGGCGCCGGAGACAATGAGGGCGATGCGGTATCCCACCACGGTTGTGGCGGCGCCCGCGCCCAGTTCCCGCTCCTTCAAGACGTCGGCGCGATAGGCATCGATGACGATGTCCTGGCTGGAGCTGAAAAACGCGATGGCCACCGCCAGGAAGGCCACCGCCCAGGGCATGGAGACGGGTGACGAGAGGCCCAAGGCCAGTATGCCCAGGGCCAGCAGGGTCTGCGTGATGAGAATCCATCCCCGGCGCCGGCCGAGAAAGGGCGGAGTGAAGCGGTCCATGAGGGGGGCCCACAAGACCTTCATGGTGTATGGCAGACCGACGAGAGAGAAAATGCCGATGAGGGCGAGATCGACCTTTTCGCTTGCCATCCATGCCTGGAGGGTGGAGGCTGTCAGGGCGAGGGGCAGCCCCGAAGAAAAGCCGAGACCGAGGAGGCTGAGCACCCGCCGATTGCCGTAAACGCTGATCCAGTTGCGCATGGAAAGTCTATTCCTCTGGAAGCCCAAAAATGAAGGGGTACGTGACTTCCGCAGTGTCTCCCTCCGTCAGGGAAGGGAATTTCCAGGTTTTCAGGCGCTCCTTCAGGCAGGCCTCCAAATCTGTCGATGCCATCTCGCTGGAAATGATCTGAACCTTCCGAACGGTTCCTTTGGCATCCAGCTCAAACTTCAAGATCATCCCGCCCTTGAGGGAGGGATCCTTCCGCAGGGCGATCTCGTAGCACTTTTCCATTTCAGGGAGATGCCGACGCACCGTTTCTACCACGGCTTCACGCGAAAGCCCTCGAGATACGGTCATTTCCTCGTTGACCTCATGGACTGAGCCCCGGCCCGGGATGGGCATGCCTTCGTTTTCCTTTCCCTTGAGGTCTGCTTTGGCTCCATGAGGTGTCGGAGGAGTTTTCTCCATGGCGAGCATGCTCCGGGGAGCGGCAACCTGCATGGAGCGCCCCAATGCCAGGTCGGAAACCCCTTCGGGCAGGGGCAGCGGCTGCTGGACAGTCGTACCAGGGTCCCCGGTGCGCCGGACCAGGGTGTCCACGGCCACGAAGGAGGTGTAGGCGGTCAGCAGATGGTACCGTAGCCCCAGCTCCCGCACCGTGGCAACCCGCCCGTCGTCGGGCTGGATGCGGTTGTAATCCGAAAGGGTTGCGATACGCTGCCTGGTCCACAGGTAGCGGAGGGGAGCGTTCACGTCAAGAGGCTGCACCGCGCCGACATCCACCGCCTGGGTAAATTTCTGCTTGCCCGCATGCCCCTCTAGAGTGATCCTGCCACGGGGGTCTCCCCGCCATTTGCCGAAGACCGTCACCGGCCGTTCCGCCAGGACGTCCGGAATGGCGGGCGGCTCCACCTCGTAGGCCTGAAATCCGCCGGTGTCCATGCGGATTCCCGTCAAGAGAGGCGCTTCGATGTATTTGCGAAATTTTTCAGCCTGGCCGGCGGCCTGCTCCGGCTTCGTCACCACGAAGGGCTCTCCCATGCCGGCGCGCGCCATGCCTTCGATGATGAAGCGGTTGACGCTGGACCCGATGCCGAAGGCAAAGAGATTGGCCTTTCCCAGACTGCTGCGAATGAGATCGAAGCTTTCCGTTTCCACATTGACGAAACCGTCCGTTGCAATGACGATGGAACGGGAATGGCCTTCGGATTTCGGCAGGGCGAGGGCCCGCTGAAGGGCCGGAAGGAGCTCCGTTCCTCCTCCGCCTCGTTGCTCAGAGATGACTTGCAGAGCTCGCCCGATATTCTCTTCCGTGGCGGAGAGGGACTTTTCCGACAGCAGGGACGAGCCTCCCGCGAACAGGAGCACATTGAACCGGTCTGCCGGGCGTAAATGACTGAGCAGGTCTTTCATGAGCTGCTTGGAAATGTCGAGGGGGAATCCGTGCATGGAGCCGGACACATCCACGATGAAAATGTATTCGCGGGGAGGGATCGCATCGGGGGTGATGCGTTTGGGAGGCTGCACCATGAGGAGGAAGAAATTTTCAGTTTCTCCCTTGTAGAGCAGCAAGCCCGAAGCGATCTTTTCCCCGGCCAGTTTGTACCTGACGATAAAATCCCGGTTGCCCGAAGATTTTTCCTCGTTTGCCAGCTGGATGACGGCGAGGGATGGGCTCTCGTATCGGGTGGACACTTTGTGAGAGGGACAGGTCACCTCCTGGAGCCGCAGACCCGTGGAGAGGCTTACCTGCACATCGAAGGTGTAGGAAGCCGGTTCTCCCTGGTGCAGGTAGGGATTATCTACCCATTTTTCCGAGGAGGAGGATGGCGATGATGACGTCAAGGGAGCCGGTGGCTCGGACGGATGCGTGTAACGGGGACCCACGACGGTGGGGTAGACGAATTCGTAAATTCCGTCGGTGGGAGAGAGAAATTCCGTGTAGCTCAGCTCCACGCGAATGATGTCTCCGGGAAGGATATTGGCGACATTCATCTGGAAAACATTGGGCCGCTGTTCTTCCAGGAGGGAGGCGCTCTTGCCCTCCTGTTTGGCCGTTTCGTATTCGCGCCGCGCTTCTTCGCGTTCGCGGATCTGGGCCGTGATGGTCCGTTCCCCGATGGTCATCTTCATTCCGTAAACAGCCGCCCGTGTCGACGCAGGGAAGACATACAGCGCTTCCAGGGGCTTTTTGCCTTCATTCTTGTAGACCTGGGTCACCCGGACGTCGGCGATGACCCCAGCGATGTTCACCTGCGCCGACGTGGACTGCAGGGGCATTTGGTCGACGGCGGGGTCGTCGCTCTTGACGAAAAAATAGGGTGACAGGGTCTTGTCCGCCTGTTCCAGTTGATCCGCGGCACATGCACCATGTGCTGCCAGGATCGAGCACAGGAACAGGAGCCCCGCCAATGCTGTATGGAGAAAGCGTCTCATTTTCTTCTCCCTCTGTGTGTGAAAGGTCAAATCCAAGGCAAACAATCCAATGGGGATGATAGGAGCAAAAGCTTTGCCAGCCCGGAAAAAGAGGTTCACCCAAAGCTGACGTGCCTGCTCAAGACAGTCGGCCGGTCGAGCTCCAGAACGAGAGGCTCGATGCGCTGCAGCTCCGCAATATTCCAATGGGGGTCTTCCTGGATCAGTTCCAGGGCCTCCTCCCGGGATGACGCCAGGACGATGACTTCGGCGTGCATGTAGTTGTCCTGATAAATATGAGGCTCATCAAACATGGACCAGCTGGAAAATTTCTTGCTGTGGCGCCAGATATAGATATTCATAGGATATTTCCAATTCCGGGTTTTCTTGAATTTTGCAGGAATCCCGCTAAAATCATTTTTATTCGTCAAAGACCCTGCTTTCTGTTTCTTCCAAAGGACAAGGTATTTCAGCCCATGATGCTTCGGAGCACGTGCCTTGCGGTGATCGCTGCGTTTCTTATACTCCTTCCCTGCAGCGGGTGGGGGGAAAACCCGCGCATCGACGTCAAAGATGGAGATTCCTTTGCCATCCGCACCTCCCATGGCGAAAAAGAGGTGAGGCTCTACGGCGTCGACGCACCGGAATGGGACCAGGATTTCAGCGAGGAATCGAAAGCTCTTCTTACCCGGCTTCTTTCCAGGGGTGAATTGAAAATCGAGCCGATGGATGTGGATCAGTTCGGACGTACGGTTGGGGTGGTCACCGCTGATGGCCGCTGCCTGAATGAAGAAATGGTCCGGGCCGGTCTCGCATGGGTCTTCACGCGCTACTGCCACCAGCCGTTCTGTCGACAGTGGTACCGGCTGCAGGAAGAGGCCCGAACCGCCGGGCGGGGTCTCTGGTCAGCAAAGAATCCGATGCCGCCGTGGGAATACCGGCGCGAAGAAAAGGCAGAGTCCCCCGGTTCAAAAACAGGGGAGAAAACGGTTTTCAGCGGATTGGCTCCCTACCACGGCAACACCTCCAGCCGGGTTTTTCACGAGCGCGACTGCGACCAGTACAACTGCAAGCGCTGCACGGCAAATTTCTGGACCCGTGACGCCGCCCTGAGAGCCGGCTATCGACCGTGCAAGAGCTGTAATCCGTAGCCCGGTATGAGGATTCCCCCTGTGTGTTTGAACAAAAGGCTTTGTTTTCGCTGAATCGTTTTTATATACCATTACCGCATTTGGACCGGAAAGGAGTTTCCCGTGAAAGTGGAGAAGGTTGCGAATGGATTCTGCATGTCCCTGCCCTCAATTCCCATGTTGCTAGTCGCTTTAGGTTTTTGCCTCTCGTGGGGCGCGATGCCGTCGGAAGCGGCGGCCGACCGTTTCTTCATGATGGGGGACGGGCGACTCGCTATTGAGAACATGCATGACGGGAGTTACGCGGAAGTGAGCATCCTCAACGCCGATGGGTCTCTCAATGAAGCCGGCCTGAGAAAAATCGATGAGGTGTTCGGTTTTCCAACCTCTGAAAAAGGGGAGCATATTTCCCCCCGACTCCTGTTCATGCTGGACTATTTTACCGATCTTGCCGGGCCTGGAAAGACGATCCATATGATCTCCGGCTACCGCAGCCCCGAATACAACAACAAACTGAGAGACAAGGGCGCCAATGCGGCCAGGACCAGCCAGCATCTGGACGGGATGGCCCTGGATTTTTACCTGGACGGGGTGGACGGGAAGGAGTTGTGGGAGCTCATTCGAAACCGGGATTGCTGTGGGGTGGGGCATTACGGAGGCAAGTCCATTCACCTGGATTCCGGAAAGCCGAGGTTCTGGGAAGCGGCGACCTCAAAAGTGAGAACCACCGAAAGCGAGCAGAACCGCCGCATTTACCTGACCACGGATTACGACCGTTACAGGATCGGCGACCCGCTGCGCCTTTCTTTTTCCTCGGTGAGTGATTTTGGGTTTGGGGTCAAGCCCACCGTGACTTTCCTGGCGGATTCGGGCGAAGAGAAAACCGTGGCGGAAGCACGCCTGGAGACCGCCGCCGAGGCCGATTGCTCCATGGTTGACGACCGCAGGGCTGCCCGCTTCATGAATCTCACGGTGCCGGCGCAGCTGCGTCCGGGGCGATACCGCATCAAAGTGGAATTCTGCAGGAGTCCCTTTCCGACCATGCCGGGGTCCGTCGTCTCCAACACGGTGGAAATAATGGAAATAATGCGTCCGGGTGCATGAAGCTTACATCCGGGCACTGCTGCAACGGGGGCTTTTCTCCAGGGGGGAGCCGCTCTCTGTATACCCCAAACGGATGGGATCCTGACTTACTGATGATCCGGTAGGAGCGGCTTCCAGCCGCGACAGAAGTAGTCGGCTCCCCATAAAATCGCGGCTGGAAGCCGCTCCTACACAAGTCAACATTTTAACCATTTGCAGTACAACACTCAGAACCTACGAAAGCGATGGATTGGGCCGGGAAGCCTCTCCCACCGCTTCGGAGGAAACGCTGCCCCGTTGTAGCCTCAAGACATTCGGGATCGCTCTATTCATCGAAATCAATGATCATGTCCGCTTCATTGCCGCAAACGGTGCATTTGTGGGTCTCTTTTTGCTTCTTTTTGATCTTGCCCTCTTCCTCGACATCGATCAACTGGCAAGTTACGACCATTTCAGCTTCGTTGCCGCAATTTGTGCAAGTGCACATCTCTCTCTTTTCAGCCATCTTACCTCACTCCTCTCTATCAAAACTGAGCTTACCAAAGGTCATTGTCACGACATTGAATATAAAAATACTATAATATCCGATCACTAAAATCAAACGCCATCTTCCGCCCGCAGATACGGACTTGAACTGGGATCCGGCGTTGCCTCAACGCCCAAAAGCAATGCGCTCCAGCTTGCGGGCGAGCTCCAGGTAGTTTCGATGCAGGTTTCTTTCGTCCCGGATGAAGGTGGGGCCTGCGGCAGCCAGCGCTGCACGCCTCCCGGGGTCGCGCAGCAGGGAATGGATCGCTTGAGCCATGGCTTCTCCTCCGTCTTGGGGAGCCAGGAGGCCCGTGAGGCCGGCCTGCACCACCTGGGGAATTCCTCCCGTGTTCAGTGCGACGACGGGCAGCCCGCAGGCCTGAGCTTCCAGGAAAACCATGCCCAGGGATTCTCCGATCCCCGGGAAGACAAAAAGATCCGCCGCGGAGTAAAATCGGTGAAGCTCCCCACGGGCGACTCGCCCCGTAAAGATCACTCGGCGGGGAAGGACTGATTCCGCCAGCATTCGCAGCTCGGCTTCCATCGCTCCATCTCCCGCCACCAGGCAGATGAAGTCCTGCCCCATTTTTCGCGCGAGAGCCAAAGCATTGAAGAGGTAGACGAGACTCTCGAATTTTACCCCCGGCCTGAAGCGGGCCACGGAGAGGAGCAGCGGGGTGTCGGGGGCTATTCCGTAAAGGGCGCGTAACGTTCTGCCGGCGGCTTCGTTCCTCTGAAAATCTTCGGGGAAGATCCCGGGTGGCAGGTAGGTGAGCTTCTCGTCGGGGAGAACCCTTCGCAGGGCTTCCAGGTCGTCCTGGTTGTTGGCGAAGGCATGGCGGCACGTCATGAGGGCGAAGCGGTTGAGGGCGAAACCGGGGCGGGTTTCAGTCCTTTTGCGCCATTTGGTGGCGTACATGGGCTGGAAGAGAACGTAAGGGATGTTCTGAAGACGACTGATGAGGGGTCCCAGGATGTCGGGGGACTTGTAGTAGGTGTGATAGGTGAGCCACACGTCGGGGTGAAAGGCCCGCGTGGTCCTCCAGGCTGCCCTGAGCCCTTCCAGCGCGTTCCTCCATCCACGCCGGGATTTCCAGAACCAGCGCGAACGAAAGGTCACCATTTCCCGGCAGGTATGACCGGCTCGGTTCAATTCCTCGGCGATTCCGCGGGCGATGACGAGATCTCCGGAGGGGTGTGGATGAAGAAGGGGCTTGTTGGGGCAGTAGAAGGCGATCTTCACGGTCCGGCGAGGGCTTGCTGGAAAAGGGCATGCAGCTGCTTCACGCACTGCCGGTTGTCGAAGTGCGCTTCCACCCGCTTTCGCGCCTGCTCGGCACGTCGAAGGGGCTCTTCCGGCTGGAGGAGAACTTCCCGGATGGCCTCGGCCATGGCGGCGGGCTCGCCGGGAGGCACAAGTCGTCCCGTGATTCCGTCCTCCACCAGCTCAGGAATGGCAGAAACCTCCGTGGTGACGACGGGAAGGCCCACGGCCATGGCCTCTGCCAGCACGTTGGGGATGCCGTCCCGGTCTCCGTTTTCGGCCACCTTGCAGGCCAGTGCGAAGACATGGGCGCCGCGGTAATGGGCGAGGACTTCTTCATGAGGGAGGGTGCCGAGAAACTCCACTTTGGAGCTCAGACCCAGCTCATGGGCGAGGGCCTTGATCTGCGCACCATCTTCTCCGCTTCCAATGTGGATGAAGCGAAAATCGAAGTCGCTCCCGGCCAGGAGACTCAAGGCCTTCAGCAGATCGTCGTAACCCTTCTTGGCCACCAGCCGGCCGATGGAGAGTATCCGGCAGGGAGGGGCCGGGGGCGGATGGGGAGCAAACTGGAAGAATTCGATGTCAATGCCGTGGTAAACGGTGTGGATGGGAGGGGTATCCGCGCTGCCGTTCAGCAGTCTCCGCAGGTAACGGGCATTGTATTCCGTGCAGGTGACGACAAATTGCGCCCGACGGATTTTTCGGGCGAGCTGTTCGGGCTCGGAAGTATAGATGTCCTTGGCGTGGGCGGTGAAGCTGAAGGGCAGGCCGGTGAGCTCGGAGGCGAAATAGGCCACGGACGTCGGAGTATGGCAGAAATGGGCGTGCAGGTGCTTCACGGGAGAGCCCAGGAGCTCAGTCGCCGCCAGGTGCCCGGCCTGGAGAAAATGGCGCACGGTGGCGGTCTTTTTCCTTTCGCAGGCCCTCAGGATTGCCCGGGTGAGGCATTGCGTGTAATGACTCCCAAGACGCCTCCAAAGCAGGCGATTGCTTTCCAGGAGCCTTCTCCAGTGGGGAAGGACGTACTCGGGCATATAGCTGACGGAGGCCTGGATTTCCTTCACGTGCTCGTGGCTGAAGTCCTCCCGTGGCTGCCTCAGGGAAAAGATACGGATGGGGATGCCGAGAGATTCCAGGAGCAGGATTTCTCTACTGATGAAGGTTTCGGAAATGCGGGGATAGCCCTTGAGGATCATGCCCAGGTGGTTGGGATTCAGATGCATTTCTGCTCACAGCGTTTGTGGTCGAGGATGCGCTTGCGGATGACCTCCAGGGCTGTGAATGGAAACTGCCCCATCTTCCGGCGGCAGGACGAGCCATTGTGGAGAAGGGTCAGGACTTTCTCCCGCAGCGTGGCAGGTGTCAATTCGCGGGGATGCAGGTAATCACAGAACCCCCTGGAACAAAGAACCTGGGCCCGAATGAGCTGCTCTTCCCGCGGCACGGTTCGGGGGACAATGAGAAACGGCTTTTTCTGACTCGCAATTTCACAGACGGTATTGTACCCGCCCATGCTCACCACGACGGCAGCGGCCCCGATGAGCCGCTCCATGGAACGGTAGAACTTGAGGGTTGTGAAGCGCAGAGACTCGCACTGCTTGACGACTTCCTGGTAATCCCGGGGGGAGATGAATGGGCCTGTGACAATAACGACCCGGGTGTGCTTGGGAACTCCTCCCAGGGAGGCATCGAAAGCCTTGAGGAACGTGTTGACGACCGGTTGGCCGTCGGCTCCGCCCCCCGTGGTGACGACGATGAGCTTATCCTCTGCGGAGATTCCCAGGGACCTGCGTGTGGCCTGGATATCCTCGGGGGATGGGACCTGTCTGGGGATGTATCCCGTGAAGTGGATCTTTTGGGCCACATGAGGCGGAATGGCGTATTCCAGGATGGGATCGTAGAAGTCCCGGCAGCCGTACACCCAGATTTCATGGTAAAGCTGGTCCATGGCTTCATAGATGTCCTTGCTGCTCCAGTCGTCGATGGTGGACTCCGCGCTGTCCATGATATCCCTGAGCCCCAGGATGGATTGGCAGCAGGGGAATTCGCTCTTCAGCCAGAGCAGCGTGTCCACCACTTCCCGCTTCAACCCAAGGGGAGCCTTGTCCACGATGAAAAAGTCGGGTTGGAAGGCCTTGGCCGTCGCCAGGATGATGCTTTTTCGGATTTCCAGCACTTCCGCCGCTTCCAGTTTCATGGAGAGGGGGAGATACTGCTCGTGGGTCACCTTGATCATGCCGGGGATGCGGACAAAATCGATGCGTCGGGGAATTTTGAACCGCCCCGCCAGGGGGGAGCCCGTCAGCAGGAGGATGTTGGCCGGAGTCTTGCTCAGACTGCGCGCCATGGCCAGACACCTGCGGATATGACCCAGACCATAGGTATCATGGGAATACATGAGGATTTTATAAGGGGTCTGAAGATTCAAGTCCGCTTCTTCCCAGTGGCTGACGACTTTCGCATGAAAAGGTATCGACAGGCAGCAGTTGTTCCAGGTAACCCTCAGACCCCCTCCCACAATGTTGTTGACCTGACGTCACCCCGGTAAAACCGGGGTCCCAAAAGTCTGTATCTTCCTGGATTCCGGCTTTCGCCGGAATGACGATAGAGCGTTAGATCAACAAGATTGACCTGCTCCCGGGCGTATCCGGCTCGTCATTCCTGTCTGAGGGCGGTAGCGATAGGAATGGAGAGTCAGGGCGAGTGTCTATTCCCTGCCAGAAGCGTGAAAGTCGGATGGAACGAGGGCATAATAGTTTTTATGTGAATTCATGGCAATAAAGATTTCAGCTCTTCCGGTGGGGAAAGATCGAACGGACAAGTTTTCCTCTGGCATTCGACCGCAGACTGCTTATTGTAAGCTGATACACGTAAGAACGGTTGCCTGGTGGTAGACTTCTATATTTTTCAGCCGAAGATCGTCTAAAACGTCAGAAGAAGGAGGTCCCCATGAGCGCGGATAAAAAGACATTGGAAGGTAAATTGAGAGAGATGTACAGGGAAATTGACAAGCATAACCTGGATCTCGCCCTGGATTATGATGACCATAAGAGTGCGTGGGTGGTGAAGCTATCCAAGGGCCCTCATGTATTGACGACTCATTTGGAGAAAAAGGACGCCGATGATTGTCTGGATGGAATAGAGTGCGTTTACCTGGGAGTGCAGATCGGGCAGTTCATCCAGAACTTTGAATCGGGCTCCTGAAGGTAAGTGGCTCTGCGGCTCAGGCGCTGAAGTGCCTGAGCCCATCCGAGCCATAATGTGGTGAACAGTCGTTTCTAAAAGAGGAGGGCATTGACGGCAATGAGTATGAAGGTCATACAGACAGACCGGGCTCCAGCGGCCATTGGACCCTATTCGCAGGGTATCGTGGCAGGAGGATGGCTTTTCGTCAGTGGGCAGCTCGGCTTGAAGCCGGCGACGGGGGAAATGGTCGGAGAGGGTTTCGGCGACCAGGCCCGCCAGGCGCTCGCAAATCTAAGGAGCATCGTCGAAGCTGCAGGCTTTGCCTTGACGAATGTCGTGGCCGTGGACGTTTTCATTACGGATATGGCTCAGTTTTCCAGCTTCAACAGCATCTACTCCGAAGTCTTTTCAGAGCACAAGCCCGCCCGGGCGGTTGTGGAAGTCAAAGGACTGCCGAGGGGCGCCCACGTCGAGGTCAAATGCGCGGCATTTCGTGGCGCATAGGCGGAAGCAGTGATTCTTCTTGATCCCTTTGTAACCATTTGTTATTTTTCTCGCGTTTTAAAATCCGGCAAAGATTGAACGAGTATTGGCTGTATAGATTTGTGTAACCGTTATAAAAAAGGAGAGGTCGATGACGGTAAGGAAGATTTTGGCAGGTGCTGCCCTGGTTTTTGCATTCATGATGGTGATTCCTGCGGGCTCATGCCTGGCCGAGGACAAAGTGCTCATCAACGGGATCGATGCCAATTTTCCTCCCTTTGCCTTTGTGGACAAGACGGGCAAGCCCGACGGATTCGATGTGGCGGTCATGGACTGGATCGCCAACGAAATGGGATTCAAGATCAAGCACACCCCCATGGATTGGGACGGCATCATTCCAAGTCTCAAGGCCAAGAAGATCGATATGATCGCTTCCGGCATGAGCATCACGGACGCCCGCAGGCAGGAAGTCAATTTCACGCTGCCGTACTGGAAGATCGCTCAGGTGCTGGTCGCCAAGGCGGATTCGAATTTGACTCCCGAAGCCGCTCTGGGTGAGGGCAAGAAAATCGGTGTTCAGCGGGGGACGACGGAAGCCAAGTGGATCGAGGACAATCTCATCAAGAAAGAAGGAAAAAAGTTCGAGCTGGTCTACTATGATTCCGCCCCCCTTGCCGTCGAGGACGTGATCAACGGCCGCATCGTTGCTGCAGCCATGGATGACGCTCCCGCCAAGGATGCCGTCAGCAAGAAGGCGGTAAAGATCATCGGCGGCTTTGGCATGGCTGAAGAGGATTTTGGTTACGCCGTGCGCAAGGAAGACACGGAGCTCTTGAACAAGCTCAACGAAGGCCTGAAGAAGATCATGGCATCCCCTGAATGGGAAAAGCTCCAGGTCAAATACGGTTTGAAGAAGTAATTGTCTCCCCCGTGAGTGGATTGTCACTGGGGCAGTCGCTCTAAAGAACCGGTCCCGGCAAGAATGAAGGGTGCTCCCTGAAGCTTGCCGGTTTTTTTGACTTTCGGGAGGACCCGGTTTCCATGTCGAAATGCGAGGGAATTCCACTGCATGATGCCTGAAGGATTGATCGCCGTATTCCAAGCCCTGCCCTATATCCTGCAAGGGTCCTTCGTCACCATCGGCATCGTGCTGGGCGCCATGGGCTTCGGCCTCGCCATGGGCATTCCCCTGGCTCTGGGGCAGGTGTACGGCTCTCCTCCGGTCCGGGTCGCAGTCCGCATTTATGTGTGGTTTTTCCGGGGCGTCCCCCTCCTGGTGCTCCTGTTCCTCTTCTATTTCGGATTCTGTTCCCTTCTGGACATCAACCTTTCGGCTTTTACAGTGTCCGTTGCGGTCCTGGGGCTCATCAGCGCGGCTTACCAGTCTCAGATCTTTCGCGGTGCGATCGCTTCCCTGCCGGCGGGGCAGTTGAAAGCAGCACGCGCCTTGGGGATGAGCGATGCCAAAGCGGTCTGGTTCATCATCCTGCCCCAGGCCCTGCGCCTCTCCATTCCGGCGTGGTCCAACGAATATTCCATCGTCTTGAAGGATTCCGCGGTCGCCTACGCTCTGGGTGTAGCGGAAATCATGGCCCGCACGCATTTCGTGGCTACCCGCACTTACCAGCACCTCCCCCTTTACCTGGCAGCGGGTACGATTTACCTGATCCTGACTTACGCGGGGACCCGTGGGCTTCGGCTCCTGGAGAACAAGGTGAGGATCCGGGGCTATTCGCGATGAAGGGCTTGAAAAGGAATCCATGGAAAACGACCCCATTCTGAGAATTGAAGATATCAAAAAAGCATACCGCGCCAGGGAAATTTTGAAAGGCATCTCCCTTTCCATTTCCAAGGGGGAATTGAAGGTCCTCATCGGGCCGTCGGGAGGCGGGAAAAGCACGCTTCTGCAGTGCATCAATTTTCTCGTGATGCCGGATGGGGGAGATGTCTGGCTGGAAGGCAGGAAGGTGAACCCGCACCGGAAGCGGGAGCTTTACGGCTACCGGCAGCAGGTGGGGATGATCTTTCAGGACTTCAACCTCTTCGACCACCTGTCCGCCCTGCAGAATGTGCAGATCGCTCTGCTGCGCGTGAAGGGGATGGACAAGAAGAGTGCGCGGGAAAGGGCTGTCGCGGAACTGGAGCGCGTGGGGCTGGGGAAGCACATCGACCACTATCCCGCCCAGCTTTCAGGAGGCCAGAAGCAGCGTGTGTCCATCGCTCGAGCCCTCGCCATGGATCCCAAGGTGATGCTTCTGGACGAACCGACCTCCGCCCTGGACCCGGAGCTCATCGGAGAGGTCCTTGCGGTCATCAAGAACCTGGTGGCCAACGGCATGACCATGATCATGGCAACGCACCAGATCAGTTTTTCCAGTGCGTTTGCGACAGAAATCATCTTCATGGAAGACGGGCTCATCGTGGAGCAGGGACCTCCCTCCAAGATCCTTTCGTCAGCCGAATGCGCACGCACGAAGGAATTCTGCTCCAAGATCTATGACCTCCACGGAGAGGGCAATTGATTCCCGATGGATGAATGGCAGTTCTTTCAATCCCAGGTTTTTCCTTCCCTGATGAAGGGATTCAAGGTCAGTATCTCCCTGATCCTCCCTTCGGCGTTTCTGGGGGTATGCATCGGGATTTGGGCTGGATCCATGCGGGTTTACGGGAGCACGTGGCTTCGAAAGCTCGTGGACGCCTATGTGGCGATTTTTCGGGGAACTCCTTTGGTGGTTCAGCTCTTTTTCTGGTATTTCGGCCTGCCGCACGTGGGGATCTACCTTTCACCCTTTGCCGCCTCCGTGGTGGGTTTTTCCCTCTGCAGCGGCGCCTACCAATCGGAATATGTCCGCGGGGCGCTCCTTTCCATCAAGAAAGGGCAGATGCTGGCCGCTCAGGCGCTGGGGTTCAGCAAGTGGCAGATGCTCAGGTCCGTCATTCTGCCCCAGGCGCTGAGGAGAGCCCTGCCGGGGTGTGGAAACGAAATCATTTATCTCATCAAGTACTCCTCTCTGGCCTACATGGTGACCTGCATCGAAATGACGGGTGAGGCGAAGATACTGGCATCGCATTATTTCAAGTATACCGAAGTCTTCCTTGCCGTCGGAGCCTTCTACCTGGTGCTGGTCTCTCTGGCCGGCTGGTTCCTGCACCACCTGGAAGGTCGCCTCAGCATCCCCGGGTTTGAACATCATGGGAAATGACTCCTCGCTGCCCTCCGCCGGGGCTTATAAGCCGCTCACGGAAGAGGCCATCGCCCGCATTTGTGAAGCGGTGGGTGAAGACGCCTGCGTCAACGATTCCGATGAGTTGCGGGAGCTCGGCCACGATGCTTCGGAATTTAACGGCCTTCCCCTGCTGGTCGTGGAGGCGGTCTCCGCCCATCAGGTGCAGGCCCTGCTGCGATTGGCCAATGCCCTTCATTTTCCCGTCACGCCGCGGGGAAGTGGAACGGGGCTCACGGGAGGCGCCGTTCCCCTCTTCGGAGGAGTCGTCCTGTCTCTGGCCCGGATGAACCGCATCCTGTCCATCGATCGGGAGAACCTCATCACCGTGGTGCAGCCGGGAGTCATCAACATGGACTTGAAAAAGGCCGTCCAGAGGGAAGGCCTTTTTTACCCACCCGATCCGGCGAGCCTCGATACCTGCTCCGTGGGAGGGAATGCGGCAACCAACGCTGCGGGGCCGTCATGCATCAAGTATGGCACTACCTGTGACTACGTCCTGGGGTTGGAGGCCGTGCTGCCGTCGGGCGAGCTGATCCGCACGGGATGCCGAACGCGCAAGGGCGTTGTGGGGTACGATCTGACCCACCTGCTGGTAGGGTCCGAGGGGACCCTCGGGGTGATCACGGAGCTCGTTTTGAGGCTCATTCCCCACCCTCCCGCCGTCACCACGCTGGTGGGACTTTTTCCGCGTCTTTCCGCAGCCATGGGGGCGGTTGCCTCTGTCCTGGGCCAGGGGCATATTCCCTGTGCCATGGAATTCATGGACCGGCATTGCCTCGAACTGGTGGGGGATTGCCTGCCCTTTGAAGGCGTCCAGGAATCGGGAGCGTTCCTGCTGGTGGAAATCGACGGGGTTCCCGACGTCATCCAGCGGGAGATCGAGGCCATCGGCGAAATCTGCCTGGAGTGCGAGGCGGTGAACGTGCTGTTGGCCCCCGATTCCCATAAGCGCTCACAGATGTGGGATGTCCGGAAGGAAGTGTCCCTCCGCGTGGAGCGTCATTTCCCCCTTTACATTCCAGAGGACATCGTGGTTCCTATCGGACGCATCGCCGAATTCGTGGAGGGCCTCCCCGAGATGGAGCAGCGCTACGGGATGAAGATCTATTCCTTCGGCCACGCGGGGGATGGAAACATCCATTTGAACATCACCGCTGAAGACCGGCGGATGTTGGATCGCGTGGAAGAAGGGATCACGGAAATCCTGAAAAGAGTCCTGGCCATGGGCGGCACCATTTCAGGAGAGCACGGGATTGGGATGGCCAAAAGGCGGTATCTGCCCCTTGAGCTCTCCCCGGAAAGCATCCGCATCCAGAGGGAAATCAAAAAAGTCTTCGACCCCCATCTGATTTTGAATCCCGGGAAGATTTTTTGAAAGCCTTTCCAGTGCTGAGACGAGATATTGTTGTGAAGTTGTGAACGTTCTGCTGTTGGTGATGGGCTGTTAGGAATAATGAAACAAGGAGCTTACATGACATCCGTGCGTTCTGCGCTGGTGGCTTCGGGAAAGACATACCGGACCGAGGGCATCAGTCAGAGAGTCAGGCAGATCAATATCTCGGCCATCAAGGAAATGCCCCTCATCGCCAACAGGGTCGGGGGCTGCGTGTCGCTGGGACAGGGGATTCCCTCTTTCCCCACGCCTCCGCATATCGTGGATGCCGTGTGCCGGGTCCTGAAGGAAGAGCCCCTGTCGGGGAAATACACATTGGGGCCCGGGCTGCCCGCGTTGAGGGAGGCGGTGGCACGGCATCTGGAGGAGCAAAACGGCATTGCGGCCGATCCCGACAGGGAGATCTGCATCACCGTGGGGGCCATGGAGGCGCTTTCGGCGGCCATGCTGACCGTTGTGGAGCGGGGAGACGAGGTGATCCTCCCGTCGCCCAATTATGCCTCTCACATCGAGCAGGTTCTCCTGGCGGAGGGGGTGCCCGTATTCGTCCCGCTGCACACGGCCGATTGGGGGCTGGATGTGGAGGGCATCCGCCGGGCCGTCACTCCCAGGACGAAAGCCATCGTGCTCTGCAACCCCCACAATCCCACGGGGGCCAATTTCGCCCGAGAAGATCTGCGGCAGATCGCTCAACTGGCGGTGGAGCACGATTTCTTCGTCATTTCCGACGAGACCTATGATTTTCTGGTTTACGACGGCCAGTCACATTTCAGCCTGGCATCCCTTCCTGAACTGCGCGACCGGATCATTGCCACGTTCAGCTTTTCCAAGAAATATGCTATGACCGGCTGGCGCGTGGGGTATGTCTACTGCTCGGAGGGATTGCTGGATCAGATCATGAAGATCCATGACGCCGTGGCCATCTGCGCGCCGGCCCTTTCGCAATATGCGGCGCTGGCAGCCCTCGAGGGTCCTCAGGACTGCGTGGCGCAAATCCGGACCGTGCTGCAGAGCCGTCGGGATTTGGCCTGTGACCGTCTCGATGATTTGTCGGAATTTTTCGACTACGTGAGGCCGCAGGGGGCGTACTACCTCATGATGGGCACCAAGGCGCCCGGTGTGGATTCCATGACGTACGCCCTGCGCCTGCTCCATGAAGCCCGCGTGATCACCATTCCGGGAGCGGCCTTCGGCCCCACGGGGGAGCATCACCTGCGCATTTCTTTCGGCGGCACCGAGGCGGAAATCGAAGAGGCGTTTCATCGCATGAAACAATGGCTGGAAGGGCAGCCGTTCGGCGGTTGAACGCCTGAGGGCACGAAGACGTTGTAGGAGCGGCATCCTGCCGCGATGGTGAGCGAGTCGCGGCAGGATGCCGCTCCTACAAAACGAAACATTGGATCATTCGTATGGACTTTTTCGTGCCATCCTTTCTTTGTGTCCTTCGTGCTCTTCGTGGTTGGTTTGCCAGAACATTCTACCGCCTCGGCACTTTTTTTCCCAAGGATGACGATGAACAAACAGTGGGTTTGCACCGAAATAGAATGTGACGCGAACGTTCAGGACGACCTGGCCGCGGAAGTGGCCGAAGCCTTCGGCGTGAGTGTGGAATTTATCGACAGAGGGATTCGCTTTTACCTGGAAGGGAGCGCTCTCTCTGACGCGCATGAAAAGGAGCTCCAGAGGATTTTTCAGTATATCAAAGCATCCCATTCCCTGGACTCCGACCCGGTCTGCCGAACGTCTCTCCTCCTCGATGACGACTGGGCGGACCGTTGGAAGGACCATTTCAAGCCCCTGCGAGTGGGAAGGCATTTTCTCGTTTGCCCTTCCTGGGAGGAGTGCAACGCCGGACCCGACGATCGGGTGATTTCCATGGACCCGGGCCGCGCTTTCGGGACGGGCCATCACGAGACGACGCGCCTCTGCCTGGAGTGGCTGGAGGACTGCTTCGGAGCGCTGCAGGCGAGTGGCCGTCTGCAGGGCCAGGCGTCGCTCCTGGACGTGGGAACGGGATCGGGGATTCTCTGCATGGCGGCGGCGCTTCTGGGCTTTCAACCCATCTTGGGAATCGACAATGACCCCGAAGCCATCGAGGTCGCACTGGAGAATCTGGAATTGAACCGCCTTTCGTCCAGGGTCGAGCTGCGCGAGGCCACTGTCGGGGAAATCTCCGACCGCTATGCAGTCATGATTGCCAACATTCAGTCCATTCCCCTCGTGAACATGGCTCCCGACATGGTGCGTCGGCTGGCGCCTTCGGGCCGGCTGGGATTGAGCGGCATTTTACTGGATCAGCAGGAAGAGGTGCGAACGGCCTACGAAAGCCTGGGGTTGAGATGTGTCGAGACCCGGACCGCTGGGGAATGGTGCCTCCTGGCTTTTGAATCATAGAAAGGATGCAGCAGCATGGTGAAACAGGAAGTGACGGGGACGTGGATTACGTTGGAAAAGGATTTGACTCTGCGGGTACCTTCCGACCCCAACGTCGGATACATCGAAGGGGATGGGGTGGGACCTGACATATGGGCCGCGTCCAGCGCCGTCATGGATGCCGCCGTCGCCAGGGCATACGGCGGGGCCAGGAAGATTCACTGGTTCGAGCTCATGGCCGGCGAAAAGGCTCTGAAAGAGACGGGAGAGTGGCTTCCGGAAAAGACCCTGGAAGACATTCGCCAATGTGTCGTGGCCATCAAAGGGCCTCTCACGACACCGGTGGGAGAGGGACTGAGGAGCCTCAACGTGACGCTGCGGCAGGTTCTGGATCTCTACGCCTGCGTGCGCCCCGTCCGCTATTTTCCGGGAGTCCCCTCGCCCATGAAAAATCCCGAGCGGGTCAATATGGTTGTTTTCCGGGAAAACACGGAAGACGTCTATGCGGGGATCGAGTGGTCTGCGGGATCACCCGAAGCCCTCCGCCTCAAGGGATTCCTCGAAAAAGAATTCGGTGTGAAGCTTCCCGACGAGCCCGGGATCGGGATCAAGCCCATGAGCCGTGCGGGCACGCAGCGCCTGGTGCGGCGCGCCATTCGCTATGCCCTCGACCGGAAATTGGCCTCCGTGACCCTCGTGCACAAGGGAAACATCATGAAGTATACCGAGGGGGCCTTCAGGAAGTGGGGGTATGAGCTGGCTGCATCCGAGTTTGCCGCCGAGACCGTGACGGAAGCCGAAGTGGCGGAAAAGTACCAGGGGAAAGCCCCCGAAGGGCGTGTGGTGATCAAGGACCGTATTGCCGACTCCATGTTTCAGCAGGCCCTTCTGCGCCCTTCTGAATACCAGGTCCTGGCGACGCCCAACCTCAACGGGGATTATCTCTCGGACGCCCTGGCCGCCCAGGTGGGCGGCCTGGGGATGGCCCCCGGCGCCAATATCGGCGACCAGTGCGCGATGTTTGAAGCGACCCACGGGACAGCCCCCAAGTACGCGGGGCTGGACAAAATCAATCCCGGCTCCCTGATCCTCTCGGGTGCCATGATGCTGGAATACCTCGGATGGGGAGAAGCGGCGCGGCTCATGGAACAGGCCCTGGCAGCCACCATCCAGTCCGGTGTGGTGACCTACGACCTGGCCCGCCAGATGGAAGGGGCCAGGGAAGTCCGGTGCTCGGAATTCGGCCGGGCCATCATCGACCGCATGGGAGGATGAGAACAGGAGGGGTGAAATGTTTCGTTTCTCCGTATCTTGACCGACTGTGGGAATGACGACGGGACAGGCAGTACCTGTAAGGGTGTCTTACCTGAAAAGCTGTCTGAAAAATGAGTCAATCACTCTGAGCGTGCTCCTGGTTGCGTCATTCCGGCAGTCTTTAAGCCGGAATCAGGGTTTTTTGCCGGGGTGGACTCCGGCTTAAAGACCGCCGGAATGACGAGTGTATGAATTTCCAGATAGTTACGGAGGTCTGAAGGGAAGAAAGAAGCCATGGGAACCGGCCATCCGCACGAAAAACGCGCTGTCAGGGGAGGATGGGCCCGAAGGCTCACGGGCCGTCTGAAAAATGGCGTTGCCTCATTTCGGATGAAGCGGAGCGGACGGAGAGATCTTCCCAACGACGCTGCTTCGGTCCCTGAGACTTCTCCCCGGCGACTGGAAAGGACAATTTTTGGAGAGCCGCTCAGGGGCCTGGGAAACGCTTTACTGGACCTGTGTCTGCCGAGGATGTGCGCGGGGTGTGGAGAGAAATGGCTGCCGCACCATGAAGGGTTTTGGTGCGAAGACTGCCGCGACGCTCTGTCATGGATACGCTCCCCCCTCTGCCCTCAGTGCGGGCGCCCATTTCTCAAAAGCCCTTCGTCGCCCGACCACCTGTGCGGGGAATGCCTCCTGGATGCTTTTTCATTCGATACGGCGCGGTCGGCGGTCCAGCATGCCGGTGTCGTTCGACGCCGCATTCACCAGCTGAAGTTCGGCGCTCAGCTGCACTGGGTTCCGCCCCTCGTGGTGCTCCTCCTTCAGGCGCTGGAGCAGGAATGCCTTTCCCGGATCGATCTGGTGCTGCCCGTTCCTCTTCATGTCCACCGCCTTCGCGAGAGGGGGTTCAATCAGGCCGGGCTTCTGGCGAAGGCCCTGGCTCGCCGCTTGGAACTTCCCGTGCAGTATGACCTTCTCCTTCGAAAACACAGGACCCAGCCCCAGACCCGTCTCCACCGCACTCAGAGGCTGCAGAACGTCCGGGGGGCATTCGGGGTGTCCCGGCCGCATGAACTGGAAGGCCGGAAAATTCTCCTTGTGGACGATGTGTTCACCACCGGCACGACCCTCAGTGAATGTGCGAAGGTTCTCAAAGAGAGCGGTGCGGCGTCCGTGCATGCCTTGACGGTCTCACGGGCGTTGCCCGATGTGCGGCAGCATGACAGCGGTTCGGGTGAGCAGGCTTGGGACACTGCGGCGAAGAGGGTTCTTGCGTAGGGTGCGTTTTACGCACCCTCGTTGACACAAGCATTTCTTCCGTACGCAGGGTGCATAAAATGCACCCTACCTCAAGTTATGGATGCCGGTTTGTTGTCTCTTGGCTGAAATGCCATGGAGGCGGTTTTCTCAAGAATCCCACTCTCCTGGAGCCATTCCATGCTGCAGGCGGCTAGGAACGGGCCATTGATGAGGGACGGTTTGTTGTACTGGAACAGCTTTCCCTGGAAATCCACCATGACGCCGCCGGCAGCCGTGACGATGGCCTGTCCCGCCGCCGTATCCCATTCAGAAGTCGGACCGGTGCGGGGATAGAAATCGGCTTCCCCCGCAGCCAGGGCGCAGAACTTGAGAGCACTTCCCCGCTTGATGGGCTCGACGGCATGCAGGGCTTCCAAAACTTTATCCAGATGCGGCGAAGGGTGGCTGCGGCTCAGGAGAACGCGCACAGGGGCTCCGGCGGGAGGGCGCTGGAAATGCAGCAGTCTCCTCACTCCGTCTCGCAGCAATTCCCAGCAGCCGGTTCGAACGTCGGCAAGGTAGACCACATCCGTCAGTGGTACGTAAATGACTCCCACAACAGGAACGGTTCCTTCCACCAGGGCAATATTGACGGTGAACTCGCCCCCGCGCTTCACAAATTCTTTTGTCCCGTCCAGAGGATCCACGCACCAGAATCGCGGCCATTGCTTCCTTACCTCGTAGGGGATCTCCCGGCCCTCTTCGGAAAGGATGGGAATATCCGGGTAGTGGGATTGCAGCCCCGACAGGATGACTTCATGGGATCGGGTGTCGGCGAGTGTCAGGGGTGAATGGTCCTCTTTCGTGTGGACGTCGAATTCCGTCCTGTAGACTTGGAGGATCACCTCCCCTGCTTTACGGGCCAAATAGACAAGGAAATCGAGGTCCAAAGCTCTTCCTTTCCGTACGATGGGCTCACGCCCAACCGGTAGAGAACTCGAGGGTGAATCACCTTTAGATTATTTTAGATCGTTGACAAACCTTTGGGAATGTCGTTTATATGAGTTTTTGTTCGAATAAAAGGGGAAACTGCTCTGGTTGAGACGATCCCCTTTCGGGGCGATGCCTCTGGTGTTGGAAATTACGTTTTCATTGTTTCATTTTGTCGAACATTTCTGATGGAGGAATGCATGGATTGGGTGAGTGTTGCACACGCTATGGGGACGATGGGACAGGGTGGAGCAAGTGGGGGGGCTGGGGGCGGTATTGCTGCTTTCGCGCCGCTGCTCATCATGGTCGTCATCTTTTATTTTCTGCTCATTCGGCCTCAGCAAAAGAAGCAAAAGGAACATCGTACCATGCTTTCCTCTCTGCAAAAAGGCGATCTGGTGCTCACTCAAGGGGGATTGCAGGGAAAGGTCACCGGCCTGACCGACACGGTCGTGACTGTCGAGATTGCTGACAAGGTGCGCGTCAAGGTCCAGCGAGGGTATATTGCCTCGGTACTCGGCAAGGGTGAGCCCGTCGAGTAAACCCGGTTCCTCGCTCGAACAGCATATTCAAGGGTACGGGGGCTGCCGCCCGCAAGGCCGGCACTGCTCCCTCTCCGTCGAGTAGGACTCACAAGAGAGCCTTCCTGAGAACATCCGTGAGAACACCTGCGCCTTCATCCATCGAACGAACATAAGCTGTTTTGAAATGAAGGGACGTTTGCCTCGGGTTCAAGAGTGCGGAAATGTGGGGGGGGGGCTCTAAGAGCTTTTGGAGGGAGTCGATTTGAAAAGTCTTCAATGGCGTGCATTGCTGGTGGTCGCAATCCTGGTGGTGGGAATCATCTATCTTGTGCCCACCCTGAGCTCGGGTTTGCCTTCCTGGTGGACCAAGATACTTCCCAAGGACACAATCCATCTCGGTCTGGACCTCCAGGGCGGGATGCATCTGGTTCTGGAAGTGGAATCGGAAAAAGCTGTGGAGAACACCCTGGAACGCCTCACGGAGGATCTCAAGGAAAATCTTCGTGATAGTCGTATTCCATTCACGCAGATTGCGAGGGGTAAAGGTCACACCATCGAGGTCCAGTTGCCTGGAGCGGAGCAGCAGACCCAATTGAAGGACCTCCTGGACAAGAGCTTCCCCTCCCTGGAGTGGAGAAGCGGGGAGACCGGTCCTGAAGGGATGAAGGTGCTGTTGGGCATGAAGGCGGCGGAAGTGGACCACATCAAGAAGCTGGCTGTCGCTCAGGGACTGGAAACCATCCGGAACCGCATCGATCAGTTTGGCGTGACCGAGCCCGATATTCGAGCCGAGGGAGAAGATCGGATTCAGATCCAGCTTCCGGGTGTGAAAGATGCTCAGCGCGCCGTCGCTCTCATCGGCAAAACGGCCCTCCTGGAATTCAAGCTGGTTGCCGAGGGTGTTACGCCTCAAGACATCAAGGACGGCAAAGTCCCCGCAGGTGTCAAAATCTATCCCATGAAGCACGAAGACCGGACGACGGGGCAGACGACTACCACCCAGATCGCTCTCAAGGACCGGACCCTCATGACGGGCGAATACATCACGAACGCCCAGGTTCAGATCGACCATCAGTACAATACCCCCTATGTTGCGCTGGAATTCGACCAGCAGGGGGGGCGCATCTTTGAGCGCATCACCGAAGCCAATGTGAAGAAGCAGCTGGCCATCGTGCTGGACGGTGTCGTTTCCTCCGCACCCGTCATTCAGGATAAGATCAGTGGCGGGCGGGCCAGCATCACAGGCTCTTTCACCATGGAGCAGGCTCGGGATCTGGCCATCGTACTGCGGGCCGGAGCTCTGCCTGCCCCGGTCAAGGTATTGGAACAGCGGACTGTGGGTCCGTCTTTGGGGCAGGACTCCATTCAAAAAGGTCTGCTTGCGTGCTTCGTGGGCGGACTTGCCATCATTGTTTTCATGGTCGTGTACTACAAGCTCTCCGGTGTCGTAGCCGATGTGGCCCTTCTGATGAACATTCTTTTGATCTTTTCCGGACTGGCCGCCTTTGGTGCGACCCTGACTCTGCCGGGTATCGCGGGTATCGCGCTTACCATCGGTATGGCTGTGGATGCCAACGTGCTCATTTATGAGCGCATTCGGGAAGAGCTGAAGCTGGGCAAAACGCCCCGAGCTGCTCTGGATGCGGGATACGATCGGGCGACTGTGACCATCATCGACTCCAACGTCACGACCCTCATTGCGGCTCTGGTGCTCTTTCAGTTTGGAACCGGGCCGATTCGCGGGTTTGCGGTGACTCTCACCATCGGCCTTGTGGCAAACCTCTATACAGCCATCATCGTGACGCGCGTTATTTTCGACTATTTCTTGACTGAACGGCGCATGCGCACCCTGAGCATTTAGCCTCCCGGGACCAAGGAGTATAAGGCATGGAATTGATCAGACAGGACCTCAACATCAATTTTGTAGGATTTCGTTATAAGGCCTTTGTGCTGTCCTGGATCTTTATTCTGTTGGGATTGGGTGCACTCCTTTGGCGTGGAGGCCTCAACCTCGGCGTCGATTTTGCCGGCGGAACACTGATTCAGGTTCAGTTCAAAAATCCGACGACTCCCGACCAGATCCGTGAGGCGCTGAAAGGCATCATTGCTCAAAGCACCGTGCAGCAGATCGGAGCTGAAAGAGAAAATGAATACCTGCTGCGCACGGAGGCCATGACCTCGGAGGTCCAGAGCCTTTCCCAGGTCGTGCAGGAATCCCTGGAAAAAAGCTTCGGTGAAGGTCAGGTGGTCGTGCGGCGCGTGGAAATGGTGGGTCCGAAGGTCGGGCATGATTTGCGGCAGAAAGCGCTTTTTGCCATTTACTATTCACTCCTCCTCATTTCCATCTATATTTCAGGGAGATTTGAATTCAAGTGGGGGAGCAGCGGCGTCATGGTGGCGGTCCTGGTGATCGGGGTGTATCTCCTGGAAGCCCTGGGTATGCCGGCGCTCTATCTCATTGTGGGAGCCCTCCTGGTAACGCTCGTTCTCTGCTGGTTTCTCAACCTCCCCTATGCCATAGGCGCGGTACTCTCCCTCGTACACGACGTCCTCATCACGGTGGGCGCCTTCGCCATCACCAACAAGGAATTCTCCCTGGAAGTGCTGGCTGCCGTCCTGACCCTCGTGGGCTTTTCCCTCAACGACACCATCGTCATTTATGACCGCATCCGGGAGAATCTCAAGAAAAGTCGGAAAGTGGATCTCAAGGAAGTGATCAATACCAGTGTCAACCAGACTCTGAGCCGAACCATTCTGACGTCGGGAACGGTGTTTGTGGTGACAGCATGCCTCTTTTTTCTGGGAGGAACCGTCATTCACGACTTTTCCTTCGCTCTGCTGGTGGGTCTTGTTGCCGGGACATACTCCACCGTTTATGTGGCCAGCCCTCTTCTCATTATTTTCGAGGAGTTCAAAAAGAAAAAGCTCGCGCCCAAGAGTGCCGGCGCCTGATTTGATCTGGCTGTGAAGACATCGAGAGGCTGAAAAACGCTGACTTATGCTGACAAAAACTCAGGAAAGATGAGAAGGTTCAGTGTAAGTCAGCGTTCGCATTTTCGGGGCCTTGGGCTTCAACGTCTTTGAGGTGGCTTCAGGGGTAATTAGGGGAAATCAGTCTACCTCAATTCCGGGGGAGACGGCGTCCTGCCTCCCGATTTCAAAGCGCACGTCCGCCCATTCCTCGCAGTGCTGCAATTCTTGAACGCTTTTTCGGACCAGCTCGGGATGGTTGTTGACTTCGCTCAAGTGGGCGAGGAGGATGGACCGGAGGCCTTCATGGTGCAGCTCCCGAAGCAGAGCGATGGTGTCGTCATTGGAAAGATGGCCGTGGCGGCTGCGGATGCGCTGCTTCAAGTGCCAGGGGTAGGGACCCTCCATGAGGCGGCCCACGTCGTGGTTGGATTCCAGGACGAGAGCCCGACAGCCCTGGAGTCGTGTCTTGACGAGCTGAGTGGCCACTCCCAGGTCTGTGCAGATGGCCATGCGCATGTTGCCCTGCTGGATGACGAAGCCGGAAGGTTCACAGGCGTCGTGAGAGACGGCGAAGGGATGGATGGCCAAATCCCCGATGAGGAAGGAAGCCCCCGTTTGAAAAATGTGAGCGTGGGCCAGCTGCCCGACGGGAGGAGCCAGGTTTTCCAGGGTGCCCCGCGTGAGGTAGACGGGGAGATCGAAGCGGCGGCTGATGACGCCGGCGCCGCGCGTGTGATCCTGGTGCTCGTGGCTCAGGACCAGACCATCGAGTCTGTGACCGTTCAAGGGAGTTTTTTCCAGGCGCCGACTCAGTTCTCTCCCGCTCAAGCCCGCATCGAACAGCACCTGCGTCCTGGAGCTGCAGACCAGGATGGCATTTCCCTTGGATCCGCTGGCGAGTACCTGGAAAAATAGAGACATGCGGGGATCATCCCTGCGCCAGGAAGATTTTTTCCACGGATTCCCTGGTGTGGCCGGTGGGGCCAAATAGGAAGAGACCTGCATCCCGTGGATCGTAAACCGACTGAAACCAGCTCTGTACCGATTTTGCATCGACGGCCAGGATCTTCTCCTCCACGTCTTCGAAGGGGATGAAGCGCCCAAACAGGAATTCGTTCTTGGCCAGGCGGTTCATGCGGGAATCCGTGCTTTCTGCGTTGAGGTACATGCTCCCGCGAAGGTATTCCTTGGCGGCGCTGAGCTCGGCTTCCGAGATGGGCTCAGCGGCCAGCAGGTCGAGCTGCTGCCGGATGACCTGGAGGGACTCCTCGATATTCTCAGGGGTGATGCCGGCGTAAACGCCCAGCATTCCGGTGTCGGCGTGGCTGTTGAGAAAGGAGTACACGGAGTAGGCCAAGCCTCTTTTCTCGCGAATTTCCTGAAAAAGACGGCTGCTCATGCTGTTGCCCAGGATCACGTTCAGGAGGTGGCAGGGAAATCGATTGTCCTCGGACTGGGAAACACCCTGGAGGCCCAACACCAGGTGGACCTGCTCCAGGTCCTTCTCCATCACGTGGATGCCGGGATGATTGACGGGCTTTTCCCGGGGAGGGCGGTGTACGCTGTGGTCGAGTTTTTCCAGGGACGGGGCGACGAGATCGACGAAATGATCGTGCTCCAGATTGCCGGCGGCAGCCACGACGATCTCTTCGGGATGAAAGGTTTGGGAGAGATACCGGAGGATGCTTTCACGATCAGTCCCGGCCACGGCTTCGGCGGTGCCGTATATGGGCAGCCCCAGGGGATTCTGCTTCCAGAACAGCTCCTGGAACAGGACGTGCACGAATTCGTCCGGTGTGTCTTCGATCATGCGAATTTCCTGGAGGACAACCTGCTGCTCGCGCTCGATGTCTTGAGGGGCGAAGACGGAATTGAGGAAAATATCCGTCAGGACATCCACTACCAGGGGCATGTGGCGGTCTAAGACTTTGGCATGGAAACAGACGTGCTCTTTGGAGGTGAAAGCGTTGGCGAAGCCCCCGACGGCATCCAGCTCCTTGGCGATGTCAAGGGCGCTCCGGCGCCGGGTTCCCTTGAAGAGCATGTGCTCGATGAAGTGTGTGATACCGCGTTCGCCTTCCTGTTCGTCACGAGACCCTACTCCCACCCAGATGCCTGTGGATACGGAATAGACGTAGGGTATTTTTTCAGTCACCACACGAATCCCATTGCGCAGAACAGTCTTCTGGTACAATCTTTCCCTTTCTCACTGGGTGCCTTGTCGAAAGAGCCCCTCACTTCCATCCCCTTTTCAAAGGGATCCGGGGTGAAGTGAGGGGTCAGCTCCTGCTATTCGGCCGTAGGCTTTTCCAGGGCAGCCTTGCGGCTGAGCCGGATGCGCCCGTCCTTGTCGATTTCGATGACCTTCACGAGCACTTCCTCCCCTTCCTGCACCACGTCGGTGACCTTGCGCACCCGCGTGTGATCCAGTTGGGAGATGTGTATCAGTCCGTCGATGCCCGGCAGAATTTCCGCAAACGCACCAAAATCCGTGATGCGCACGATCTTTGCCATATAGAGCTGCCCGACTTCAGGTTCCTGGGTCAGGCTCTTGATCTTGTCGATGGCCTTGGTGCATGCTGCGGCGTCGGGGCTCATGACGACCACGCGGCCTGAATCGTCGATGTCGATTTTGGCTCCTGTTTCCGCCACGATGGCGCGAATGACCTTGCCGCCCGGTCCGATGACATCGCGGATCTTTTCGGGATTGATGTTGATGGTGACGACACGCGGAGCGTAAGGGGAGAGCTCCTCTCTGGGTATGGCCAGAGCTTCCCGCATCTTGCCCACGATGAAAACGCGGCCGTCGCGCGCCTGTTCCAAGGCGCGCTGCATGATGGCCCGGTCGATTCCGGCAATCTTGCAATCCATCTGGATGGCGGTGATGCCGCGCTCATTTCCCGTCACCTTGAAGTCCATGTCCCCCAGGTGATCTTCATCGCCCAGGATGTCCGAGAGGACGACGACATTGTCCCCTTCCTTGATGAGGCCCATGGCGATACCCGCGACGGAATCCGTCAGGGGCACACCGGCATCCATGAGGGCGAGGCAGGCACCGCACACCGTCGCCATGGAACTGGACCCGTTGGAGGAGAGGACTTCCGAGACGATGCGGATGGTGTAAGGAAATTCCCCGTTGGCCGGGAGGACGGCCTTCACCGCTCGCTCTGCAAGAGCGCCGTGTCCAATTTCCCTCCGTCCCGGGCCGCGGAGGGGCTTGACCTCTCCCACGGAAAAGGGCGGAAAATTGTAATGGAGCATGAAAGACTTGAAGGTCTCTCCCCCCAGTGAATCGATGCGCTGCTCATCGGATGACGACCCGAGTGTGACAATGGCCATGGCCTGTGTCTCACCACGGTTGAAAATGGCGGATCCATGAGTTCGTGGGAGAATTCCTATTTCAACGGAAATGGGCCGGATTTCATCGAACCTGCGGTCGTCGATCCTGCGTCCCTCCTCCACCATCATACGGCGGACAAGCTTCTTTTCCAGGTCTTCAAGGGCCTCTTCGACCTCCTTCTGGCGGTCTGGAAAATTTTCCTCCATCTGCGCTTTGACCCGCGTTTTCAAATCCTTCTTCCTGGATCTGCGGACCAGTTTGTCGGGGGTGGTCATGACGTCACGCATTTCCTGCGCGGCCGCCTGCTCCACGGCACCGATAAGCGCCTCATCCTTGACGACTTCGGGAGGAGCTTCCTTGGCCTTGCCGATCATTTGACGCAGTTGCTCCTGGGCGTCGAGAATGGGGCGGATGGCGAGGTGGGCGAGATCGATGGCTTCCACGAGGATCTCTTCAGAGACGAAATCGGCTCCGCCCTCCACCATAACGACGGCGTCATGACTGGCAGCCACGACAATGTTTAAAACACTCTTCTCCATCTGCTCGGCGGTGGGGTTGACGATGAATTCGCCATCCACTCGGCCCATGCGTACCGCAGCCACCGGCCCCTGGAAGGGAACGGGCGAAATGTGCAGCGCTGCCGATGCGCCCGTGAGGGCGACCACGTCCGGCTCATTCTCCATATCCACGGAGAGGACCGTTGCAACGACCTGGGTCTCGTAGGTGTAGCGCTTGGGAAAAAGGGGCCGAATGGGGCGGTCGATGAGGCGGGAAGTCAAGGTTTCCTTTTCACTGGGACGCCCGATCTCACGGCGGAAAAAGCTTCCGGGGATGCGTCCCGCCGCATAGCTCATTTCTTGATAATCGACCATGAGGGGGAGGAAGTCGATGCCCTCTCTCACTCGATCTTCTTTGGTCGCTGCCACGAGCACCACCGTGTCTCCATATCGCATCATGACGGAGCCACTGGCCTGCTGGGCCACATGACCGGATTCGAAAGTCAGCATTCGTCCGCCGACCTCGACTTGTACGGATTGTTTCATAAATTATTTCCTTATCGTATGTAGAACTTCCGTCTCCTGAGGACGTCCGGCCAGGAGACGGAAAGAGAAAAATCTAACGCCGCAAGCCCAACCGCTCGATGACGGTGTTGTAGCGGTCGATATTTTTCTTCTTCAAATAGTTGAGAAGCTGTCTGCGCTGTCCTACGAGCTTCAGGAGTCCGCGTCGTGAGTGATGGTCTTTTTGATGGACCTTGAAGTGCTCCGTCAGATAATTGATTCTTTCGCTGAGCAGCGCGATCTGCACTTCCGGTGATCCCGTATCTGACGGGTGCATTTTGAATGTTTCGATGATTTCCTGCTTCTTCTCAGGGGTCATTACCACGGCTAATCCTCCTTCGTTTCACTTTCGTGAACATGATGTGGATGATCCCGGTTCCAATGGTCCCGCCCTGGTGAAACCACGGTCCGTGGATCATTTGTGTTCAATGTCCGCTGAAACGCTCAGCGGCTCCCTCCAATCACTCGCAATCGACGCTGCTGCCGGCCGTCGGCATGAGGCCACCACAGCGCCACCAAATCCCTCTCAGGCGTCAGCAGCTTTACCGGTGCGCCCGTATCCATGAAATTCTGACGATACTCCCTCTCCCAATCGGGATCCAGCGTCCCGTTCCGAACCTGTTTTACCCACTTGTGGCGTGTCAACACCATGCCTCTCAGGTGAGGCAGTGCCTCGTCCATGGAGATGAGCTTTTCCGTCCAGAGATTGTCCAAAGAAGTATCGCACAAATTGTCCAAAGTGGTAGCAAATTCTATTCCAAATTTTCCACTTTTCAAACGCCTCAAGGAACTCACGTGCGCGCCGCACTGAAGGCGGCTGCCGATATCCGCGGCCAACTGGCGAATGTACGTTCCCTTGGAGCAATGTGCTTCCAGGGTGGCGAAGGGCCACTGGTAGTCCAGGAGCTCCAGGTGATGGATCTGAACCTCCCGGGAGGGAGGCTCGACGTCAATGCCTTTGCGGGTCAAAGCATACAGGCGCTTTCCCTCAATTTTGACGGCGGCATAGCGGGGAACCTGCTGCAGGTAGGAACCGCGAAATCCCTTCAGCGCCCCGGAGAATTGAGCTTTCGACAATGCCGGACCGTCGTACGATCGCACCACTTCACCCATTTTGTCCAACGTGTCCGTTTCCAACCCCAGGCGGAGGGTGAAGCGGTAGAGCTTGTCCTGCACCAGGAGCTGGTCCACGATGCGCGTCGCTCCATTGAGGCAGAGGATCATGACCCCCGTGGCAAAGGGGTCGAGAGTGCCGCAATGCCCGACCTTCCTGATGCCGAGCAGTTTCTTGACCCTGGCCACCAGCCCGAAAGAAGTGATGCCCTCGGGCTTGTCAAGGATCAGGATGCCGTCCGGAACGTGGGACGGGGCGGGGGGAGATTCCATCTCGATCCCGCGCGGAGAATGTTTTGCAGGCTGTGCCTTACTCTCTATCATACGATCCATTCGCCCTGAAGCGAAACAGCGGAAATCCTCATTCAAAGGAAACTTCCCCACGGTTCTTCCGTCACGCAGGCTGCTGCCCTGGGGCACGCTGCACATAGCGGAGTGCTTCTTCCGTGAAGCGGGTGCGCACGGCATCCATAGGCCCTGCCGCGCGAAAGGCCGCCGCCTGCCTGTGTCCTCCCCCCCCGAAATTCTGGGCGAAGGTGGCGACGTCCACTTTGCCCTTGGATCGCATGCTGACATGGATCAGCCCATCGGGATCTTCTCGAAACAGCATGGCCATCTCGACGGATTTCACCGAACGGAGATGATTGATGAACCCGTCGCCGTCGGTGGGAGTGGTTCCCGTTGCCTCGAACATCTGCATGGTGATCTCCCCCGTGGCCAAACGTGCGTTGTCGTAAAAGGCTATCGTGGCCAAAGCCCGGGCCAGCAACTGGAGGCGCTGGGGGGGTGCGGAGTCGTAGATCTGCTGAGCGATGTAGGCCGGCTGAGCCCCTGCAGCCACAAGATCTGCCGCAATTTCCAGGACCTTCTGATTGGTGTTGCCGAAGCGAAAGGATCCCGTGTCCGTGACGAGGCCCGTATAGAGGTGCGTCGCGATTTCGGCGTCCAGTTTCACGGGAAGCGCGGCGCACAGCTCGTAGAGCATTTCACACGTACTGCTGGCTGTGGGGTTCACCCACGACACATCCCCGAAGGGAGCGTTGCCGTAGTGGTGGTCAATGTTGATGAGGAACGGAAAGTTTCCCATCACCGGGGTGAAAGAGGCCCCGACGCGGTCGAGCTCTCCACAGTCCACGAGAATGGCGGCATCGAAATGGTCCGGCTGGGGAAGTTCCTGGCTGACGGCGTTCGACCCGGCCAGGAAATCGTAGCTGGAAGGGATGGGGTCCTGTGTGTGGGGTGCAACCGTTTTTCCCAGGCGGCGGAGCATGAATGTAAGGCCCAGGAGAGAGCCTGCGGCATCTCCATCCGGTTTGACATGTGTGGTGACGAAGAAGCGGTGCCTCTGCCGGATCGCCTCTGCAACCCTGGCGAGCGCTTCGTTATTCGGTGTGGTCATTCTCGTGCAGCTTTCTCAAAATGCGCTCGATTTTTTCCCCATAGTCGAAGGATGCATCGTAGTGAAAAGCAAGCTCAGGCACAGAGCGCATGTACAGGCGTTTTCCCAGTTCCATGCGCATGAAGCCTTTGGCCTTGGTGAGTCCGTCGGCCACGGACTGTTTCTCTGCATCCGTGGGAGTACCCATGATGCAGTAGAAAATGCGGGCGTGTTTGAGATCGGGGCTCACTTCCACGCCGGTGATGGTCACGGCGGCGACGCGGGGATCTTTCACCCGCCGGAGCACCAGGTCTGCAATTTCTTTCTGGATGAGGTCGGCCACTCGGTCGGACCGTTTGTATTCCATGCCTGTAATCCTTGTCCCCGGGAAGCATTGCCTTGCGTTCTGACCTCGAGACCCGGGAACGACGCAAATGCCGGTTGATCGCGGTCAGTCCCCCAGAGCAATCAGTTCCATGTCGTGCTCCACCAGTTCCGCAAGGCCGAGGGATTCCATGAAAGCCACGATGCGGTCCAGAAGAGAATTCAAGACCCTTCCGTCACTCCCGATGACGGCTACCCCGATGACGGCGCGTTGATGGACGTCCTGGTCCCCGACTTCGGCCACGGAAACGTTGAAGCGATGACGGCTCTTGTCAATGATGCTTTTCACCACTCGCCGCTTCTCTTTGAGGGACTGATTCCCGTGGAGCCTGAACACAACCCGTACGATTCCTACTGTCATGACCCTCAGGCCTTCTTATCCCCTTCACCCTCCAGAGTCGGTTTGACCTCCTTCAGTTCGTAGACCTCCAGGATATCGTTCACTTTGATGTCGTTGAAATTGTCTATGCCGATGCCGCACTCGAAACCGGCCTTGACCTCTTTGGCGTCCTCCTTGAACCGTCTCAGGGAGCCGACTTTACCGTCGTAGACCACCACCTGGTCTCGCAGGACTCTCACCTTGGCGCCACGCTCCACCTTGCCGTCCAGGACGTAAGAACCGGCGATCATGCCGATCTTGGGAACCTGGAACGTCTGGCGCACTTCAGCGCGTCCCATGACCTGTTCCTGGTACACGGGCTCGAGCATACCCACCATGGCATCCCGGATGTCGCTCAGGAGCTGGTAAATGATGTCGTAGTAGCGTACGTCGACGTTTTCCTGCTCCGCCAGCTCCATGGTCTTGGCATCGCCGCGCACATTGAAGCCGATGACGATGGCGTTGGACGCAGCCGCCAGCATGATGTCCGTTTCCGTGATGGCGCCCGTGGCATTGTGAATGAGGTTGACCTTCACTTCCGGGGTGGAAAGCTTCGACAGGGAGTCGGCGATGGCTTCCTGTGAACCGTGTACATCGGTTTTGAGGATCACGTTGAGCTCTTTGATCTCTCCGTCGCGGATCTGATCGAAGAGGCTTTCCAGGGTTACCTTGGAAGTCCTGGTGAGCTCCTTCTCCCGGAGCTTGACGGAGCGATGCTCGGCCACGAGCTTCGCCTGCTTCTCATCCGTCAGGACAATGAACTGGTCGCCCGCGTTGGGGACCCCCGAGAACCCGAGGACCTCCACCGGGGTGGAGGGGCCGGCCTCTTCCAGGCGCTTGCCGCGGTCGTTGAACATGTTGCGAACGCGCCCGGAATTCACACCGCAGACATAGATGTCGCCGGCCTTCAACGTACCTTCCTGGATGAGGATGGTGGCCACCGGACCGCGTCCCTTGTCGAGCTTGGATTCGATGACACGCCCTCGCGCAGGCTTGTTGCGGTTGGCTTTCAGTTCCAGGAGCTCCGCCTGGAGCAGCACCATCTCCAGCAACTCTTCAATGCCGATCTTCTTCTTGGCCGAAATTTCCACCATGGTGGTGTCGCCGCCCCATTCGCCGGGAATGAGGCCGTGATCAGCGAGCTGGCGCCTGGTCCGTTCGATATTGGCATTGGGCTTGTCGATCTTGTTGATGGCCACGATGATGGGGACTTCAGCCGCCTTGGCGTGGTTGATGGCCTCCACCGTCTGCTGCATGACGCCGTCGTCGGCGGCTACGAGCAGGATGACGATGTCCGTCACCTTGGCGCCGCGGGCGCGCATGGAGGTAAAGGCTTCGTGGCCCGGCGTATCCAGAAACACGACATGGCCGTTTTCCAGCTGAACGTCGTAGGCCCCGATATGCTGGGTGATGCCGCCCGCCTCGCCGCTGATGACATTGGTGTGCCGAATGGCGTCGAGGAGGGACGTTTTCCCGTGATCCACGTGCCCCATGACCGTGATGACGGGCGGCCTCGGGACGAGGTCTTCCTGGCGATCTTCCTGGGTCTGCAGCACTTCTTCCTCTTCAAAGCCGACTTTTTCCACTTCAAAATCGAATTCACTGGCAACCACCGCCGCTGTATCGAAATCCAGGGCCTGGTTGATGCTGGCGGGAAGGCCGAGCATGAGCAGCTTCTTGATGACTTCACCGGCTTTCTGGCCCATTTGCTTGGACAGGTTCGCTACGGTGATCGCCTCATCGATCTTGATTTTCTTCTTGCCGACCTTGGCCACCGCAGGTTCAGCGGGGGGCTCTTCGGGAACATATCTTTCCCGCCCTTTGCCTCCGCGCCCGCGATCTGCCTGGGCTGCCAGCTCTTTCTTGGAGTAGAGGTCCTCACGCACGAAAACTTCCTTGCGCTGCGGTCCCTTGCGCTTGCGATCGACAACCTCTTTCGGCGGCACCGGTTCTTCAGTGCCCTTGGCTTTCTTCTTGCGCGGCCCTTCCTTGGCTTCCACCTCTTCCACCACCGCAGCCTTCACCTGGAGGCGCGGCGCAATGGGAGGCAGCTCCGGCTCCTCTTCGGGCTCGGCGGGAATGATGACCTCCGGCAGCTTGATGATGCGTGCGGGCTCATCCTTGCGTGCCTTCTTGCGGCGTCTTTTCTTGGACTTCTTGGCCCCGGCTTCCTCGTCCTCGGAAGCCTCAGCTTCAGCGCCCGCAGCCTCGGCGGCCTGCTCTTCCCCGGCTTCAAGGGGTTCAACGGCTTCGACGGGAAGAGCGGATTTCGCAGCTGCCTCTACCGGCATTTCTTCTACCATTTCTTTTCCCGCCACTTCCGTCGGGGCAGGCTCTGAAATGGCTTCCGCCTCCCTGGGGGAAGCCTGCGCTTCTTCGGCCTCGGCAAGGATCGGTTTTTCTTCGGCCTGCGGAGCCATTTCTTCCTCTGAGGGGGCGGCAGAGGAAACCTCGGGAGCGGCAGCGGCCTCGGCAGGGGGAGCCGAAGGCGCGGGACTGACCTCTGGAGCTTCCTGGGTGGGGGGTTCCATGACGGCTGGGGGTTCAGCAGGGGGCAACAGGGCACTCGCTTCCGAGGGTGCAGGCTGTGCGGGTTCGACAGGAACTTCGGCCGCGGCTTTCGGAACGGTTTCCAGGGGTACCTGCGTGGGAGAAGGGGGTTCTTCCACCGGGGACGGCATCTGGACTTCCGCGGGTTCTGCCTGAGCTTCCACGGGAGGAGCCTCTTCTTCGGCGGTTTTCTTGCGACGTCGGATGATAGCCCTTCCGATGCGCTTTTCTTCCACCGTTTCGGTTTTGTCTTCCGCAAACTGCTGTCGGATTTTTTCCACTGTGGATTCAGTCAACGTACTCATATGGTTCTTGACCTGAATCCCTAACTTGAAAATCCGATCAATCAGATCCTTGTTATTCATATTGAGCTCTTTCGCAAGTTCATGCACCCTCATTCGCGCCATGAAGACTTCCCCCTTATCTAACTTAGGCTTGTTGCTATCATGTATCTTAATCTTTCACCCCTTAGCTCCCATCGTCCCGGTGAACTTACGAACCTCAAAAGTGTCGTTTCAATCGAAACAGAAGAAGATCATCTGGAGAGCGTTCATGCTCTCTATCATGTATCATCAGGGGGCCTTCACAATGCTCTGTAAACGGCTGCATCTCCTGCAAAGTTCCATGGTCCTCTTTTTAGCATCGTGATCATTCACCTTTTGGTGATCAGCTGTTCGCTCATGAAAATCTCGTCGGCCAACCCGTTTGCCCTGTTTCGGAAGGCCTTTTGGACGCGCCTGGTGAAGCGCAGTCGGGGCAGGCATCCCGGGCAAACATAAGCACCGCGCCCTTCACGGACCTGTTGGAGATCCAGCACGATGCGACCCTTTTCCCGGCAGTCGAGGGCCATGCGCAAAAGAGTCGATTTGGTTTTTTTCTGCCCGCAGACCACGCAGGTCCTGATGGGCGTACGATCCTTGCCCAACCCGCTCATTCTCCTGAGACTCGCTCGGTGGCAGACTCGGCGGAAGGCTCTCCCGCTTCGAGGATGTCCTGTTCCTGGGGCTCCACCGGGCCGGCTTCGTCCATGGGCTCCGCCGCCGCGTCGGTTTTCACCGATAGCAGCTCCTGTACCTGAATCTTCATTTCTTCGACGACAGCTTTCGACTGGCGCGTCAGGTCCATCAATTCCGTGGCGCTGGCCTCCGCAAGATCTTCCAGCGAGGTGATGCCTGCTTCGTAGAGGCGATCGGCCATTTCATTGGTCAAATGGGGCAGCTGCAGGAGCGCCTGGTATCCTGCCTGCTTCTTCCGTCCATAGCGGCTTTCGCTGTTCACATCGATGCGCCAGTTGGTGAGCTTGGAGGCCAGGCGTACGTTCTGTCCCCGTTTTCCGATGGCCAGGGAAAGCTGGTCGTCGGGGACGATGACCTCCATGCTCCGGTTGTTCTGGTCGATGATGACCTTGGAGATGATGGCGGGGGCGAGGGCATTGACCACGAATTTGGCGGGGTCCATGTTCCACGGCACGATATCGATTTTCTCGCCACGCAGTTCCTGGACCACATTCTGCACCCTGGAGCCTTTCATCCCCACGCAGGCACCCACGGGATCCACGTCGGGGCTCTTGGAAACGACGGCGATCTTGGCGCGCGAGCCCGGTTCCCGGTTGGCGGCGATGATGCTTACGATTCCTTCCGCAATTTCGGGGACCTCGGAGTGGAAAAGCTGGATGAGGAAATGCGGGTGCGTGCGGCTCAGTACAATTTGCGGCCCCTTGCTGATCTTCTTGACATCCAGGACATAGGCGCGAATGCGGTCGCCCTGCCGAAAAACCTCCCTCGGGATCTGTTCCTTGGAGGGGAGTATCGCTTCCGCCTGCCCGATGTTGACAGTGATGCCGTTCTTGTCGATGCGCTGCACGATCCCGTTGATGATTTCGCCTTTGCGCCCCTTGTATTCGTCGTAGACCACCTCCCGCTCGGCATCCTTCATCTTTTGGATGATGACCTGCTTGGCCGACTGGGCGGCAATCCGTCCCAGAGCGTCCGTACTCATGCGAATGCCCAGCTCGTCTCCCAGCTCCGCTTCGGCGTCCAGCGCCCGCGCCTCTTCCAGGGAAACTTCCTTCTCGTGATCCGTCACATGTTCCACGACTTCTTTGAACTGAAAGGCCTCGATTTCTCCAAACTCTTCGTTGAAAGTCACGTCCAGATCGAACCGGTTGCCGTATTTTTTCTTAATAGCCGACTTGATGGCTTCTTCCAGTGTGCTGATCAATGTCTGGCGGTCAATCCCCTTTTCCCGACTGACCTGATCGATCAACATTTTGAGTTCACTGGCCATGGTTTTTCATCTCCTCACAACGTCTTCGAATGGACACAATGGCAATTTTTATAATTATTTTAACACGTGGTACTATGTCTTCATAGTTTCGAAGTAGCAAAAACGGGCACGCTCCACGAGAACCAGCGGAATATCAAAAAGCTGACCGTCACAGTCCATACGGAAGCCCTCCGACCCGGCTTCCGCCAGGATGCCCTTAAAGTTGCGCCGGTTCAAAAGGGGTGTCAGTGGAGTGAGCGTTCGTACTTCGATGATCTTTCCCACGTGCTCCTGGAAATGCTTCAACTTTCGCAAAGGGCGATTCATGCCGGGCGACGAAACTTCGAGATGATAGGCGATGGGGATGGGGTCCGCCACGTCCAGTAAATCGCTGACAATCCGGCTGATATTGGCGCAATCATCCACGGTGATCCCGTCCTCCTGATCGATATAAAGGCGCAGGACCCACCCGTGAGGCTCCCTGCGATATTCCACCTCGACCAGTTCCATTCCCTCCGCTTCGATCACCGGTTCCACCAGCTCCCATATGCGGGCAATGGTTTCCTGGGTCTTGTCTCCCGTTTCGGACATGGTTCCCGTCTTTCCCCGTGGCGTCAGCTCATCGCCCAAAAATAAAAAAAGTGGGTAGAAAATCACCCACTTCCCTCGATAGACCCGACAATTATCTAAATATAGCCAAAATTTAGGCTTCTCTTTTCAGAGAATCCAGAAGTCTTGTCATCCACTACTCGAAGGAAGCTGCGCTTTCTCCCAAAAAAAGGAAGATCGCCGCCACCTCGAAAAGGGAAGCCTTCTTTGTGAGAAGGAGTAACCGTCTCACTGGAGCGGGCGACGGGATTCGAACCCGCGACCCCAAGCTTGGGAAGCTTGTGCTCTACCAACTGAGCTACACCCGCACGATCCTTGAGACAGAGGGAAACTTAAACGATGTCGTAGGAGTAAGTCAAGCGTTAATTGCTGCCATCTGATCTCTCCATTAAAGAGATGGCGGGATTCTCGAGGACAGAATGAATTTTTTGAGTTTCAGTCGAGCTTTAGAAACCAGCACACCGGCGGAGCGGATTCATTCCTTGTTCTTTCCATTGGCAGGCGCTATGAGTAGTGGAGAGGATGCTCGGTCAGAGTCCCTGGCGGCTGTTGGAAACGATTTTTATCTGTGGGAGTTTAGCGCATGTCTTCTTTTGTCCACCTGCATGTTCATTCTCAGTACAGCCTTCTGGATGGAGCGATCCGCCTGCAGGATCTCCTGGATACGGCGCGCAGCTTCAGCATGCCCGCCGTGACGGTAACGGACCACGGGAATATGTTCGGGGCCCTTGAGTTCTATGAGAAAGCCAAAAAGGCGGGAATGAAGCCCATCATCGGGTGCGAAGTCTATCTCGCTCCCAGGAGCCGTCTCGACCGCCAGAGCCGGAATGAAAACGGCGGGGCCGTGGACGAAGACCGCAACTATCATCTGCTGCTCCTTGCCAGGGATGTCACCGGGTACCAGAACCTCATGAAGCTGGTTTCCTCGGCCTACCTGGAGGGATTCTACTACAAGCCCCGCATCGACAAGGAGATCCTCAGAAAGTGGAGCGAGGGCCTCATCGCCCTCTCGGCCTGCCTGAAGGGGGAGGTCGCCACGCACATCCTCCGCCGCCAGGAGGAGGCCGCACGCAAAGCGGCCCTGGAGTATGCGGAAATCTTCGGCCCCGACAATTTCTACCTGGAGCTCCAGGCCAACGGCATTCCGGAACAGGCCATCGTCAACGAGGGTCTCATTCGCCTGGGGCGTGAATTGGGGCTGCCCCTCGTGGCCACCAACGACTGCCACTACCTGCGCCGCAGCGATGCCCGCGCCCATGAAATCCTTCTCGGCATTCAGACGGGAAAGACCATCCTGGACGAGAAGCGCATGAAGTTCCACACGGACCAGCTCTATTTCAAGTCGCCGGAGGAAATGGTCCAGGAATTCGCTCATGTGCCCGACGCCATCGAAAATACCGTTGCCATCGCCGAGCGCTGCAACCTTGAAATCGATCTGGGGAGCTACCATTTCCCCGTCTTCCCTCTGGACGAAGGGGAGAGCATCGAAGACCGTTTTGAAAAGACCGTCTGGGAAGGATTTGAAAAACGACTCCGGCTGATTCGCAAGAAGCGTCCCGACTTTGGCGCCGAGGAGGAGAAGGAATACCAGGAGCGGTTGCGCTACGAGCTGGATGTCATTCGCCAGATGGGCTTCCCTGCCTATTTTCTCATCGTGGCCGATTTCATCAACTATGCCAAAAACCGGGGCATTCCCGTGGGGCCGGGCCGGGGGTCCGCCGCCGGAAGCCTGGTAGCTTATGTCATGAGCATCACGGACCTGGATCCCATCGAGCATGGTCTCATCTTCGAGCGCTTTCTCAATCTCGAGCGCATCAGCATGCCCGATATCGACGTAGACTTTTGCATTTACGGTCGTGAGGAAGTCTTCAAGTACGTGGCGGAGAAATACGGCAAGGACCGGGTGGCCCAGATCGCCACCTTCGGGACCATGCAGGCCCGGGCCGTCATCCGCGATGTGGGGCGCGCTCTGGCCATGCCCTACAACGAAGTGGACCGTATCGCCAAGCTGATACCGTCCTCCCCGGGGATGACGCTCCAGAAGGCGTTTCAACTGGAGCCACGCCTGGGAGAGCTCCAGCGCGAGGACCCCCAGCTGCGGGAGCTTTTCGAAATCGCTTTCGCTCTCGAAGGACTCACCCGCCATGCCTCCACGCATGCAGCGGGGGTGGTGATGGCCGATAAGCCCATCGTGGAATACATGCCCCTCTACAAGGGGCAGGACGATGAAGTCGTCACGCAATATTCCATGAAGTACGTGGAAAAGGCCGGCCTCATCAAGTTCGACTTTCTGGGCCTGAGGAACCTGACCGTTATCAATAATGCCGTGCAGCTTGTCCGCGAAAATCACCAGGTGGACCTCAACATTGAAGAGCTTCCCCTGGATGACCCGGCCACTTACGAGCTGCTGAGCCGGGCCGATACGACGGGGGTGTTCCAGCTGGAAAGCTCGGGGATGCGCGATATCCTGCTGCGCCTGCGCCCGGAAAACTTCGCCGACATCGTGGCCCTGGTGGCTCTCTACCGTCCCGGTCCCCTGGAAAGCGGCATGGTGGAAAATTACATCCAGGGGAAGCATGGCCAGATCGAAGTCGTGTACGACCTGGAGGAGCTTCGACCCATCCTGGAGCCGACCTACGGTGTCATCCTCTACCAGGAGCAGGTCATGAAGATCGCCAGCGTCCTGGCCAACTACTCCCTGGGTGAGGCCGATATCCTGCGCCGGGCCATGGGAAAGAAGATCCCGGAAGTCATGGCGGCCCAGCGGGATCGGTTCATCACCGGGGCGAAGGAGAACCGGTTCGACCTGGCCAAGGCCAACCATATTTTCGATCTTATGGAAAAATTCGCCGGGTACGGCTTCAACAAGTCGCACAGCGCCGCTTATGCCCTCATCGCTTACCAGACCGCCTACCTGAAGGCGCACTATCCCACCGAATTCATGGCGGCCCTTCTCAACAGCTTCCTCAGCAGTACCGACCAGGTGGTGAAGCTCATCAACGAATGCAATGAGAAGAAGATCGAAATCCTGCCCCCCGACGTCAATGCCAGCAGCAAGGACTTCACGGTGGTGGACGGGAAAATCCGATTCGGTTTGGGCGCTGTCAAGAATGTGGGGGAAACGGCCATTGAGGTTATCCTGGATTCACGGCGGGAACAGGGAGATTTTTCATCCCTGTTCGATTTCTGCCAGCGTGTGGAAACCACCAGGGTCAATCGCCGCGTCCTGGAGCAATTGATCAAGTGCGGGGCTTTCGATTCTCTCCACGCCAACAGGGCGGGAGTCATGGCCGCCCTGGATGCGGCCCTGGAGAAGGCCCAGATCATGCAGCGGGATCGCCAGTCGGGACAGATGAACATGTTTGACCTCCTGCGCTCCAGGCAAAAGACCCCGCCGCAGGCGCTCCCGGATGTGCCGGCCTGGGACAGCCGCATCACCCTGCAGTTCGAAAAGGAAGCCCTCGGCTTCTATATTTCGGGACATCCCCTGGACTTCTATGCCGAGCGGCTGGCTTCCCTGTGCTCTGCCGACACCCAGAGGGTGAGAGAAAAGCTGGAGGGGACCGAAGCTGTCCTGTGCGGCATGCTGAGCGTGATCAAGGAGCTCACCACCAAGAAGGGAGACCGCATGGCCTTTCTCGCCCTGGAGGACAAGGAAGGGATTGTCGAGGTCGTCGCCTTTTCCGAAGCCTTTTCTCAAGCGAGAGACCTGCTGCAGGGGGACGAGCCTCTTGTGGTGATCGGTAAAATCCAGCATGATGAAAAAGGGACAAAAATCATCGCCAACAGCATTCTCACCCTGGATGAGGCGCAGGTGCAGACCGTGGATTCCGTGCGCATTCACCTGCGAGCCGACCATATCGATCGGGATGGACTCAGCCGGCTGCGCCATCTGCTCATGAGCCACCCCGGGGAGTGCAAGACGTTCCTGCATTTGCTGGTGGAGCGGCACGGAGAGGCGGTGATCGCCCTCAATTCGAAGCTGCAGGTGAATCCCACCCGATCCTTTTTCGAGGAGATGGACCAGTATTTTGGGCCCAACAGCAGCGAAGCGGTGTACAAGGTCTGTCACCAATGATTGATGTTGGGGGCAGAGCTGGCGAGCTGACATTCTGATCGGTGCGAAACAATGGCTTCGACACTCATCTATTTTGTGGAAACTCCCTCGGAAAAACAGCGTTTCCTCCTCTGCCGCTGGGTGGATCGCTTTCACGAGGCGGGCAGGAAGGTTCAGGTCCTGGTGGATTCCACGCTGGCGGCCCAGCATCTGGACCAGATGCTGTGGACCTTTGCGCAGGAGAGCTTCATCCCGCACCGGGTGCTCACTTCAAAGGGCTCGGTTGATATCATGGAGCCCGTGGTCATCACGGTCGGTGAAATTGTCGTTCAAGGCTTCCAAATCCTGGTGTGTGACGGACCGCCCCGCCTGGACTTCGCGGCAAAATATCCGGAGGTTGTCCATTTCGTTCTGAGGGATGACCCGGAAAAGAAGCAGGAAAGTCGATTGCTGTGGCAGGCGGCAAAGGATCGGGGGATGGAGCTTCGACACGTTCCCTACGGTGGGGTGGGGGATAATGTGCGACACGCAGTCAAAGGAGGGGAAAGTGCTTGACAACACTTGTTAAACCATTAGAATGGCGCCACTTTGGTAAAGTGGGCTCCAGCCGGTAGCCTTTCAATGTCGAGACGGAGGAGAAGCGCATATGGGTAGGGTTGCTGATAAACTGATTGAACTGCGTGAACGTGAAGCAAAAGTCAAGCAGATGGGCGGCGAAAAGGCCGTGGCCAAAGTGCACGAACAGGGCAAGATGACAGCCCGTGAGCGCTTGGATTACTTCTTCGATCCCGGCACTTTCGTTGAGCTCGATATGTTCATGAAGCATCGAGGCATACTGTTCGGAATCGACAAGGTCGACATTCCCGCCGATGGCGTCATCACGGGCTACGGCTTCGTCAACGGTCGTCAGGTGTTCGCCTTTGCCCAGGATTTTACTGCGCGGGCCGGGACCCTCGGCGAAATGCACGCCAAAAAAATCTGCAAAATCATGGATCTTGCCCTCAAGACCGGTAAACCCTTCGTTGGCTTCAATGATTCAGGTGGAGCCCGCATTCAGGAAGGTGTGGACGCTCTTGCGGGCTACGGAAGCATCTTTTATCGCAATGCCATCTCGTCCGGCGTTATTCCTCAAGTTTCCTCCATCATGGGCCCCTGCGCGGGGGGAGCGGTCTATTCTCCAGCCATGACGGATTTTATCTTCATGACGAAAAAGACCGGTTTGATGTTCATCACGGGTCCGGACGTCATTCGTGCGGTGCTGGGCGAAGTCATCACCCAGGAAGAGCTTGGGGGAGCCATGTCCCACAACTCCAAGAGCGGGGTGGCTCACTTTGCCTGTGAAAATGACGCCGACAACATCGACCAGATCAAGCGCCTCCTGAGTTTTTTCCCCGACAACAACATGGAAGATCCTCCCGTAGTCCAGATGGGCGACAGCCCCACCCGCACCTGCCCCGAACTGGACACCATTATCCCCGACAATCCCATGGGCAGCTATGATGTCAAGCATGTCATTCGAGCCATCGTGGACAGCGGGGATTTCATGGAAGTTCACGAGCATTACGCCCAGAACATGGTCGTGGGTTTTGCCCGCATGAACAACAAGAGCATCGGGATCATCGCCAACCAGCCCAAGGTGCTCGCCGGCTGTCTGGATGTGGATTCCTCCGATAAGGCCACCCGTTTCATCCGCTTCTGCGACGCCTTCAATATCCCCATGCTGACCATTGCCGATGTTCCCGGTTACCTGCCCGGCAAGAACCAGGAATGGGGCGGCATCATCCGCCACGGAGCCAAGCTGCTGTGGTGCTACTCCGAAGCGACCGTGCCCAAGATCACCCTCGTCCTTCGCAAAGACTACGGTGGTTCTTACCTGGCCATGTGCTCCAAGGATCTCGGCGGGGATATCACCCTTGCCTGGCCAACGGCTGAAATCGCGGTGATGGGGGCGGAAGGCGCCGCCAATGTCATTTTCCGCAAAGAAATTTCTGAAGCGGAAAATCCTGAAGCCAAGCGCCAGGAGATCATCGAGGATTACAAGAATGCCCTCTGCAATCCTTACATCGCGGCGTCGCGTGGTTACATCGATGCGGTCATCATGCCTTCTGAAACCCGTCCCCGCCTGATCCAGGCCTTCGAAATGCTGTCCACCAAGCGCGTGTCCCTGCCGCCCAAGAAGCATGGGAACATTCCCATGTAAGTCTCAAGAAGGAAGAGGGGAAGAGAGGAAACGGTCCGTCGCCAGGTCGACGGATATTTCGATACCTCCCTTCCCGTCCTGATGCAGGCAGGATGAGCATAGGTTGGAGAGGAGCCCGTTTTCCCACCCTGGAAGATGGGCTCCTCTGTTTTGGAAAGGGGTTCCATGCCCGAGAAATATCGTCTGCCCATTCATGACTGGCTTGTGGAACTGAGGCGCGCTTTCCATCAGTATCCCGAGCTGGGCTACAAGGAAGAGAAAACGGCATCACGCATCGCGGAGGTGCTGCAACGGTTGGGAGTCCCCTTCCAGGAGGGAGTGGGTGGAACAGGGGTCGTGGCCTGGCTCGAAAGCGGCCGCCCCGGTCCCACCCTGGCCCTGCGTGCAGACATGGACGCGCTTCCCCTGACGGAATGCACGGGGCTTCCTTTTGCATCGGTACACCCGGGTGCCATGCATGCCTGCGGACATGACGCTCACATGACGATCGCTCTCGGAACCATCCGCCGACTTCTGGACCTGGAATGGAGGCATACGGGGCGTGGGAAGATCCTGTTTTTCTTCCAACCGGCCGAGGAGGGAGGGGGCGGGGCGCTGGCCATGCTGCAGGAAGGGATCCTGGAGCGGGCAGCCGAGCCCATCCAGGCCATCTTCGCCGGGCACCTGCATCCCGAGCTGCCCGTGGGACAGGTCGGGATGACGCCCGGCGTCAGCAACGCCGCCTGTGATACCCTCTCCATTCGACTGACGGGAACGGGGGGGCACGGAGCGCATCCCGACCTCTGTATCGATCCCATCGTGGCGGGAGCATTCCTGGTGACGCAGCTGCAGACCATCATCAGCCGCAGCGTTTCCCCCATTGAAAGTGCTGTGGTGACCATCGGATGTTTTCACGGCGGCACAGCCCACAACATCATTCCTCATGAAGCCTGCCTGGAGGGTACCCTGAGGACCCTCAATAGCGACACCCGCGCCCTGGTGCTGCAGCGCCTGGAGGATGTACTGAAGGGAGCGGAGATCGCTCACGGGGTTACGGCGGAACTGAAAATCGACCCCGGCTACCCCCCGGTAGTCAACGATTCAAAAATTCTGGAATATGTTCTGGGGCGGACACGGAGGCTCCTGGGGGAAGATGGTGTGCGCCTGGAGCCTCCCAGCATGGGCGCCGAGGATTTCGCCTATTTCCTCCAAAAAATACCGGGCACTCTCATCCGTCTGGGCTGCCACGACCCGAAGGAAGGATTCACCCATGGACTCCATTCACCCTATTTCAGCTTTGACGAGGATGTTCTCGATGTGGGGGTCCAACTTTTCGTGGATCTGCTGACACACTTTGAGGAAAATCATGCTCTGTCGGAGGAAAACTGAGACGCTGTCCTGAAATGTGTCTCCTGGAGGGGACGGCCTGCCGGAGGCAGACCTCGCCGGGGTCTCAAGCGGCTGCCCCACTGGGTGTATCCTCCCGTATATCGAAGCGGCAGCCGGCGATGAGAAAATAGAAGGTTTCTTCATCCGGGTCCATCTGGAGGTATCGGGTGAGCTCATAATAAGCCAGCTTCCCGAACCGGGCCTTCAGTCCGCGATGTGTGGCGCGGCAGTAGAGCGCTTCCCCCTGGGCGACCGTCAGTGTCTCGGCCTTCAGCGGCTCCCTCCGCCCGTCTGCAAGCTCGATTTCCACACGGTACAGCTCACCATTCGAGTCCGCTTCCACATGCACGCAATGCACCCACAACGGCGCATCCTCTACCTGGACGGGATGCACTTCTCCTTCACACCGGATGAAATAACGGCCGTTTTTCTCGTCGAGGCATCGGCTCAGGAAGCGAAAGAGCTCGGGGTCCGTGACCGGGTTCCCCTCACAGCTCCACTCTCCGTGCGCGTCGACGGCATAGTGATAGAGGTGCTGCTGGTGCGGATCAGACATGAAATGCATTTCCCCTTGTTCCGGTGCGACGTCCCTCCGGCGCTGTCGTCACGGCGCTCGTTCCTTATTGAGTACTGATCCAGAATAATCCCGAAGCACGGGGATGCAAAGGCTTCATTTTGTAGAATATCATGACTTTTTGGGACAATTTCATAATGTTGCGATCGGATCTCCAGATTTCCTCCTTCGGTGGAAATGACAGCGCTCCATTTCGAGGCCCTCTGGAGGGTACATGCGGCCGGGTTTCCATGCCTGCAGGTCCTCAAAAATTCCTTTGACAAACCTCGGCCGTGTGAATAAAAAGATCCGCGAACTATGGAATAGAACATTTCCAAGGTGCCCGTAAGGGAGAATAGGGAACCGGGTGAGAATCCCGGGCGGTCCCGCCACTGTAACCGGTAGTCCACCTCGTATCCACCGTCCGTCGTCCCCTCGTGGCAAGGCAGGCGGGAAGGGAGGTTCGGACGATCCAAGCCGGGAGCCAGGAGACCTGCCTGGAAATGTATGAGCACAACCCTTGAGGTTGTTGTGAAGTGTTCATGGATGATGGAAAAGTCCATGCCGATTTCGGCATGGACTTTTTTTTTATCCCAAAGAGACACGGTGCAGATGTACGGACTGGTTTTGCCAGGAACCATCAGGGCGGAGAAAGGAATTTCATGACCCAGTTGACTCAAGCGCTTGAGGGAAAAATCACGCCGGAAATGGAACAGGTAGCGGAAAGGGAGGGCGTCACGCCCGAACAGGTGAGGCAGGGGGTTGCCGAGGGAACCATTGTCATACCCTGCAACCATCGGCGCAGGGGCGGGATTCCTGCCGGGATGGGGAGAGGCCTGCGGACCAAGGTGAGTGCGAGCGTGGGGCTCTACGGCGCGGAAGCCGGTATCCATGTCGAGGTCGAAAAAATTCGGGCCGCGGTTGCCGCGGGAGCCGATGCCGTCATGGACCTGAGCGTCAGTGGAGACATTGACGCCATGCGCCGCCGGACCCTGTCCGTTACCCCTACACCCGTGGGGACCCTTCCCCTCTATCAAGCCATCGCGGAAGCAGCGGAAAAATATGCGTCTCCCGTGCAGATGACGGTGGACGACCTCTTCGAGGTCATCGAGCGCCAGGCCGCCGATGGAGTGGATTTTCTGGCGATGCACTGCGGCACGACCATGGATATCGTGCAGCGGGCAAAGAGCGAGGGCCGCATCGATCCCCTGGTGAGCTACGGCGGTTCTCACCTCATCGGCTGGATGCTCTATAACCAGCGGGAAAATCCCCTTTACCAGCACTATGACCGTGTACTGGAAATTGCCCGCAAATATGATGTCACGGTCAGTCTCGCCGACGGCATGCGGCCGGGATGTGTGGCCGATTCCCTCGACGGCGCCCAGGTCCACGAACTGGTGATCCTCGGGGAACTGGTGCGGCGGGCACGGGAGGCCGGGGTTCAGATCATGGTGAAAGGGCCGGGGCATGTTCCCCTGAACCATATCGAAGCAACGGTCACGCTCCAGAAGAGCCTCTGCAGGGGAGCCCCCTACTTTGTCTTTGGTCCCGTCGTGACGGACATTGCCGCGGGCTATGATCACATCAGCGCCGCCATCGGGGGGGCAATGGCGGCCTGGGCGGGAGCCGAGCTCATCTGCACCGTCACTGCCGCCGAGCACATGGGCCTTCCGGACGCCGCACAGGTACGGGAAGGGGTCATCGCCGCACGCATCGGCGCTCATGCGGCGGACCTGGCCCGGGGGCTTCCCGGCGCTGCCGATTGGGATCTGCGGCTTTCCCGGGCGCGAAAGGAGCTGGACTGGGATGCGCAGCTCGCCCTGGCGATGGATCCCGAGCGCGCCGGGAAGCTCAGAAGGGAGCGGAGCGGGGAATCTTCTTCCGGATGCGCCATGTGCGGAAAATATTGTGCGATGAAAGTCGTGTCCCAATATTTGGGAACTTCGGAGGGATCTTGCTGACTGGAAACATCTCCCTAACGCCTGACAGCTAATGCCTAACAGTTTACAGCTAAGACCTTACAGCTAACACCTCATTCTCGATGCAAGAAAGGACGAACCCATGACTCAGGTGTCGGCGGCCCGCGCAGGCCGCATCACTCCGGAAATGGAAAGTGTGGCTCGGCAGGAAAACGTGGACGTCGATTTGATTCAGTCTGGAGTGTCTGCAGGGAACATCGTCATTCCCAGGAATATCCGGAGAAAACCATTTCAATGCTGCGGCATCGGGCAGGGGCTGCGCATCAAAGTGAACACCCTCATCGGCACTTCCAGCGATCGAGACGACATTCGGATGGAGGCGCGCAAGCTTGCCCTTGCCCGACAGGCGGGGGCCGATGCCGTCATGGACCTGAGCACCGGCGGAGATATCGACGCCGTCCGGCGCCAGACCCTCTCCCAGGCGGACATGCCTGTGGGAAGCGTGCCCATCTACCAGTGTGCCGTCGAGGCCATCGAGAAGCGGGGAAGCGTGGTGGCCATGAAAGAGGACGATATGTTTGCCGCCGTTGAAAAACAGGCCCAGGAGGGCGTGGACTTCATGGCGATTCACTCTGCCTTGAACTTCCAGGTCATCCAGCGCCTCAAGAACACCGGCCGGGTCACGGACGTGGTGAGTCGCGGCGGAGCCTTCCTCACGGGCTGGATGCTCCACAACGGCAAAGAAAATCCCCTGTATGAGCAGTTCGACCGCCTCCTGGAAATCCTGAAGCGCTACGATGTGACCCTGAGCCTGGGAGACGCCATCCGGCCCGGCGCCACGGCGGACTCCCTGGATGGGGCGCAGCTGCAGGGGATGATCATCGCCGGCGAACTGACGGCCAGGGCCCATGCGGCGGGAGTCCAGGTCATGGTGGAGGGGCCCGGACACGTTCCCATGCACCATGTCCGGGCGACCATGCTCCTTCAGAAACGCTTGTGCCATGGCGCACCCTATTTTGTCCTGGGAACCCTGGCGACCGACGTTGCTCCCGGCTACGACCACATCACTTCAGCCATCGGCGGGGCCATAGCCGGTGCGGCCGGCGCCGACTTTCTGTGCAATGTCACGCCGGCGGAGCATCTCGGCCTTCCGACGGAAGAGGACGTCAGGGATGGAATCATCGCCGCCCGTATTGCCGCGCATGCGGCCGACCTGGCGAGAGGCAACAGGCAGGCATTGGCGAGGGACCTGGAAATGGCCCGCGCCCGCGTGGCGTTGAACCTGGATCGGCAGGTCGGCCTTTCCCTCGACCCCGAAAAGGTGAGAGCCCTGGCTGGAGGGGACGGAAACGGCCATTCCTGCGCCGTCTGCGGCTCCCAATGTGCAGCCCGGGTGGCGGCTGAGTACTTCGGAATCGCCTGAAGCGGGACAGACTGACTGAGCCGGCTGAAAGTGCAGGTGATATTTATTCTATGAAATCAAGCGGGAGGAATTCGAATGGGAGCATTACTTCGGGCCACGCTGGAGGGAATCGGACCTGCCAGCGCCGACTGGCGCCGGAAGGCCGGAGAGTACCTGAACAATCTGGCCATTCCCCAGGGGAGCCTGGGAGATCTCTTAGTTCTGGCGGAGCAGCTGGCTGCCGTCAAGGAGAGCCTGAAGCCGTCCGTAACGCAGAAGGCAGTGGTGACCATGGCGGGGGACCACGGAGTCGTGGAAGAGGGAGTGAGTGCTTTTCCCCAGGCGGTCACTCCCCAGATGGTGGCCAACTTCGTGGCGGGAGGTGCGGCCATCAATGTTCTGGCAGGGGTTGCGGGGGCTCGCGTCGTCGTGGTGGATATGGGAATGGCCAGTGATCTGGATGCTTCCTTCGGGGATAAGGTCATCTTCCGCAAAATGGGCTATGGAACACAGAATATAGCGCGAGGCCCGGCCATGACTCGCGAACAGGCGGTCAAATCCATCGAGAGCGGCATTGAGATCGCGGGCCATCTGGTGCGGGAAGGTGTCGAGCTCCTCGCCACGGGGGATATGGGCATAGGGAATACGACGCCCAGCAGCGCCATCCTGGCGGCCCTTTCCGGTCGGTCGGCCCGGGAGGTGACGGGGAGGGGCACAGGGATCGGCGATGCATCCCTGGAGAACAAAATTGCCGTCATCGACAGGGCACTGAAAGTGAACCGGCCCGATCCCGGGGATCCTCTGGATGTCCTGGCCAAGGTGGGTGGATTCGAGATCGGTGGCATTGCCGGTCTGATCCTGGGGGCGGCTTACTGCAAAACGCCTGTCATTGTGGATGGATTCATTTCTTCGGCGGGGGCGCTCCTCGCCAAAAAGCTGGCCCCCGCTTCCCTCGATTACATGATCGCCGCACACCAGTCCCTGGAATTCGGACACCGGGTCATGCTGGAGGAATTAGAGCTGAAGCCTCTGTTGAACCTCAATCTCCGCCTGGGAGAGGGGACCGGGGCCGCCCTGGCTATGAACATCGTGGAATCGGCAGCCCAGGTGATCGGCAGGATGCTCACCTTCGAAGATGCCGGAGTGTGCAGAAGGTCCTGAGGGCACATGCGTCAGCGCCGCCACAGAAGGCGGCGCTGACGCTATGCTCGAAGCTGGGGATTCGAGCGTTTCTCCATGGGGCATCAGTACAGGAAATCGACGGCCAGGATGCTTTCACAGAGGGCTTTCACCTTGCCGAGGACGACCACATGGTCCGGGTGCACCTGGTAGCGCTTCATGGCTTCCAGATCGTCGAAGCTGGAAACCAGGCAAAAGTCGTAGGACCGTTCCGAGTGAATGATGTCCCGCCCGAATTCGTATCCCTTGATCTCGGGAATGACGGCGGGCAAACGCCCGAGGCCCTGCTCCAGGTCGGCAATGCCCTCGTCCGTGGCGCTTTTGTTGAATTTCATGAAAACGACGTGTTTGAGCATGGTTCGTCTCCTTGTGGAGGTGGTGTGTGTGAAAAAGACCACTCCTGATTTGTCTTTATCAGCGAAAGTCAGCGCACATCAGCGTTTTCAGCGTCCCATTGTTCTCATCCCGCCGGGCCGATCCCTACGATGACTGGCCCGCTTTGCTTTCGCGCAGTCGGCGCATATCCCCGATGCGGATGGTGACCCTCTGCATATCGAAGTATTCGAGCAGGGGAATCGTATACTTGCGGCTGGCCCCGGTCATCTCCTTGAACTGGGGCGTGGAGATCTCTCCATGCTCCTTGAGAAAAGCCACCAAACGCTCCTGAAGATCGCTCAAAGCGTAGGTGTGGAAGTATAGATCTTCCTTGGTCTTGGCAATGATGCCCTTGGAAATCATCCACTGGAGCACGTCCTGGTGCTGGCGCGGGGTTCCCGGAAGCTTTTCGGCCACATCCTTGAAGAAAGGCGGTTGGAGTCCCCCCTCGCGGAAGGCCTTTTCAATTTTCTCGCGGATGGCTTCTTCGTCCCGGGTCAGGTCGACCTTGTGGGTCATCAGGCGGACCCACTCCATTTCCTGGGCCAGCACGTCCTGTTCCGCCAGGTGGCGCAAGACGAAATTGTAGAGCTTCACGTCAACGGGCCGGGGCAGCTGGGCCGAAAGCTCCTCCTTGAGCATACCGGTCTTCAGGGGGAATTTTTGGTGGTAATCCGTGAGCTGCTCCACGATGGCCTGCTTCAGCTGCTCCATGGATTCGGGATGGAGGAGCTTCCGGTTCTCCTTGTCATAAAGGATGACCTGCTTCTGGCTGATGAATCGTTGGAGGGCCTTTTCCAGCAGTTTGGGGGAGACGTTGGCGCGCACCTGGAGCTCGTGCTCCGTGAGCCCTGTCCAGCCGGCGTCGAGTATGTGCCAGAGGATGATGTCGGTTTCGGCACCGTCCAGGAGGGTTTTCAGGGCGACAGCGGCTTCCCGCTTGTCATGGCCCTTATGCTTGCGCGGGAGGGGATGCAGGATGGTTCCGCCTCCCACCGTCTGGACGGGCGAGTAGGAGCGCAGCACGAACCGGTCGCCTCGCAGCGCCGCCACGGGATGGTCCAGGCGAATCTGCACGAAGGCGCTTTCGGCCGGCAGGAGCTCCTCGCGATCGAGAAGAATCACGGTGCCGAGGTGCTCGGCGGTTCCCGTGTGGAACCGTACCTTCGCCCGGTGCTTCAGGGGGCGGGGGGCGCTCTTGAGCAGGTCGAGGTAGACGTCCACCATGTGGGTGGCCACAAGAGAGCCGGGTGTCGCCACCACGTCTCCCCGCTGAATGATGGCCCGTTCGATGCTCTGGAGATTGATGGCGGTACGCCGGCCCGGAAGGACTTCCTCCACCTCCTGGCCGTGCACCTGCAACCCGCGTACCTTCGTCTTGTGCCCGGGGGGGTAGATCATGACGGGATCCCCGATGTGGAGCTTTCCCGCCGTGCTGGTACCCGTCACGACGGTTCCGAAGCCTTTCATGGTAAACACCCGGTCCACGGAAAGGCGGAAAGGGCCGTCGGGGCTGCGTGCCTCCACGGTTTCAACCAGCCGGGTCAGGGCATCCTTCAGCTCGGGAATGCCTTCTCCCGTAACGGCTGAAACGGGTAAAATGGGCGATCCTTCCAGAAAAGTTCCCTTGAGGAACTGAGCGACATCCTCCTGGACCATTTCGATCCAGTCCGGGTCTTCCACCATGTCGATTTTCGTGAGGACCACAAGACCCTTTTTGACGCGAAGCAACTGGCAGATTTCCATATGTTCGCGCGTCTGGGGCATGACCCCCTCGTCGGCGGCGATGACCAGGGCCACCAGGTCGATGCCCGTGGCCCCGGCGACCATGTGCTTGACGAAGCGCTCATGTCCGGGCACATCCACGATTCCCAGCCGGTCTCCATTGGGAAGCTCCAGATGTGCGAACCCCAGCTCGATGGTGATGCCCCGGAGTTTTTCCTCCTTGAGGCGATCCGTATCGATGCCCGTCAGAGCCCGAATGAGGGACGTTTTCCCATGGTCGATATGGCCTGCAGTGCCCAATATTACTTGCTTCATCAGCGCGCCTTTTCACTTCATAACGGGAAATGTACAGTTCTTATACAGTGCTTATAAGGATGCATAAACGAAGGTAACTTAGCAGAACAGTCCCTGTCAGTTCAAGCCTTTCCATGCAGACTATTGTTGAGCCGTCCCCTGTGCTGTAGACTTGCCTCCCAGCGATGTGTCCATGGATCCGCATCGTCGTAAACGTTCCATTTTCTCCCAGGCAGAACAGGGGTTACGGCCGGGAAATGTTTTGACATCACCTTGTAGTTAATATACTTTTCCAAGGTTTAGACACAAGGGAGAGACGCCATGAGTTTCAATATCGCTCAGCACAGCCGAATGTATCGTTTGCCGCCCTATGTTTTTGCCCAGGTCAATGCGCTCAAGATGGAGCGCCGCAGGGCGGGGGAAGACATCATCGATTTGGGGATGGGAAATCCCGACCTGCCGACCCCCAGGCACATCATCGAGAAGTTGGTGGAGGCGGCCCGGAAGCCGCACAATCATCGTTACTCCGCCTCACGCGGCATCACGAAGCTGCGGGAAGGGGTCGCCGAATGGTACAAGCGGCGCTACGACGTGGATATCGATCCCGAATGCGAATCCGTCGTGACCATTGGAGCCAAGGAAGGGCTCTCACACCTGGTGCTCGTCCTGGTGAGCCCGGGGGACGTCGTCTTCGCCCCGAGCCCGACGTATCCCATTCATCCCTATTCAGCCATCATCGCGGGGGGAGACGTCCGGTCGATTCCCATCGGTGCGGGGCGCAATTTTCTGGAGGACCTCCAAAACGCCACCCGGCAGACGTGGCCGCGTCCCAAGCTGCTCATCATCTCCTATCCTCACAACCCCACCACGGAGGTCGTGGATCTGGACTTCTTTGCCAAAATCGTAGATTTTGCCAAAGAAAATAACATAATGGTCATTCATGACCTGGCCTATGCCGATCTCACCTTCGACGGGTACAAGGCCCCCAGTTTTCTCCAGGTGCCGGGCGCCAAAGACGTGGGAGTAGAATTCTTTTCCATGTCCAAAAGCTACAGCATGGCGGGCTGGAGGGTCGGCTTCTGTGTGGGGAATGCCGAAATGGTTGCGGCCCTCACCCGCATCAAGAGCTACCTGGATTACGGGGTCTTCCAGCCCATCCAAATCGCTGCCACGGTAGCCCTCAAAGGGGATCAGTCCTGTGTGGACGAGATTGTGTCCGTTTACAAGTCCAGGAGGGACGTCCTGGTGGACGGCCTCAATCGCGTCGGCTGGCCGACAGAAAAACCCAAGGGGACCATGTTCGTGTGGGCGCACATTCCCGAGGCCTTCCGGCACATGGGTTCCGTGGAATTTTCCAAGTATTTGATCCAGGAGGGGAAAGTGGCCGTTTCCCCCGGCCTTGGGTTTGGTGAATACGGGGACGAGTACGTGCGGTTTGCTCTCGTGGAAAACGAAATGCGGACAAAGCAGGCCATTCGCGGTCTCCGGCGCGCTTTGCAGAAATAGAGCAGGAGCAGGACCGCTTTCTCCATGGAGGCGGTCACAACGGAACTCTTCAAACCATGTGAGGGTGAGATGCGAGCCATTGGAATCGGATTGATCGGTTGGGGCACGGTAGGTTGCGGAGTCATCCAAACCCTGCGTGACAACGCAGAAGCTATAGAAAACCGCCTGGGAGCTCCCCTCAAGCTCCTGCGGGTGGCGGACCTGGATCTCGATCGTCCCCGTCCGGTGGCTGTGCCTTCCGAACTGCTCACGACGCGGGCCGAAGAGATCATGAACGACCCCGAGATCCACATCGTGGTGGAGCTCATGGGCGGCCTGGGTGCGGCCAGAACCTTCATCCGGCAGGCCCTGGAAAATAAGAAGTATGTCGTCACCGCCAACAAGGCGCTTCTCGCTCATCATGGCAATGAGCTCTTCGATATCGCCCGTCAGAACGGTCGCGCCATTGGGTTCGAGGCGTCCGTGGGCGGGGGGATTCCCATCATCAAGTCCCTTCGGGAAGGGCTTGCTGGAAACCGCATCGACACGATTTTCGGCATCCTCAACGGTACGGCCAATTACATCCTGACCCGCATGACGGAGGGGGGACTCGATTTTGACGCCGCCCTGGGGGAAGCTCAGGCCAAGGGGTATGCCGAAGCCGACCCGGCCCTTGACATCGAGGGAACGGACGCGGCCCACAAGCTTGCCATCGCCAGCGCTCTTTCCTTTGGGACTCCTATTCAGTTCGATGCCGTCTATACGGAAGGGATCAGCCGCATCGATCCCCTCGATGTTCAGTTCGGTGAGGAATTCGGGTATCGCCTGAAGCTCCTCGCCATCGGCAGAAACACCAATGGCCGTGTGGGAATGCGGGTTCACCCCACTTTCATTCCCAAGGACCACATTCTGGCGGGGGTGAGCGGGGCGTACAATGCGGTGCACATCCACGGAAATTCTGTCGGGAATATAATGCTCTACGGCATGGGCGCCGGGATGCTGCCCACGGGAAGCGCCGTGGTGAGCGATCTCATGGATATCGCTCGGGACATCCTGGCGGAGACTCCCCCGCGCATCGCCCCACTGGCATTCCTTCCCGACCGGCTGAAGGAAATTCCCTTGAAGCCCATTTCGGACATATCCACCTGCTACTATTTCCGTTTTTCCGCCCTGGATCGCCCGGGTGTGTTGTCGAAAATTTCCGGGATCCTGGGAGCCAACGAAATCAGCATCTCCGCCGTCATTCAGAAGGGGCGGGAAACGGAAGGCTCCGTCCCCATCGTCATGGTCACACACGAAGCTGTGGAGGCCAACGTGCGCAAGGCATTGGAAGAAATAGACCGTTTGGACATGGTGCTGGCTCCGACGCAGCTCATCCGTATCGAAAACCATGAGACGCAGGCGGACGATTGATCGGCGATTCCTGGATCCAGACGCTGCCATTCGAGAGAAAAATGAATTGTAAATATATCATTCTGGTGGGTGACGGGATGGGAGACTATCCCCTGGAGGAACTTGGAGGGAAAACCCCGCTGGAGGTGGCGCGGACTCCCTATATGGACGAGCTGGCGCTCCGGGGGCGCATGGGTATGGCACGCACCGTGCCCGAATCCATGGAGCCTGGGAGTGATGTGGCCAATATGAGTCTCCTGGGGTATGACCCCGCGGTTTATCACACGGGGCGGGCTCCCCTGGAAGCGGCCAGCATGGGGGTTCAGCTGGATCCCCGGGACGTGGCCTTTCGCTGCAACCTGGTGACCCTGGAAAAGGATGAAGCCGGAATCGTGCGCATGCTGGATTATTCCGCAGGGCACATCACCACGGGGGAGGCGCGTGAACTGGTGGATTCCCTGCAGCAGGCCGTGGCCGGCAGTCCCCTGAAGCTCTATCCGGGCGTGAGCTATCGGCACCTGCTCGTGTGGCCGGGAGGGCGTGAAGATTTGACGACAACCCCTCCCCACGACATTTCCGGGGAGCCCGCAGCCCCGCACCAGGAGGTCTATCGGTCGGAGTCCGTTCTATTGGACTTCACCGAGCGGGCGGAGGGGATACTGGCGGACCACCCCGTGAATCGCAGGCGGGTGTCCGAGGGCAAGCGCCCTGCCAACGCCGTCTGGCTCTGGGGGCAGGGAAGGGCGCCGTCCATTCCCACACTGAAGGAAAAGGCGGGGCTGACGGGGGCTATGATTTCGGCGGTGGACCTCCTGAAGGGGCTGGGAGTCTATGCCGGGCTCGACCCCATCGCGGTACCCGGGGCGACGGGCTACCTGGACACCAACTATGCCGGGAAAGTGAGCGCCGCTCTGAAGGCCCTCGAGACCGGCGACTATGTCTACGTGCACATTGAAGCCCCCGATGAAGCCAGCCATGAAGGGAGCCTCTCCAAAAAGATTGAAGCCATCGAGGCTTTCGATGCCCGGGTCGTCGGACCGATAGCCGGAGGGGCGAAAGCCCTGGGCCGGGTCAACCTGCTCATCGTGACGGATCACCTGACTCCCATCCACAAGCGGACTCACGTGGGTGATCCCGTGCCGTTCCTACTGGTGGAAGACCTGAATGATGCTCCAAGTCGCCGTGCTGCGGGGGAGGCATTCTGCGAGCGGGTCGCTCGCCAGGCGGGTTGGGAATTGCCGAGTGGGGTGGAGCTCTTTGAGCATTTTGTCGGATTGACCTCTCGAAAGGCGTGATACCCTGTGAAAGCCCGGCTTTTTCCTGCCGCGGTCGGGGTTTCCCCCTGTTTTTTCAAGGAAAGCAATGATCGTAAAGACAAATATCCGAGTCATCTATGGCGATACGGACGCCATGGGGCAGGCCTACCACAGCAACTACCTGAAGTGGTTTGAGGTGGGACGCGCCGAGTGGTTTCGAGCCTCCGGCAAGACCTACCGGGAATTGGAAGAGGAAGGCATTTACCTGCCCGTGGTGGAGGCACACTGCTCCTATCTCAAGCCGGCCTTTTACGACGATTTGATCACCGTCGCCACGGAGTTTTCCTTTGCCGGACCTGCACGCTTGAGGTTCGAATATGTGATTTCGAGAGAGGATGATCTCCTCACCCGAGGCTACACCGTCCATGTCTGCGTGAACCGGGATCGAAAGGTTATGAAACCCCCTGAGTTTCTCCGCACCCTCCTGGATGCTGCGAGGGAAACCCTTTGACGGGCGGCTCCCCGGTTTTTTCTCTTTAAATTCTATCCATAGCTGTCAACAGGATACTCATGATTATTTATCCCGCAATTGACCTGAAGGACGGGCTGTGCGTGCGCCTCATGCAGGGCGATCCGGACCGTGCCACCATCTATGGGCGAGACCCCGTGGCTGTCGCTCGGCGCTGGGAAGGGGAGGGAGCTGAATGGCTCCATGTGGTGGACCTGGACGGAGCCTTTGCCAAGGCTCCCAAGAACCGTGAGATCATCGCATCCATCGCCCGGTCCATCTCCATCCCTGTCCAGGTGGGGGGGGGTATACGCAATCTGGAGACCATCGAGGAATACCTTGCCCTGGGAGTAGAGCGGGTGATCCTGGGCACGGCTGCTCTGCGGGACCCGAAGATCCTCCATGAAGCCTGCCGGCGCCACCCCCACCGCATCGCCCTGGGCATCGATGCTCGTGACGGACAGGTGGCTGTGGAAGGCTGGAAAGAAACCACCGGAACGGACGCCATTGCATTCGTGCAACGGTTTGCCCATCTCGATCTGGCGGCCGTGATTTTTACGGACATTCATCGGGACGGAATGCAGTCCGGGGTAAACGTCGAATCCACGCGACGCATGTTGGAGGCGACCCGCCTGCCCGTCATCGCGTCGGGAGGCGTGGCTACCCTGGCGGACGTGGAAGCCCTGCTCCCATTGGTGCCCCTCGGGCTTCTCGGCGTCATCACAGGCCGGGCCATTTACAACGGGACCCTCATCCTGGGTGAAGCCATAGCCCGGCTGAAATCCCATATGAAAGACGGTGGACCCATGGAAACCGGCTCCACGCCCAAATGATTGAAGGGAGGCAGAACGATGGCACTCATGCAGGATATCGAGGGAATGCTCAAAGAGGCCATGCGCCAGAAAGACGAAAACAAGCGCAATGCGGTCCGGCTGCTTCTCACAGCCATAAAGAACAAGGAAAAAGAGCTGCGAAGGCTCCCTGACGATGCCGAGATTCAGCAGATCATCGGCTCACAGATTAAGCAGCGGCGGGACTCCGTCGAGCAGTTCACGAAGGCTGGTCGGGGCGAGCTGGCAGCCAGGGAGGAGGCCGAGATCGAGACGCTCCGGTCTTTTCTCCCCGAAGCCCTTTCGCCGGAGGCTCTGAGTCAAATCATCGATGAAGCCATCGCCGAAGTGGGCGCTCAATCCGCCAGGGAAATGGGCAAGATCATGAAAGTCCTCATGCCCAAAGTGGTGGGACGGGCCGACGGCAAGCAGGTGAATGAACTGGTGCGGCAGAAGCTGCAGGGGTGAGCTGCATAGGCTGCTTTACGCCGGCGAACACCTGAATCCGGTCTGCTGCAATTAAATCCATGATAACATTTCGATTTTCTTTGATAAGCGACTTCCATCCCGCCTGGTACAGGAAAAATCCCCTTGATTTGAACGAACTGAACGGATAAAAATCACAAGTTTGACGCGAATGTCAGTCTTGGTTGGAACTGTCTCTTTTCTTTCAGGGAGTAAGCCGTCTCAGGTGAGTGTCTCGGATGTCGCCTCCTTGGTGAAGCAGACTGTAGATATTGTTGACGTTGTCGGTCAGGTTGTCCCCTTGCGGCGAGCCGGCCATCGTCATGTGGGGCTTTGTCCTTTTCATCAGGAAAAGACTCCCTCGTTCCAGGTCGATGCGGAAAACCAGCTCTACTACTGCTTCGGCTGCGGCAGCGGCGGGGACGTTCTGAGCTTTGTGATGCGCTACCAGAACGTATCCTTTGGAGATGCCCTGCGGTATTTGGCGGACCGGTATCATATCGTTTTACCCGAAAAGGGTGATCCTCGCACCCTTGGGGCTGGGGGTGCGGATGCAGCGCGGAAGCAACGGGAGATGCTTTTCAGCGTCCTGCGAACTGCGGCGGATTTCTTTTATCGGCAGCTGCATCACAGCTCCGCCGGGAAAATCGCCAGGGACTATCTGCAGAGGCGGCAGTTGCCGCAGAGCGTCGTGGAGGCTGAAAAGCTCGGGTATGCTGCAGCGGAGTGGGATGGGCTGCTGGGGCATTTGACGAGCCTGGGCGTTGATCCGGAACTGGGGGTGGCGGCCGGGTTACTGGCAAAGAGCTCCAAAGATTCCAAGAAACTATACGACCGGTTTCGCAATCGCCTCATCTTTCCCATTGTGGATGAGCAGGAACGGGTAGTGGGCTTCGGGGGGAGGGCGCTTTCCGACCATCTCGAGGGAGAGCCCAAGTATCTCAACAGTCCCGAAACCGCAGTGTATCACAAGGGCCGGATGCTCTACCAGATCCCGCGTGCCAGGGAGGCGTGCCGCCGGAACCGGCAGGTGGTGCTGGTGGAAGGGTACATGGATCTCCTGGCATTTCACGCCCAGGGATTCTACCGGGTGACTGCGACCCTGGGGACCGCCCTCACTCCTCAGCAAGTGCGCATCCTCGGCCGCATGGCCGATGAAGTCGTCCTGGCCTACGATGGGGATGACGCTGGGGAAAAGGCCATGATGCGGGCGTTGCCCCTTTTCCTCCAGGAAGAGGTGGCTGTCAGCTGCATCCGGTTTCCCGATGGCCTGGATCCGGATGATTTCCTGAAGAGAGAAGGGCTGAGCGGGTTCGAACACCTGTTGCAGGGGCGCAGGGACCTGGGGGGGTATGCCCTCCGCAAAATTCTCGACGGCTGGGATGGAAGCTCCGTTGGTAAAGCCAAAGTACTGAAGGATCTGCAGCCCCTTTTTTCGGCGGTCCGCCAGCCCGTATTGCGGTCGGAATATCTGCGTCTGGTGGCAGATCGTCTTTCCCTTTCGGAGGAAATCATTGAGCGGCAATGGCTGCACGGCAGCCGCACTGGAGCCGGACCATCCCGCGCTCCCCGGAGGAGATCGTTTCAGCCGCGGGCTCCTCAAGCACAAACCCTGGAAGAGCGTATCGTGCGATTGATGGTGCATCATCCGGAGTTGATACCCGATGTGGCCGCTTCGGAAGCGGTGGGCCATTTTCAGGAAGCCGGATTGAAAACCCTTGCCGAGGTGATCCTGGGCTCGCCGCACCCTCCCGACCATCCCTTCCAGGCGACCAGGGTTTATGACGGTTTGACGGATCCTGGATTGCAGGAGCTTTTCACGCGTCTTCTCCTGGAGGAGTGCGGGCTGGAGGAGCCCCGGGTGCAGTTGACGGACTGGTTGGAGATGGTCCTCAGGCGCAGGATCAAGCAGGAAAATGACCATTTGAACGAAGCCCTCCGCCAGGCGGATCAAGATGGGGACCTGTCGCGGATGCTGGATATTTTATCGAAAAAAGTTCAAAGTCTTAAACCACCCGGGAAGGGTGAGGGACCCATTGGATAACGTTTGGGGAGAGAGAAGCCGATGACGGAGAAGGAAATCAAGCAGAGACGCGATCCTGCCCTATCGAAGCCTGAAATGGATGACATCAAACGTCTCATCACCGTAGGCAAGGAAAAAGGCTATCTGACCTATGACGAGGTCAATGAAGCCCTGCCCGAAGAGCTGGTGTCCGCTGAAAAGCTCGATGACATGATGATGATCTTCGATGAAATGGACATCGAGATCGTGGATTCCGAGCAGCAGGTGCAGGTGGTTCGGGAGAGCTCCGGTGCCGATTCGGATTCCCTCATGGACGGCGACGATGAAGAAATGCAGATGGAGGCGGACGCCACCGCCCGCGTGACGGATCCCGTCAAGATGTATCTTCGTGAGATGGGGCAGGTGTGCCTGCTCACGCGCGAAGGGGAAGTGGAAATCGCCAAGCGCATAGAGGCGGGAGAGCGGGCCATCTTCAACGCCATCATGGAATCGTCCATCGGAATCAAGGAGATCATGCGTCTCAAGCACAGGCTGGAAGAAGACAGCCTGCGACTCCACGACGTGCTTCGCGAAGTGGATGAAGAGATGACCGAAGAGGAAGAGGCCAGCCAAAAGGGCAGGGTCATCGGCATGTTGGAGGAAGTGCAGCGCCTGGATGAAGAGAACAAAATCATGCAGACCAGGCTTCTCAGCCAGGACCTCAGTCCGGAAGAGGATCTTGCGCTGAAAGAGCAGCTCCAGACCAACAAAGAAAAAATCATCGCTCTTCTCAAGGGCCTGCAGCTCAGCCGGCGACACATTGACAGCATCATCAACAAACTGCACCAGTGCCTGCACGACATCGACAAGTCCGAGCGTGAATTGCAGGATTGTCTCCTGCGCTGCGGCAAGCCGTTCCAGGAGCTCAAGCCCCTTTACGATGCCGCCCTGGAAGATCCGTCGCAGGTGGAAGCCTGCGCATGCTCCCTGGGACTGTCGGGCGAGGAGTTCATGAGACTCGCTTCCCTTGCCATCGAGGCTAGAGATCGCATCACCGAACGTGAGCTGGAAGCGAAGCTCGATTCCAAATCCCTGCGGCAGATCCTGCGCCGGGTGGACGACGGCACTGTGCGCGCCAAATTGGCCAAGAGCGAGCTCATAGAAGCCAACCTTCGGCTGGTTGTCAGCATCGCCAAGAAATACACCAACCGTGGACTGCAGTTTCTGGATCTTATCCAGGAAGGCAACATCGGCCTCATGAAGGCTGTGGACAAATTCGAATACCAAAGGGGTTACAAGTTCAGCACGTATGCCACCTGGTGGATCCGGCAGGCCATCACCCGGGCCATTGCTGATCAGGCACGCACCATCCGAATTCCTGTTCACATGATCGAGACGATCAATAAACTCATTCGGACCTCTCGTTACCTCGTCCAGGAACTGGGCCGGGAGCCCACGCCGGAGGAAATCGCGGAAAAGATGGAATTCCCTGTGGACAAGGTACGGAAGGTTTTGAAAATCGCCAAAGAGCCCATCAGCCTCGAGACTCCCATTGGAGAGGAGGAAGACAGCCACCTGGGGGATTTCATTGAAGACAAACGTGTGGCGTCCCCTGTGGATGCGGTCATCAATCTGAACCTCAGTGAACAGACGCGCAAGGCTCTGGCCACCCTGACGCCAAGGGAGGAAAAGGTCCTCCGGATGCGTTTTGGCATCGGTGAAAAGGCGGACCATACCCTCGAAGAGGTGGGACAGGATTTCGCCGTTACGCGGGAGCGTATTCGGCAGATCGAAGCCAAAGCGCTGCGCAAGTTGAGGCATCCCAGTCGCCGCAAGGAGCTCCGGAGCTTCATCGAGACCTAGCACAGTGAAATCCGGCGTCCAAAAGGTTTGAATTTGCGTGAATTCCGACTTGCCGGCAGGACGATGGCAGCTTCAAAGCCTCAATATATCTGCCATCCAGGAATTAGCTTGACAAGAATCGGATGGTCTTTTTAAATAAGCTTCGCCTGAAGGATTGGTTTTTTGAGGGCCCATAGCTCAGTTGGTAGAGCCACCGGCTCATAACCGGTCGGTCCCTGGTTCGAGGCCAGGTGGGCCCACTTCGCAAGATAAAGAAGCCAATGAAATCTATTGTATGCAATCTGTCAAAACCAGTTGGAGGATCTTCGAGAGCGGAGGCGGCAAACCCCTGCCAGGGGGTGGGTGGAAAGCCGGAAGCCTCGGATCTCGAGGGATACAGACGGTGTAAATCATGATGGGGGTGCTCCTGATAAGGAGCACCCCCATACTTTTTGGGGGCAAGGCGAAATGGCGCAAGTAAAAGATGTCCTGCGGTGGATCGATGTGCATGCTCCTTTTCGGCATGCGGAATCCTGGGACAATTGCGGCCTTCAAGTGGGTGATCCTCTCGCCCGCGTGGAGAGAATCCTTGTGGCCCTGGATGCCGCTTCCTGGAGCCTTCAAGAGGCGGAGGAACAGAACTGTCAATGCCTCGTGACGCATCACCCTCTGATTTTTCGCCCCCTCAGTGCAGTGCGCGCCGATTCCTTTCCCGGGGCGCTCGTGATCAGGGCTCTATTGAAAGGAATTCATATCATTGCCGCGCATACGAATCTGGATGCCGCCAGGGAGGGGACCAACGCGCAATGGGTGAAGCTCCTGGCTCTTGAATTCGCTGAGCCTTTGGAAGCGGATGCCTCCTGGCGCGATGATGCGGCTTATGGTGGAATGGGCCGGCTGGGAGTTTTGCCTGAGAGAATCACCTTAAAAGCTTTTGCCAACCGGGTCGAAACGGTACTCGGAGGCGCGAAGGTGCGTGTAGTGGGAGACCCGCGTCGGGAGGTGAGACGCATCGCCCTCTGCACGGGAAGCGGCGGCAGCCTTTTGGAAAAGGTCATTGCCGCTGGGGCCGAAGTCTATGTCACGGGGGACGTCAAGTATCACGAAGCTCAAAGAGCTGTGGAAGCGGGCTTGTGTATGGTAGACGCGGGGCATTTCGCATCGGAGCGGCTGATCGTTCCACCCCTTGCCCAATACCTGGCGTCACAGGGGAGGGAAGAAGGACTTCCTGTGGAGGTCCTCACGGCTTCTTCGGAGCGGGATCCTTTTTGGAGCCTGGAGTAGCCCGTCTGCGGCTTGTGCATGATGGAAGGGACGGTAGCTGGAAACGGGATGAAAACAATGAAGAGCGACATTTTCTGAAATGTTGCGTGCCGGGCGGTGGGGATGGCCGACCGGCCTGAGAGGAGGTTTCACTTGCTGGAACAGCTCAAGTTTTTGATTGAATATCAGATCCTGGAGAACAAGAGGGCAATGCTGGCGCGCAACTGCGAAGAAGCACCCCGGCGTATTGCTGAACTTGAGAAGGAATTCGGTCACTTCGAGGCGGAGTTCATTGCCAGGAAGGCCGATCATTCGCACGCTCAGGAGACACATCGTGCGTTGGAACAGGCCATCGCGGACCTGGAAGCCAAGATCGCGCGCAGCAAGAAGCGCATGAACGAAGTGAAAAACAACAAAGAATATCAGGCGATTCTTAGAGAGATCGACGACTCCAAGAAGGAAATTTCCTCCAAGGAGTCAGAAGTCCTTGAGGTGATGGATAAAATCGAGACTCTGGGTGCCGAAGTTCAGGAGATGGAGAAGGCTCTCGAAGAAAGGCGTAAGAAGTTGGATTCGGACTGTCTGGAGCTTCGTACGGGAATGGAGCAGCTGAAAGAAAAGCTCGAACGCCTGCAGGCCTGCCAAAAAGAGGTGGAAGTGAAGTTGGAGCCCAACCTCCTCCGGCGCTCCAACTTTTTGTTCGTGAAGCAGGCAGGTATTGCCGTGGCTCCCGTGGAGAACGGTGTCTGCCAGGTCTGCCATCTTAATATTCCCCCACAGAAATTCATCGAGCTTCAGCGCGACGAAACCATCATGCAGTGCCCCCACTGCCACCGCTTTCTCTACTGGCCCGGTCACGAAGCGTATTGTCTTTCGGAAGATGACTACGGGAACCTGTGACATTCTGCCGCCAGCGCTCTTTGTGGAGCAGTTTTTGCTGTTTTTTCGCTGGAATGTGTTCATGAATGCGAAAGTGAAAGAATGATCAAGGAAAAGGGTTGCCATTTCAAGTGGGCTGTAATATGACAGGGTCGCCTTGGGGACGGCTTCCCCTTGAGTCTATTATTTTTAGAGAGGATTCAGGTTCATGGCCACATATGGTATGAAGATCTTTGCGGGCAACAGCAATCCTGAGCTGGCTGTGCAGATTTGCGAGTCGCTGGAGATCCCTCTGAGCAGGTCCCTCGTGACGACGTTCAGTGATGGTGAGATCCGGGTTGAGATCGGAGAAAATGTCCGGGGGGCCGATGTCTTTGTCGTGCAGACCGGTTCTCCCCCGGTGAACGATCACTTGATGGAGCTGCTGGTGATGATCGACGCCCTCAAGCGTGCTTCCGCGCGAAGAATCACGGCGGTGATTCCGTACTACAGCTATTCGCGCCAGGATAGAAAAAACAAGCCGCGCGTTCCCATTACGGCCCGCCTTGTGGCGGACCTCATCACCCGAGTCGGCACGCACCGGATTCTTACGGTGGATTTGCATGCCGGCCAGATCCAGGGCTTTTTTGATATCCCCGTGGACAATCTTTATGCTTCTCCCATCTTACTTCCCTACATTCGTGAACATTTCAACGGGAATCTGGTCATTGTGTCCCCCGACGCCGGCGGGGTTCCCAGGGCTCGTGCCTATGCGAGCCAGCTCAAAGCGGGGCTTGCACTCATCGACAAGCGCCGAGCCGAGGTGAATAAGGCAGAGGCATTGAACATTATCGGTGAAGTGGAAGGAAAGACGGCTGTTGTTCTGGATGACATGGTGGACACGGCAGGAACCCTGGTGGAAGCTACCAAGTCGCTGCTGGAAAAGGGCGCGAGGGAAGTCCACGCCTGTGTGACCCATCCCATACTCTCGGGTCCTGCGGTGGATCGCATTGAAAGCAGCCTCTTGAAGAGCCTGGTGGTGACAGACACGGTGCCTCTGAGTCCCCAGGCCTCTCACTGTGAAAAAATCAAATGTGTTCCAGCGTGCAGGCTTTTTTCCGCCGCCATCCGGAACATCCATAACGAAGATTCCATCAGCACCCTTTTTGAAATTCTCCATTAGCTCGCGGGGAGCCGCCAGTGGAACAGCCCTGTCGTTCTGCGGCGGATCCACGCAGTTTTGCCATGGAAAAATCCTCGTACGTCTATGATATCGATGATCGTCCCCCACTGAAATATACTCTGGTCTTTGGGCTTCAGTGGGCGATCATCATGTTTCCTGTTCTCATCATCGTGACCACTCTTGGAAGCAAGGCGCTCCAGATGGACACGGCGGGGGAGACTCGTTTTTTTCAGCTCACCCTGATGGTTTCGGGAATCTTCACCCTGGCTCAAAGCCTTTGGGGCCATCGCTATCCCTTGCTGGATGGGCCCGCGACGGCCCTCCTGCTCACCTTTATTGTGCTGGCGCCCCTAGGCATTGGAGCCATTCAGGGTGGGACGATCCTTGGAGGAGCTCTCCTGGTTGGTGTCGTCCTGTTGGGCCAATTGCAGAAGGTCATTGCCCTCGCGACGCCCAACGTCGTGGGGGTCATCCTCATGCTCATCTCTTTTTCCATGCTTCCCTATATTACCCACACTCTCATCGGCATCGAGGGGGCCCAATCCACAGGGGACCTGCTCACCTTCGTGGTGAGTCTCATCCTGGTGGTATTCATGGCGGCCCTGTCTCACTGGTTGAAGGGATTCTGGAAGACCATCGTTCTGGTGCTGGGTATGTGCTTGGGGACCACGATTTTTTCCATACTGGGGGCAGCCGGCTGGGAGAGAGTTTTAACGGCCCCCTGGGTTTCTGTTCCTCCAGAGTGGATCCCTGCCCGCCCCCATTTCTACTGGCCGGCCGTGCTGGCTTGTGCGTCGTCTTATCTGGCAGTGGTGGTCAACAGCTTGGGGAGCTTTAACGGCATTGCCATTCTGACGGATATGAAAAGGCTTCCACGGTCCATCTCCCGAGGGATTCTCTTCAATGGGCTTGGAGGAATTTGCTGTGGATTGTTGGGGATTGTGGGGACCGTAAGCTACAGCCTCAGTCCTGGTGTCGTGCTGGCCAACCGTGTGGCCAGTCGCTACACCACGGCCTGCTGCGGCTGCCTTCTCCTGGCGGCCGCCTTTGTGCCCAAGCTGGCCATGCTGCTGGCTTCCGTCCCTTCCCCCGTCGTGGGGGCAGTCCTCTGCGTGGCCATGGGAGCCCAGGTGGGTGCAGGGCTGGCCATCATTTCCAGAGAGAGCATTTCCAGTCGTGACTATTATGTTGTCGGGCTCCCACTCATTGTCGGGACATTGGTCAGCTTCCTCCCTGGTCCCTTTATTAATGCGATGCCGGCCGGTCTCCGTGTCTTCCTGGGCAACGGTTTTGTCGTGGGCATCACTCTCGTCCTGCTGCTGGAGCATGTCCTCATGAGGAAAAAGTAGCGCATGGTTATGAGTCGGGGGACGAATCGTCCCGGAGTCTCGAAAAGGAGAAGCGATGGCTGACCGCTCGCGTGTTTCCTGTCCACGGTGTGGGGCACCCGTTCATGTATACCGGAATCCTTTCCTTGCCGTAGATATTGTGATCCGGATTCCAGGGCGTGGAATCGTGCTCATCGAACGTAAGAACCCGCCTTACGGCTGGGCTTTGCCCGGAGGTTTCGTGGATTATGGCGAGAGCCTGGAGGCGGCCGCTCACAGGGAGGCTCTTGAAGAAACCGGCCTGGAGCTGGAAGGGATGGAACAGTTCCGTGCCTATTCCGACCCCGGTCGCGATCCCCGACAGCATACGGTGAGTGTCGTGTTCACGGCTCTCGGCAAGGGAGATCCCCTGGCAGCGGACGATGCGAAGCATCTGGAGGTTTTCCCTCAAGACCGGCTTCCGGATACCCTGGCTTTTGACCATGCGCAGATTCTCTCCGATTGCCTGGAGCATTTGCGGCATTTGAAAAAACTTTAAAATATCAAAATTTTTACACCAACGAGGTCAGGCGATGCCCATGGATGAAGAGAAGCAGGAAGATTTCAGCAGTGAAAAAGTCTCGAATGTCACCACCTGGGTTTACGATAAAACGGGCGAATGTATTGAGAAGCCGCAGTGGGTGATCCAGGAGCGTCCAGTGACCCTCTATGTCAACGGCCGTGAAATGGTGACTCTCCTCTGTGCGGGACACCATCTGGAAGAGCTGGCCGTGGGGTTTTTATTTGCGGACGGCTTCCTGCAATCGTATGAAGATCTTGAAAAAATCGAGGTGGATGCTGAAACGGGAAAGATCGACATTGTTACCCGGGCGGACACCTCCATTCCGGAGCAGCTCTGGATGAAGCGCACGATCACTTCGGGGTGCGGCAAAGGAACGGTCTTTTATTATGCCCTGGATGCCCTGCTGAGCCGCAAGATTGAAGGGAACGTGAAATTTTCACCTTTGCAGGTTTTGGAGCGGATGGAAGAAATGCACCGGATGAGCGAAATCTACCGGCACACCCATGGAGTTCACAACACACTCCTTGCCACTCCGGAAAGAATTCTGCTGTTTCGAGACGACATCGGTCGTCACAATGCTGTGGATATGATGGTGGGACATGCCTTTTTAAACCGAATGCCCTTAGACGACAAAATGCTCATCACTACCGGACGCCTGACCTCGGAGATCCTCATCAAGGCAGCCAAAGTAAACATTCCGGTCCTCATCAGCCGCAACACGGCCACGACACTCGCCATCGAACTGGCTCAGTCCCTCAATATCACCCTCATTGGCTTCGTCAGGGCAGGGAAATTCACCGTGTACAGCGGCAGGGAGCGGATTGTGGAATGAGGAGTATCGTGGCTCCTCTGTACCGTGGTTTCCGAGCCCAATCCTCTGCGCAGCGGGGCGCAGGGGACTTCCCCGATGGAATCCGGCACCCCTCGCCTGGAAAGCAAATTTCGGTCCTCCTGTTATTCTCCCCTTGAACTCAGCTGCCAAACGAACCATAATGATCTTCAAAAGCATTTGAAGGCCATTCAAGTTCTGTATTTTTCCATTTTTCTTCCTACCAAGCTTCGTGACCTGTGGGGCACGAGGGTGCTGAGAACTATCATTTTCAGGAACTTGGAATGAACTGGGGTGCGCCGTCGGATTGGAGCTTGTTTCAGGCGCAATGAATGAAACCTCATCAAGAGAAGGGAGAGTTCGATGAAACAGTTTGGAGCTGAGTTCGTGGGGACATTTTGGCTGGTGCTTGGGGGATGCGGGAGTGCGGTTCTCGCGGCGGCCTTTCCCAATGTGGGAATCGGACTCCTGGGAGTTGCCCTGGCCTTCGGTCTGACAGTGTTGACCATGGCTTACGCCATCGGACACATCTCGGGTTGTCATCTCAATCCCGCCGTATCCGTGGGACTCTGCGTCGGGGGTCGTTTTCCCGCAGACAAGCTCCTCCCCTATATCGTCGCTCAGGTCCTGGGAGCCATCTGTGCCGGCGGGGTCCTCTACATCATTGCCAGTGGGAAGGCCGGGTTCGATGTAGCGGGGGGATTCGCGTCCAATGGCTATGGCGCTCATTCGCCGGGAGGATACAGCTTTCTTGCGGCTCTCGTCTGTGAAGTCGTCATGACCATGATGTTTCTCGTCATCATCTTGGGGTCAACGGACAAGCGTGCACCGCAGGGATTCGCTCCCATCGCCATCGGCCTGGGCTTGACACTGATTCACCTCATCAGCATTCCCGTCACCAACACCTCCGTGAATCCTGCACGCAGCACGGGGGTCGCCCTCTTTGTAGGAGGTTGGGCCATCGCACAGCTATGGCTTTTCTGGGTCGCTCCCATCGTCGGCGCAGTGCTCGGCGGGATCGTCTATCGTATCGTGGGGAAAGAAGATTAAATTTTCTGACGGGGCAGGCGCGAAGAAGAGCGCCTGACCCGGGAAATGGCCCCTGTTGGATTTTGCTGCCGGGCCGTCCAGCACTTCAGTGCTTTGGATCACTCTCTTGTGTGGATGCCTGCCTATGCCACGATGCTGAGGGTGCTCCGACCTCCACGCTGTTTTTCCAGTCTTATCTGAGTGGGGATTTCGTCGGCCAGGCGTTTCACATGGGAAATGACGCCCACTGTCTTTCCGTTGGCCCGCAGTCCTTTGAGGGCTGCCATCACCTTGTAGAGCATCTCATCGTCCAGAGCGCCGAACCCTTCGTCCAGAAAGAGGGATTCGATCTTGCGATCCTTTCCCGCCATGTCCGCAAGTCCGAGAGCCAGACACAGGCTGACCTGAAAAGACTCTCCACCCGAAAGGGTCTTGGTGGCTCGACAGGTTCCCCCATGAAGAGCGTCTTCCACATGCAGTCCCAGCCCTTCCTCGGAGAGGGCTCGAAGGTGATAGCGGCCGTTCAGGGATTCCAGGTGCTGATTGGTGCGATCCAGCAACCGCTCGAACATGAGGCGCTGAAGCTTTGTCTTCACGGCGACGGGGTCCCTGGATGCCAGCGCCTTTTCCTCTGCAACGGTGTGGGCGTAGATCTTCTCCTGTACCGCTACTGCATCGAGAGCGTCCCGACGCATGCGATCGGCTTCCCGCAGTTCCCTCAGGGAGCGATTTGCAGCGTCCAGTTCCTCCTGAAGCAGTTCGCGTTGCTTTTCGGCCGCTTCAATTTGGCTCTGGAGGGCTTCAGGAAGTTTCGTCCCCAAATCTTGGGAACGGATGGAGGCCAGCTCTGCTTCCACGGCTTCGCATTGCGACCGTGCCTGCTCCAGGGTCTGTTCAGCGGCCTTCCAACGTTCCGTAACGGCTGCCTCCGCTTCCAGTAAAGCAACAGTGCGCTTCAAGTCTTCCAGGGATTTGAAGTCGAGGGGCACGGCCTTCTGCAAAATGTCTTGTTCTGCCTGCTGCAGGGCAGCCTGGGCAGACTCCTCTTTTTCAACCGATTGGGGCCAGGTTTGTTCATGTTCGGAAAGCGCCCGTCGGAGGCGATGGATTTCCGCTGACAGCGCTGCCTGCTCTTCGGTGGCGAGAGTCATTCGGCTCTCCAATTCCTTGTCTTCCTGAACCGGATTCTCTCCCTGGAAGAGCGCGTTATGCTCCGCCTTCAGCGCAGCAATCCGCTGTTGGAGCGTTTCCACGGCAGATCCCAAGCCCTCGGTTTCTTCTCGCAGTTGAGAGATCTCGGGGGGCAGATTGCTGCGACGGGCTTCCAGAGTCTCCATCCGACCCGCCAGAGCTTCCTGTTCGCGCAACTGGCGTCGATAGGTCGCAGCGCGTTGTTTGAGTCGCTGGATGAGCTCTGCTTCCATCCCCTGAGTCGGCAAAGCATGATCAAAGGGAAGGATTCTGCCGCCCAACTCCTCGCGCGCGGCTGCTTCACTTCCCTGGAGCTGTCTCAGGGTGTTTTCGAGATCGGTCAATGCCTGAACCTGCAGGGCATGGGCATCCCGGAGACGGTCTCTTTCCCGTTCTCTACGGGACACTTTTTCGTTCAGACGCTGCAGCTTGCGCTCGGACCATGCCGAGCCCCATTTGCGCCATCGAAGGGTTCTAATCAAAGACTTGAGGCGCTTGAGCTCCCTTTGAACGGATAGCAGATCTTCTTTGACGGCATCTGGATCGGTGATGGACCATTCCCCGCCCACCCGGGCGCAAAGATCCAGCCAGGACTTTTGGAGGGCCTCCATCCGGCCGGCTTTCGGCTGGAGGGATTCCTTTTCGGCTCGAAGCTCCGACAACCGGGTACGCAGGGCGTCGACTCTGTCCTGTTGCTCCTGCAACGCCCGCTCCTCGGCGTCAAAGTCAGGAGGCCCCTGCTCCACGTAAGGATGGTCCAGCGCTCCGCACAGGGGGCACGGGGCTCCTGTCTTGAGAATAGAGCGGTCGGGTGCGTATCTCGCCAAAGCCTCCAGCCATCGCGCCCTTTCTTCCCACTTGGCCAGTTGTGCCTCCTCGAGGGAAAGGGAATGCGCCAGGGATTCCTCCTGGCTTGCCATCTGGGCGAGAGTGCCCAACGGGTCTCCCCCGGTCGTGAATGCATGGTATTCCTGCCCGATTTTCAACAGCTGACCGCAGGCAGCCAGGCGCTCCTTCAGTTCTTCTCGCTTTGCCAGTATGGATTCAAGGGTGTCTGTGCCGAGCAGCCGGGTCGTACGCTCTTCCCGTTTATCCTTGCGGGCCCTGCTCTCTTCCAGTTGCACCAGAGCCTTCTGCAACGCATCTTCGTCGCGTTTTAAATCCGCTGCCGCCTGCTGCTCTGCCTTGAGCGCTGCCGCCTGGTGAATTTTCTCCTCACTCAGCTGGCGGCGTATTTCCTGGAGTCGTTCCCATGCGTCCTCGATGCCGGGCAATTCAGCTTCGAGGCCGGCATCCAGGGAGTGATCCACCAGCCATTGCTGCATTTCCCGCTGGTGGCTGCCGACTTCGTTAAACTGTTTTTCCACGTCGGACTGCTGCTGCAGCTTTTCCTGCAGAATGCGCTGGTAGGCTTCGTAGCGCGAGACTTCTTCCAGGAAGCGGGCACTTTCCGCCGCAATATCCTGGTCCAGCTGCTGGGCTTTTTGGACGTCGGCGGAACGGGCGCTCCGCTGAGCTTGAGCCTCCTCCAGTCTCTGTCGACTCTGAAGAAGTTGTGCTTCCAGCTCCGCCAGCCGACCTCGATGCAATTCCATCTCGGCTTCCAGGCTACTCAACGCATCCCTGGCCGTTTCCGCTTCCAGTTGAAGAGCGTTGAGGCGTTCCGTATCCTCACGCAAGGGGGCAGCCTTTGCGGCCTCTTCCAGGCCGTAGATGTCCTTCTGAGCCTCAGCGGCACGGGCCTCGGCCGATGCCAGAGCTTCTCGAGCCGCCTCTGCTTTCGCTTCAAGGTGATCCATGCGTCTGCGCAATTCCAGCGTGCGTTTCAGTTCCCCCAAAAAACCATCGACTTGCTGCAGCTCCCCTTCCGTCTCCTCCAGAGATGCTGTCAAAGTGTTCAAGCGGTCTTTGTCGGCTGAGGGCAGCTCTTCTGCGGCCTCCTGGAGTTGGAGCAGTCTTTCATGCTCGGCCCTGGAACGGGTATGGACGGACTGCTCCAGCTCTTGAGCAAGCTCTGGCCCGATGATCTTTCCCAGCATTTCGGAACGCTCGTTCTCAAGAGCGTTGAGAAAGGCCGAAAATTCCCCTTGCGCCAGAAGGATCGATCGGCAGAAGCGTTTGAAATCGAGCCCCGTCAGCTCGGCCACTCGGGTGCGGACCATGACGACCCGGTCTTCCAGCAGAGTTTCCCTGCCGTTGAGGCTGACGATCTTCATTTCGGGGCTTTCCGGCGCTTGGCCGTTTTTGCGGACCGACCACCGGCTCCGATATAATTGCCCCCCTACGGAAAAAGTCACTTCCGAAAAAGAGTCTGAGGAATCCTTGTTGATGAGGCTTTTCTCGGGGTCCTTCATACGGGGTGTTTCGCCGTAGAGAGCCAGGGTGATAGCGTCGAGTACACTGGTTTTGCCGGAACCGTTCGGACCCACTATGGCGAAGAGGCCCGTATCCGACAGGGGAGGGCGGTCGAAACGGATTTCCCAGACCCCTTGGAGCGAGGCGATGTTTTTGAAATGGATGCTGACGATCTTCATGATTCACCTCCGCCGAAAATGTGCCAGATGGCCTGCAGGTCCACCGCAATTTGGAGCTCTTGCCGGATCGTTGCCGCAATGTTGATCATGGGCATATCATGGACATTTCATCGGTGCCAAGAGAAAAATCCTCCGGCATGAATCCGTGACGACTGGGGGCGGGAAGAAACTGCTGAGAGCTCCCGCAGCGGGCATGTTGGGGGGATGAATGCGCCTGCAATCCGTTGCCGATGAAAAATCTTTTCTGAGCAAACAGGTTATATTTGGATTGTCACCGGGTCACCGGCTATAGTGTCACTTTTCGCAGTGTGTGGTGAGCTTGTTGGGTTGGTCGCTGTAGGGCACAGAAGCCCTGACGTTTGCTGGATGAGGAAGGTTTTGCATGTGGACGCAAATGTGGCAGTTTTTACGACGAGCATGGCGGAATGAGGCTGAAGAAGTAGCAGCGCCCGTCGACAGGACTTTGCAGGAGTTGCAGGCTCTAAAAAAAATGCTTCGCAAGCAGTCGGCTTTCCTGGAGGAAATGCGCCAGGAATGGAATGAGTACACCGTGAAGGAGATCCGAGCCCATCTCGATCCTTTGACGGGCTTTGCCGACGCCTTTTTTTATCTGGATCAGTCTCTCCGTGAGGGGGAGTGTTTATCGCCCCAGAGGGGCGAAGTCCTGGAGATCGTCTGGGGCAGGCTGGATGAGCTTCTTGCCTCAGCTGAAGTGAAAATGGTTCGAGAGGCGTCCATCCCTTTCGATGCCCGTTTGCACGAGGCTCTGGAAAAAATTTCTCAGGGCGATGGCCGCCTTGAGGTGTTGCGCACAGTGCAGCCCGGCTACCTGTACCGGGATCGAGTGATCAAAACGGCCAGAGTGATCGTCGGGACAGCTCAAGACAGTCAGCCTTTTCAACAGGGAGTGAGGGAATGATGGGAGAAATCATCTGTGGAATCGATCTGGGAACCACGAATTCGGTCATTGCCTGCCTCGATCAGGGAAAACCTGTAGCCCTTTCCCTTGAGGAGGGTTCGGCCATTGTCCCATCCGTCGTCAGTCTCGATGATGCGACGGGGCAGCTGTTGGTAGGCCGGGCGGCGCGGAATCGCCTGGCGGCTTTTCCTGACCATACCATACGATCGGTAAAGCGACTCATGGGGCAGGAGGCATCGATCCATCTGGGGACTCGAAATTTCACGCCGGAAGAAGTTTCTTCTCATATATTGCACTACCTGGTAGAGAATGCTTCTAAAACTCTCGGACAGTCGATTCAGAAGGCGGTCATCACGGTTCCCGCTTATTTTGACGATGCGCAGAGGCGCGCCACCATACGGGCGGGGGAATTGGCCGGCCTGGAAGTGCTGCGCATCATCAATGAACCGACTGCCGCCGCCCTCGTCTACGATCAGGTCTCATGGGAAGAGCCGGACGACAGTCCCTATATCATGGTGTATGACCTGGGAGGAGGGACGTTCGACGTCTCGATTCTTGAGCTCAAGGGCGAGATCAAGGAGGTTTTGGCTTCCTGTGGCAACTCCGCCCTGGGAGGGGATGACTTCGACGAGCGCCTCAAGGATTTTTTCCTGCGCCACCTCAAACAGAAGACGGGTTACGAATTGCCCGAAGATCGCGCCCTCAGCGTCAGGCTCAGGGATATTGCCGAACGAACCAAGATCGCCCTGAGCGACCGACCTTTCTTTCTGGTCGACGAAGTGGCCGTCGCCTTCATTGACGGCGAGCCGGTGAATCTCAGGCTGGAGGTGAGTCGCAGTGAATTCGAAGAGATGACGCGCGATCTCCTGGAGAGCACCCTGGAGAAGGTGACGGAAGCTTTGCAGGAGGCAAGCCTGGAGCCGGAGGATATAGGCAGAATCATTCTGGTGGGTGGGGCCACGCGCATGCCGGAGGTGCAGGCGAGTCTTTCCGAGATGTTCGACCGGCCCATTGCGCACTCTCTCGATCCCGATCTCTGTGTGGCGTTGGGAGCGAGCGTGCAGGCCGGGCTCATAGCGGGCGAGCCCCTGGGGCATATCCTCCTCGATGTCACCGCACATTCCCTGGGGGTAAGAACCCTCCATCCGTATGATTTCACAGATAGCGCCAACGACCACTTTTCGGTCATTATTCGGAGGAATACGCGTATTCCCGTGAGTCGGGCGGAGCTCTATTACACGGTGGACGACCAACAGCCCAAAGTCGATGTGCAGGTGTATCAGGGGGAGAGCCCATACTGCAGGAAAAATACCCTCATCGGCGCCTTCGAATTTCCCTTGAAGCCTGCGCCGGCCAACAGCCCCGTAACCGTGGAATTCGCCTATGACCGGGAAGGCATTGTCCATGTCTCGGTGGACCAGAAAGGGTACAACAACAGCAAGTCGGTGACCCTCAACGTACGGCAGAAAACTTTGCAGACCGAAAGTGAGGCGGAAGGTCTGGTGGAAAAACCCGTCAATTACATTTCCGAAAAGGCGCGTCGGATATTGGCCGATGAGCGGTTGCCCCAGGAACTGAAGGATGCGCTGATAAAGCTCACCGGGAAATACGAACAGGCAGTCCTGGCGGGTGACGATGATGCCCTGATCGACGAACTGGAAGATCAGCTCCTGGAGAAAATCGAACAGGCCGAAGAGGGGTTCGAGACCATTGGCTAAAAAAAAGGCGAGAAAAGTCGATCGTACTATCGAAAAACTTCTGCGCACCGGGCGCTACTGGGAATGGTTGAAGGAGGTAGAATCCCAGCACCGTGAGGCTCAGTACGCCCAGGAATACGCTGAAGTCTGGAAGAGCCTCGTGCGTAAAGCACTTCGGGATCCGCGGAGCTTTCAAGAGTTTTGTGAAGAGGTGAAAGTGGTAAAACATCCGCCGAATTCTCAGGATGTCGACTTTTTGATGACGCTGGCGGGGTTTATCGACGGCAAACGGTCCGTGGAGGACCTGGCGGCTTTGAAGGGACTCGGGCAGCCGGCGGAGACTTTGAGGCAAAGAGCCCTCTCCTGGAAGGACGACTGGGCTTCCCTGGAGCGCATGCGAAAAGATTTGCGGGTCTTTATGGTCCAGCCGCAAAAGGTGACAGCCCGCTATTACGAACAGGCGGGGCTTCATTTCGCTGTTCCGGGCTTCAGGGAGACTGCCGCATTGATGGCGGAGGATATAGCGGCCGTTCGGCGGCTCAACAGCAAGAGCGGGGTGGAAAAGGGCTGGAAGGTTGTCCATTTCTTTGAACTGAACGAGATCGATGCCTCTCTTGCCGAGGGCATGGCTATTTACCCACAAACCTTATATCGCATATTGATCCATCCTTTTGTCTGGAACATGGCAGTGCTGATGGAACGGCTTTCGAAAGAAGGGAATTCCGCGTCCATGGCGAAGCTGGTGCGGAACATCCCATTTTTGTTTCGGCAGGCGGCAGGGGATAAGGCTGAAACAATTCTGGAAGCATTGAGAGCTATTCATCCTGAAGCCATGGCCGATGCGAGTGCTGCTCAGTTGGAAGCAGAAATTGATTCGGCCAGGTTCGAAGAAAAGGTGATCCTCCTGGACAGGCTGCGAGGAAGGCTCAGAGAAAAATCCCAGGCGGCACAAGATCCCCTCGATGAGATCTTCGGTGAATTGGAAGAGGATGAGGAAGAGACCGAGAAGCTTCATGAGGCGTTTCGCAGGCTGTTTCAAAAAATTTTGAATGAAATTGAACAAAGATCAAAAGAGATCGGCCCTCGGGATGAAAGAGAGCTCCGACGCGTCATGGATCAAATGCTCGTGAAAGATATAGATCTCCTCATCGATGCCCCCGACCGGTCATATGACATGGCCAGGCTGTTTTCTCGCCTGGCGGCGGCGAGATGCCTTGGCAAACGCATGGGTTTATTTGCCCTCATAGTCGCAGCGGCAACACGTTCAACGACGCTCCAGTCTTCTGCCCAGGAAGCTTTGGACCGGTCTGCTCCTGTCACCGGCGAAGATCTGCATTGGGTACTGGAAAAATCACCTATGCTCCATTTCCCGCAGTTGGGTGTGCTGAAACCCCTGTTGGACCGCTTTCGGGAGGATGGGGAGCTGCTGGGACTGATCCTTCGAGGGCTCTTGAGTGAATTATGGGAATTCGTGTTCATATCTACCTTTGCCATGGATCCTATGGGAATGCACAGCAAACGGGGGAAAAAAACAGATCCAAAGGTGGAGAGAATCCTACAAGGGCTGCGACAGGAATCGGCCGGACTGAAAAACTATACCGAATTTCACCTTATCCCGGCATTTCTCGAATGTTTTAAGGGCGGCACCTACACTCAGGAAAGCTTTCTCCAGTGGTTGAGCTACTTGAGAGAGAACTGCGAACATTACCTGTCATTCGTTGAAGACGAGTTGCAGCATTTGGCAGGCTGGAAGGCCGGGGAGGAAAACCTGTTTTTGATGATGGCCGGCCTGACGGTCTCCGTCGAGGGGGCGGTGTTGACCGTGTTCAAATTCCTGAAGGAGCATAGTGATGATTGGGTTATGGCCGATATCCGTGTTCTCGAGAGACTGGTGGACAATATGCTCGCCTTTAAACCTTTATTGAAAAAGGATACGGGAGTTCTGGTTCGCATGGGTGCCGTGCTGCAGAAGCGCTTCGATGCAGGCGAGCGGGAGGTCGCTCCCTTGATGGAAACCGTGAAGCTTACACTGAAGGAAATCGCGTATCCTGAAAGGCGGGTTGGCAGGAGAAAGGGGAAGAAAAGACCGTGACGCGCGAAGAAGCTCTGAGCAACCTCAATCTGCCTCCCAACGCAGGCAGAGAGGAGATCGAGAAGGCCTATCAGCGAATGGTTCGGCGGTATCCTCCGGAGTTCCACCCAGAAAAGTTCCGTCAAATCGATGAAAGTTATCGGATGCTCACCTCCCTGCCGTTTCTGCTGGAGAGATTGCTTGCTCACAGGTTGACAAGCGAGGAACTGGATCCGGAGTTGTTTTCGTTTTCGTGCACTCTGCCCGAATCCTCCCTGGAAGATGCGTTGCAGGAACTGCGGAGGGAGCTCCTGATGGACTTTTTATGGGCGGTTCCGCAATCCGTTGAAAAGGCGAAGCATCCCAAGAAGCAGAAGAAGCCGGCCCAGCGCTGACTCTCTGTTGGAATTGACAAATATCATGTAGATACGAAGGAGTACCTTGGATCATTCGGCTGCCGCTGCAGAGCAATTCAAACACCGGGGTGAGATATCGACCATCCAGGCTCTTGGAAACGGCAACATCAACGACACCTTTCTTGTGACCCTGGATGCGGGGAATGAGAGACACTTCGTCCTGCAGCGCATCAACACGCATGTGTTTCGACACCCTGATCGGGTGATGCGCAATATCCGAACCTTCACAGAGCACATGCAGGAACGGCTGAAGTGTGAGCCTCCGGCCGGCGGGCGTCGGTGGGAGGTTCCCCGTGTACTTCTGACAGGTGAGACCCGGGATCACTGGATCGATCCCGACGGATCGTTCTGGCGCGCCATCAGCTTCATCCATTGCACCCGGTCTTTCGATACGGTCCAGGGTTCCTCCCACGCGGAAGAGGTCGGTCATGCCCTGGGCATGTTTCATCGGCTTCTGAGCGACCTGCCCATTGCCCGCCTCCTGGATACCCTCGAGGGGTTTCACATCACACCGCGCTATCTTCATCATTATGACTCTGTCCTCATTCGGGGAGACTCCGTGAAACGATCGCCGGAAATGGAGTACTGCGTGAGGTTTGTGGAGGAGCGCAGAGCCTGGGCGGGTGTTCTGGAGAATGCCAAAGCGCGGGGCAGTCTTTTACTCCGTCCCATACACGGCGACCCCAAGGTGAACAACGTTCTGGTGGACTCTCAGTCAGGGCAGGCTGTCGGCATCATCGACCTGGATACGGTGAAGCCCGGTTTGGTGCACTATGACCTGGGGGACTGTCTCAGGTCCTGCTGCAATCCCTCGGGGGAAGAGACGGAGAGTTGGGAGGGCGTGCAATTCCAACCCGATCTCTGTCGAGCCATCCTCAAAGGCTATGCCCCCCAGGGGAAAGCATTTCTCTCTGGCGCCGACTACGCCTATTTTTATGAGGCCGTGCGCCTCATCGCCTTCGAACTGGGGTTGAGGTTTTTTACGGATTATCTGGAGGGAAACGTTTACTTCAAAGCCTGCCATGCGGAGCACAATCTCAATAGGGCTCTCGTCCAGTTCAAGCTCGTTGAAAGCATCGAAGCTCAGGCGCCTTCTATCCGAAGCATCATTGGAGACATGCGATGAGCTGTCGGAATTTTTCCCTCGAGCCCCATCCCGCAGGGCCCTTACTGCCGGGAGCGAAGATCACGGGCAGCGTTCAGCGCCGTTTCAACCGGTTGACGGTGAGTTACGTTCTTTGGGTTCGCATGGAGGATGTCTTCATTTCCCCCCGGGATGGATTCGCTCTGCGGCGAAGGGGGTTATGGGAATCGACGTGCTTCGAGTTTTTTGTAGCCCCACTGGACGATCCCCGGTATTGGGAATTCAACCTTTCTCCGTCGGGGCATTGGAACGTTTTTCGGTTTGACGGTTACCGGCAGGGTATGGAGGAAGAACCATCCTTTGAATCCCTTGTCGTGGCCACCCACACCCTGCCGGGCTCCTTTCACGCGATGGTTGACCTCGACCTGGGAAAAATCGTTTCTGACACTCGGACGCTGCAGGTCGCAGTCAGTGCCGTTCTCCAGCACAAAGACGGCGAGTTGAGCTTCTGGGCTTTGACTCATGGTGGCTCCCGTCCCGATTTCCATGATCGGGACGGGTTTGACATCGTCATTTGAGGAGGCAGGGGAGAAATATGCTCGATAGCTCCCGTGACCGGCGAAGTCACATGGAAGGATGAAAAGTCTTGATGACGGCATTTTCATATAAAGGTACAAAACTTTCGAATTGATGGTTCCCTTTTTTTGTAGGAGCGGCATCCTGCCGCGACAGTGAGCCGGTCGCGGCAGGATGCCGCTCCTACAAAAAAGAACTTTTCAATCCTTTGCAGAAGAGCAATGCTCCAAAAGGCCTGCCCATTCTGCACAGGAATACGCCGTGGGGAATTTCAAGTTCATGTCCCCATCTGGCTGAGCGTTTTGCCGGAGGTTCGATACATGCAAATCTGGGTGGATGCCGATGCCTGTCCTGCCGCTATCAAGGATATACTCTATCGCGCAGCGGAACGGCTAAAGGTATCTCTTGTACTTGTAGCCAACAAACTTTTGAAGACTCCTGCCTCGCCTTTCATCCGCACCATCCAGGTGCCGGCGGGATTCAACGTGGCGGACAATCACATCGCGCTCCAGGTGGAGCCTGACGACCTTGTGATCACTGCGGATATTCCCCTCGCTGCAGCCGTCGTGGAGAAGGGGGGCTATGCCCTGGATCCTCGAGGTGAGCTCTATACCCGGGAAAATATCGGGCAGCGACTGACTCTACGGGATTTCATGGATGGGTTGAGGGGCGCCGGAGTTGACACGGGTGGACCTCCTCCCCTCCACAAGAATGATCGGAAGGCCTTTGCCGATGAGTTGGACCGCTTCCTGAGCAAGCGCCTCAAGTCATGCGCCACAGCATCAACCCATCTTACTTGAATCCATATTTCTTTAGCTTGTATCGAAGCATTCTCTCGCTCAGTCCCAGCTGGCGGGCTGCCTGGGACTGATTGGTGCCGCTCTGCAGCAAGGCATCGCCGATCATGCGACGCTCCAGGTTTTCCACCGCCTGCTGGAGAGTTTCGCCGGGCGGACTTGGATCAGGCTCTACCGTGGGGCTGCTCCCTGAGTTGAAGGCCTCAGGAAACGCAAGGTCTTCCCGCGAAATGATATGACCCCGGCAGACCACGACAGCGCGCTCGATGATGTTTTCCAGCTCGCGGACATTGCCGGGATAGTCGTACCGGGTGAGGAGATCGACGGCCTCTCGGCTGATTCCCTCGATCTTACGATGGTTTTCCAACGCGAATTTGCGTGTGAAATGTTCCAGGAGTGGACCAATGTCCTCTCGGCGTTCCCGGAGAGGCGGAATCTCCATGTGGATGACATTGATGCGGTAAAAGAGGTCTTCACGAAAGGTGCCCTCTTTTACCCTGGCATCCAGGTCCTGGTGGGTGGCGCTGATGATGCGGACGTCGGCCTTATGGGTCCTTTCGCCCCCCACCCTCTGGAATTCTCTTTCCTGAAGAAAGCGCAGAAGCTTGACCTGCACGGGTAAACTGAGCTCACCGATCTCGTCCAGAAAGAGTGTGCCGCCTTCGGCCTGCTCGAAGCGGCCGATTCTGCGCTGTATGGCTCCTGTGAAAGCCCCCTTCTCGTGCCCGAAGAGCTCGCTTTCCAGGAGTGTTTCGGGCATGGCTGCGCAGTTCACCGCAATGAGGGGCTTGTCGGAGCGCGCGCTGAGATTGTGTATCAGGCGCGCCAGCAATTCTTTGCCGGTTCCGGTCTCCCCTTCAATGAGCACCGTCGCCTGGCTGGGGGCGATGCGCCCGGCAAGCTGGATGAGCTTGGCCATTTTCTGGCTGGTATATTGAATGGTGTTGGTGGAGACCCCTTTGGCTTTCAGTTCCTGCCGTAGGATTTCATTTTCCCGCAGGAGGGTCCGGTGCTCGGCGATACGAGCGATACTCATGGAAAGCTCGTCCAGGTCGATGGGCTTGGTCAGGTAATCGCTGGCTCCGGCTTTCATGGCCTCTACAGCCGTTTCGATGGCGCCGTATGCCGTGATGAGTATCGCTTCCAGGTCCGGGCAGAGCTGCCTGGCGGCCTTCAGCACTTCGATACCGTTCATGCCGTGCATGCGAAAATCGAGAAGAAGCAAATCGAAGCTGCTGCGCTTTAAAAGTTGAAGGGCCTTTTCTCCGTTCTCGGCCTCCTGAATGCGATGGCCTTCCTGCAGGAGGGAATCGCGAAGCATCTCCCTCTGGAAGGGCTCGTCTTCAACAATGAGTATATCCAGTTCTTTCGGGCTCAAATCTTCATTCTCCGTGGATGAAAGGAACAGGGACCGTCCCTCATGCGTCAATGTTGTTGACTTAACGTCACCCCGGTGAAAACCGGGGTCCAGAAGTCTTTATTTTCCTGGATTCAGGCTTTCGCCGGAATGACGATATTTGGTCAAGTTATCGACATTGCCCTCATGCGTTCCCCGTTGCGCGGGGAAGCAGAATTTCGAAGACAGACCCCAGCTTGGGCTTGCTGGTCACCCGGATCTCTCCCCCATGGGCCGTGATGATTTCACTGGCGATGGCCAGGCCCAACCCCGTTCCTTTTTCCTTGGTGGTGTAAAAGGGGTCGAAAATCTTCCGCTCCTCCCCCGCGGGAATGCCTGTTCCACTGTCTCGAATGCGAATGCAGACCACTCCCTTGGATGGCTCTTCGCAGCTTACGAAAATCATTCCATCACCCGGGATGGATTCTACGGCGTTGCCGATGATATTGAGCAATGCCTGTTCCAGCTTGTGTATGTCCATGAGTACCGTATGGTTTCCCTCTGCCCAGCGCTTGCGGATTTCGATGTTTCGGCTTTTCGCTTCCTCCTGGACCAGAGAGAGGATCCTTTCCAGGAGAAGCACGACCGGCTGGGGCCGCAGTTCCAACCGGGAAGTGCGTGAGAGGCCGAGGAATTCTTCGATGATGGTATTGAGGCGCTTGATCTCGTCCCTCAGAATGCGCGTGATTCGCTCATAAGCCTCCCGCTTTTCCTGTGTCTCGGGTCCAAAATCCCTCCGAATGCGCTGCACCGCCAGACTGATGGCATTGAGGGGATTGCGGATCTCGTGTGCGACTCCCGCCCCGAGCTTTCCCAGGGCGGAGAGCTTTTCAGCCTGGTACAGCCGTTCGCGCATGGTCTGCATACGGGAGATGTGGTGATTTTGAGTCTGGTACAACAGCCCCATGGCCAGCAGACCGATGAGGAGCATGAGGCCCGTCCAGAGGAGAATGTGCTGCCTGTTTTCCAGAAGGATCTGATCGGTTTCCAGGGTCTCCATCCCAATTCTCATGGTGCCGAACACTTCATTTTCCAGGATCATGGGCATGGAAAATTCCAGGAACTGCGCCTCCCCCATCTGGACGCACTGTCCTGCGGGATTGCTGGAGCCACCCACGACCTGAGTGCTGAAAATGCATTGTTCCAGGCTCTCCACGGAAACACTTCCTGCCTGGGCCAGCAGGCGGCCCGAGCGATCTTCCACGGCAAAATAAACGACTCCCCGCCCCAGCTGCATGTGCTCCATGCTGTTCTGAACGGCGATATTCCAGGCCCATGCCATGAGGTCTTTACGGTTCAGGACCAGGAACACCGCCCCCTCGCTCTTCTTGCGTCGGATCCCTACAAATCCCAGGTAGTCTTCGCGGGAAATCCCTTGAAACAGGTGCAGCACGATTTCGTTGCTTCCTTGAGCCAGTGAAGCGGCCTTCTTGAGGAGGTGGGGGGGGACTGGACCCTTTTGGTAAAGGGGATTCCCTTGTCCATCCACCAAAAGGAGGGCCTGAAAATGTTCGGGGAGAGTCAATGCCTGCAATCCATCGACGCCTTCGGGGTGCTTTGCCTCCTGGAGATCCACCGCCCTGGCGGCATTCAACAATGCGTTGACGAGGGTTTCGCGAAGTGAGGTGGAATCATCCTCGGGAGAGAATCCTGCGAAAGGTCCGTGCAATCCTTCATCGCTTTGCACGAGGCGGTTGAATTTTTCCTGGAATGCCTTTTGAGTCACTTCAAAGACGTAATGGGCCTTGTTCTTCAGGGTCTTCAGGAGCAGATCTTCCACGCGCCGCAGGTCCAGCATGGCCATGGCAAAGAAAAGCATGACGAAGAGAAGGAACACCAGGGCCATGGCAACGGGCTGCAAAAAGCGGGGTTTTGGTTTTCCAAAAGCTTCCAGGGAGGGCATTCGAGGTCGTTCTTTCATTTGGTCGCTCCATTTTCCCCATTGCATCAACGGCATCAGTCCGCCGGGCTTGCGTCTGTGGAGAGAGCAGAAAGGCTTTTCTCCGTTCCAATGGGGCGGTTTTGACTTGTACCACAACTCCCAGTCTCAAAACAGGGGGAATGGCTTCTGCAGGGCGACAATATTGTCGAAATCCGGGGAAAGAACGTCAAAATTCTACGGAGCACTATAAAATATTTAATTCTAGATACTTAATATTTTCTATCCTCAGGGGGATCGACATTTATTGCCGAAGGTCTCCGTCCGGATTTTGTGCTCCACCTCACGATTGCTTCAACCGAAAGAGTATGATTCCAGGCGTTTAGAATCAACACCCTCCTCCTGGCATGGGATCTGCAAAAATATGTGAAAAAAAGCTTATCCCAATGTGACGTGCCTGACTCGATGCAACGGAGGTTCAAAGGGAATTCAACATGACAAGGTATGGGGTCTGTGTCGCTGTGCTGGTTTTGTTCTTAGGGTTGGCCACGGCGCGGGGAGCTGAGGGAGAGCCGGCTTCCTGTCCGCATTTGAAGCCGCCGTATCCTGCGTTCTTGAATCTGTCCGAGGAGCAGAGGACTCGCATTGATTCCCGGCAGAGGGCCTTCACGGATGAAATCAGCAAGCTGCATGACGAGCTATACAGCAAGAAAATGGAGCTGAAGGACCTCTGGGCTACGGCGCGCCCCGACCTGTCGGCCATAGCTTCCAAGCAGAGAAAGATCAGGGAGATAGCCTCCAAAATTCAAGAATTAGCAACAAGGCACCAGCTGGAATGCCGTGAGATCTTGACGCATGAACAGAGAGAAAAGCTCGTGTCGCTCGATTCAGAGAGAAGCTCCATGGGTGACTGAGAGGCTGCTGAATTCATGTCTTCACCGAATCCAAGTGAAGAGACTCGTGTATGTAAAGGATCGGTTGATTAAGGATGCTGTTTCAATATAAGGAGGGGAACGACGGATGATGGGGACATTGTGTACTGCGGATTTGTCGTATTGGCCGTTATATTTGAACCGCACAATTCTTCGAACCCGAGGATTCGACTGGCTGAAATTTCCGCTCCTGAGCTTCGCTGCCCTGTTGGCAGTCGGATGTTCAACCACTTCCACGCAGCACACGGCGCCTTCTTCCGTGGCCATGCAGACGCAAAACAAGGCTCAGGGCAATCAGGTTTCCGGTACAGATTCCGCTTCCCCCAAATCAGAGCTTACCATTCCAGATCACCCCTCCATCGATGCATGGACCCTTACCTACTCCGAAAAAAAGCACAAGTCCTTCCAGACGCTATTGCAGCGTGCCGAAGAGTATGTGCTTCCGGTCCAGGAGATTTTCGCGGAGCGTGGACTCCCCAAAGACCTGGCCTATGTTGCCCTGGTCGAGAGCGGCTTTACCCCTACGGCACGCTCTCATGCCAATGCGGTGGGAATGTGGCAATTCATTTCATCCACGGGTAAGCGTTTTGGACTCGAACAGAATCGTTACGTAGATGAAAGAAGGCACCCTTTCAAATCGGCCCAGGCTGCAGCAGAATATCTTTCAGTCCTTTATGATCAGTTCGGGTCCTGGGAATTGGCTCTTGCAGCCTACAATGCCGGGGAGAACGGCGTCCAGGCCGCCCTCGATCGGAGTGGGCTGTCCACTTTCTGGGAGCTGAGACAAAACGGCTACCTTCCAGCTGAAACTCGGGACTACGTTCCCAAATTTTTGGCCAGTGTTCGCATCATCCGGGATGCCAGCCGCTATGGGTTTTACTACGAGCCCCGTCCCTATGATCCTCCCCATGAAATTGTGTGCGTACCGGGCGGCGTGAAGCTTGCCTGGCTGGGTGAGAAAATCGGCGTAGACGAAGCGGTGCTCCGCAAGAAGAACCCCGAGCTCTGCTCCTCCGTGACCCCTCCCGTGAATGGGTATTCCCTTTGCGTGCCCCGGGGAAAGGCGGATGCCGTTCTAACGGCCCTGACCGAACCGCAGCCTTCCCGGGAAATGCCGGAAGAAATCGCTTTCAAGGCCGAGTCGTCTAACCTGCGATACAGCGATCCTGAGCCGCCGGTAAAGTCTCCCGCAGTCGGCGACGTCAACATCTCCCGACGGGATGACGACCGGAAGAGCAGCAATGCCGTCCAGTCGGTAAAGGTTTCTGCCAAAAGTGATATCAGTCCTGCCCGAGGGGATGAGGATCGGAAGAACACCGTTTCCACCCCTCCGATCACGAAGACACCTGCCACTCCCGTGGTCGGCAAACTGGCGGTTCCTGCCGAGCCTGTGAAGGCAAAGTCCCGCAAAGAGGCTCCTCGCAAGGCAGTTGACGTGAAGCTTGCGTCCGTCAAGCAGACTGCCGCCAAGCCCGTCAAGGTTGATAAGAGCGAGCGCGTTGCAGCGATCGCATCGAAGGGATCTTCTCGTACGGACCAAAAATCCCAGAAGGTCATATTTTACCCAATCCGCCGTGGAGACACGGTAGAATCTCTTTCCGCGCGATTCCAGGTCTCGGTGGATTCGCTCTGCTCCACGAATAAATTGAGTCGCGCTCAGAAATTGACCCCGGGCAATACCCTCATTATTTGTACCGAAGAGCATGGTATGGGACGTTCGGACAGGAAACGGGCGGATTAACATATTGGTTTCGTTTCAGGAATGACGGCGAAGGCCGGCATCGAGAAGATACATTCTCTTCCCGGTGCCGGCCTTCGTTGCTGTGATGCTCGGATATTTTCCATGGGAAAAAAGGGTCAGGCTCCCATGCAGGGAGCATTTCTTGCCGGGAAACAGGAACTCCTTCCTATTGCGCCATCAGTGCTTCAGCAGTCTCCATGGCCTTTGCTTCCAGTGCGCTTCCGATTTGCCCCTGCCGTGTCAGAAAGGAGAGCTTCTCTCGATCGATGAGAAAGGGCTTTTCTCCGGCACGCCGGACGACATCGACTTCCAGATCCATGTAACGGGCACCGTAGGGATAGAGCTCAACGGGGGTATTGATATTGAAATATTCCCCGATGAGCTTCCCCTCCCGGGTGTAGTAGGAATGCTTGACATACCAAGCGCCCTCCTGGATTTCGGTCAACCCATGATCTCCGGGCTGGATGGGGATGTCGAGGCCGTCGTAGCGTCCTTTGGTAAAAGATCGTTTGAAAATCAGCCCCTGGCTGCTCGATTTCAACAGGATACCCTCCCTCGGGCGCATGGCCTTGCCCGAGGGCCGCATGTGCTCCATTTTGACGAGCCCGTTTTTCTCGAGGGGCAGGAGGATGTTCTCCAGGAATAAATTTTTTTCCAGAGAATCTTTCTTTTCGGGGTGCGTTCCCAGGAGAATCTCTGCTCTCTCCAAAGCCTTGCTGTTGATGATGCGCAGGCGGTGGTGGTTCATGAGGGTGGGCGTGACGGCGAATCGGAGGGCGTCCAATCTGGCCTTGGACGCTCCTGGAAATTCTACCCTGGCCTGCACGAGGTCTTCAGGCTGACGGCCGACGCAGGATTCCAGGAGAACGGCATCGAAGAGCTGCTCCTGCAGGAAGCTCAGGAACTGGCAAATGTTTTCCGGAGGTCCGGAAATTTCAACACCCTGCAGGTCTTCTCGATCCTGGATGAGTATGTCGCAGGGCACACTGTTGTGCTCGAGCTCAAACCGTTCGCGAATTTTGGCCGATGGCTCCACGATGTAATGCCCCGCGTCCAACAAGAGCCTGGTGAGAGCGGTGCTGTAGATGCTTCTGATTTTGATTCGGGCGGGCATGACGGCCACCTCCGGAAAAAGTTGGGGGTGTTCAACGATACGTTCCAGGGACAGGGCCAATGCGTTGTCACATGCTACCCGTCCAGTTTAACAGCTATAGATTTTTCCTGCGCGTCGGGAGGGACCGGTCAAGGATCCGGTCACTGTTCCATCCTGCCGCCACCCGACCTCTTTGGAGCTTGAAATTCAATCCCCAACCCTTACACAAGTTTGGTTTCAGAAAGACAGTACTTCACTTTTAAGGGGGATTGCAAGCCGAGAAAACGCCATGTGCCGGCCTGAGGATTCGCTCCCGACGCTTCACAGACCGGTGATCTACCCCATCGGCAAAAAGAAGCCGACAGATCCTGAGCTCTCAAAGGGGCATCCCGGGCTTCTCCTCTGCAATTTTTGCCTCTAAGAACTGCAGGAAGGCAGCCTCCTCCTCTCCGAAGTCCACTGCCAGTTCCGTCGTCACCACGATGGACTGGAGCCCGGCAGGGAGACGCACGTAGTCCTTTTCCGTGGTGATGAGAAAGTGTGCGTTGGCTTCTCGAACCGCCGTCATGAGAAGGGCTTTTTCAGCATTTCCATAGGGGGCATGATCCGGAAAACCGAGGCATCGGGAAAGCCTGACTCCTAACCTCCGGAGGGATTCAAAGAATGCTTCGGGGCGTGCGATGCCTGCAAATGCGACGGCGGGTTTGTGTTGGAAATGTTCACGGGAGAGGACCGGACCGGCAAGCCCCTGCCTCAAGCGGACCGTACGATGGCGACAGGAATAGATGGGTTTCCCTGGAAATTTTTCTCTCAGATACCGACGCGTCTTCCCGGAACGTTCCGGGTCATCGGCTCTCGTGAGAAGAACGGCATGGGCGCGGGAGATGCTCTCTATCGGCTCTCGCAAAGGACCCAGGGGAATCAGGGCGCCGTTTCCGAAAGGATCGTGAGTGTCGAGCAGCAGCAGGTCCAGGTTGCGTTTAAGCCTCAAATGCTGGAATCCGTCGTCCAGGATGAGGATCTGCGCTTGGTGCTTCCGGATGGCGGCTTCGCCCGAGCGGAATCGGTCTCGTCCCACCCAGACCGGGGTTGCCGGCATTTTTCGAGCCATGAGGACCGGCTCATCCCCGAAACGCTCCACGAGGGGAAGGGTGGGGCCTTCCGACGGCACACGACTGACGGAGTCTTTTTTTCTCCCATAGCCGCGACTCAAAATGGCTGTCTTCCAACCCGCATCGTGCAGGTGCTTCGCCAGCCACAGCGCCATGGGAGTCTTTCCCGTTCCACCGGTGGTGAGATTGCCGAGGCTGACAACATATGCGGGAAGCGCCCGGCATCGTTTGCGTGCCCGCTCCTGATCCCGGCGCAGCCCTAGGGCATAGAGCCGCTCCGCCCAGTGAAGGAATGGCATGAGGGCGGCGCACGGGCCCTTTGAATCCGGAGGGGGGTACCAGGTGCGGAGCAGGAGAGACGATGCCCTGCGGCGTATTTCCGTTTCCCAATGTTTGATGGAGTCGAAAGCTTTCATGCTATTTTTTCTTGTTCGAAGGTTTCTTTTCTCAAAGGATGCTGAACGGAGCTCCCGGTGAGTCGGGTTTGCCGGCTGCCAACAAGACGTTCGACAGGATACGTGAGCTCCTCCCATGAGACAATGGATTTTGGAGAGAAGGTGTCAAAAGCACACTCCAGTGCCCCTTGAAAACGTGGGGAAGGAATACAACAGGGTTGATTCATTTGTTGCACTTGGGAGTTGATGTGTTAGTTTTAGCTTTCGTGAAGAGAATAACGATTCCTGAGGAGGTGCGTTGTGTCTGAGAATGGGATGTACGATCTGATCATTGTGGGAGGGGGCCCGGCGGGGCTGACGGCAGGACTTTATGCCATGCGGGCGGCACTGAAAACGGTACTCGTCGAAAAAGGAGTAGCCGGTGGCCAGGTGGCGATCAGTGACAGCGTGGAAAATTATCCGGGAATCGAGGAGATCAGTGGTTTCGATCTGTCCAACAAGTTCCTCCAGCATGCCAGAGCTTACGATCTGGAAGTGGTCAACCAGGAAGTCGTCGCCATCGAGCCGGGTGTCGAACACCACACGGTGCAGCTTGCCAACGGGGTTTCCCTGAGAGGGCATGCAGTCATTCTGGCTGCAGGTGGAAGCCCAAGGAAGTTGAACATCCCCGGCGAAAGCGAATACTATGGAAAGGGCGTTTCCTATTGTGCCACCTGCGACGGTTTTTTCTTCAGGGGTAAAACCGTCGTGGTGGTCGGCGGCGGCGATACGGCCATGGAAGAGGCGCTCTATCTTGCCAAACTTGCCAATCACGTTTATCTGCTGCACCGCCGGGATGCTTTGAGGGCGAGCCGCATTTTGCAGCAGCGGGTCATGGCCGAATGCAAGATCGAGATCCTCTGGAACACGATCCCCGTGGAGATCAAGGCCGATGAAGGGGGAGTCTGTGCCGTGCGCATCCAGGATACGAAGACGGCGGAGCAGCGGGAGCTCGCTGCAGACGGTTTTTTTGTGTTCATCGGATTTTTCCCGAACAACCAGCTCGTCCCCGCCGGGGTCAAGATGAATGCCGATGGGTATGTGGTGACGGACGAAAAGTGTGAAACGGGGATTCGCGGCCTTTACGTCGTGGGAGACCTGAGGGAAAAGTACGCCCGGCAGATCGTTATCGCAGCTGCGGATGGATGTACTGCCGCATTGGCTGCCGCTCATTTTGTGGAGTCCAAAAAGGCGGCATCCCTGGCATGCGAGGCTCCTGCGGAATTGTTCAGCAATCCCTAAAACGTTCGGTTCTCCCGGAGGGTATGGGCGTACCTGTGGCCGGGAAAGACAGCCCGGTTGGGGCAGCCGCCGCCACCAAAGCAGGTTTCGATCTGGTGGCCTTTCACCTGGCTTTCCATGTTGCTCAGGAATTGCTCCCGACATGACTTGACATGATCCATGCGCACCGCTGCAGCGCCGGAAGCCGCCGCAAGCTCTTCCACCCTCATTCGTACCTTCTTGCGCACGAAAAAGGGAACACGGGACACGGCATCTTCGGCTTCTTTCGTCCATTTCATATGAGAGACACTCCTCTTCCAGGGGGATGTTCACGGTTCTTCAAAAGGCATCTATTCAATCCATTTTGTTCATGCTATTTGTAGCATAACTTTTTGAAGATTCTATTGACGCAGATCAAAAGACTGGAACATGTTCTGGTTGCGACGGATGGGCAGCCGGGAATGAAGGGAGCGTTTACGAGCCGGGATGGGCAGAAAATACGATGAAACAGAACACAAAGCCTGCCTCTCTCTGGAATTCGACGTCCTTGCCCTGGAGACCCTCTATGCAAGGTACAACCGGAAGGAGTACATTCATCCCGATCCCCTGGAATTTCTTTACCAGTACGAGGATACAAGAGACCGCGAAATTGCCGGATTGCTGGCCGCCTGTCTCGCCTATGGGCGCGTGAATCAAATTTTGAAGAGTGTCGCTTCTGTGTTGCGTCCCATGGGGCCATCCCCCTTCGACTTTGTCATGGGAAATTCTCTGGGCGATTTCAGGGGGACTTTCAAGCAATTCAAGCATCGCTTCACAACGGGGGAGCAAATGGCGAGCTTCCTGAACGGAATCAGGAAAGTTCTCCGGGGTTATGGCTCGTTGCAGGCTTGTTTCCTCTTCGGCATGTCGGATAGGGACACCACGGTGCTTCCGGCTCTCACGATGTTCGTGCGGGAGCTGTCTGCCTGTGCGGAATACAACCTGGAAATGTTCCTGCCTGCACCTGAAAAAGGAAGTGCCTGCAAACGTCTGAATCTTTTCCTCCGGTGGATGGTCCGATGCGACGCTGTGGACCTCGGTGGATGGACGGGGATTGATCCGGCAAGCCTGATTGTCCCCCTGGATACCCACATGCACCGAATAGGACGGCTGCTGGGATTGATTTGTCGCAAGCAGGCGGATATGCGGTCGGCCCTGGAGATGACAGAACATTTCAGGCGCCTCATTCCCGAAGACCCGGTCCGATACGACTTTGCGCTGACTCGACTGGGGATACGGGATGATTTGTCCTTCACAGTGGCAGGCGCTGCCGGAGGTGATTATAGAAAGTTTTCGGCTTGAAAGGTTTTCTTCCTGCTGGCATGGTGCAATGGTCAATTCCCTATGGAGCTAATAGCAAAGGAGGCAGAGAATGAGTAAGTGCGATGTGAAACTGTATGCCCTGAGTACCTGCAGCCACTGCAGAAATACGAAAGATCTTCTGAACAATTGTGGCGTGGAATACGAGTGCATCGACGTCGATAAGTTGACCGGTGACGAGCGTAAGGCGATTGTGGAAGAGATTCGGCAGATCAACCCCAGTTGCTCATTTCCTACCATCGTCATTGGGGACAAGGTCATCGTCGGGTTCAGGGAGGATGAGATCAGGGAGGCCCTGAATTTATGATGACTGTCGAACAGCTCTATGAAGCACTGAGAAAGGTCCAGGAACCCAAAGGCTACTTTTTCAACAAGGACAAGGAAAAGGTTTTTGAACTGCTCGAAGGCCTTCTGATCAATAAGGACCGCTACGGCTATATGGCCTGCCCATGCCGGTTGGCGTCCGCTGACAGGGAATGGGACAAGGACATCACCTGCCCATGCGTCTATCGAGAGCCCGACGTGAAAGAATACGGCAGCTGTTATTGCAGCCTCTATGTATCCAAAGAATGGAATGAAGGCAAAATGGCCTGCGTTTATATTCCGGAGCGCCGACCGGTGGAGAAAGTCCTCGGAAAACTCTAGTGCTCCGTCAAATTAGTCAGACCGGGCAAAACAACACCCCCTGCCCCATTGAAGGGGAGCAGGGGGGCTGAACGTCACGGCACATCCCCCTTAATCCCCCTTCAAAGGGGAACTTCAAAACCTCCCGGACCAGGTGATGACTTTCCCTGAGCCGTTGCTTCTCCTTCAGCCAAATCATTCAAGCCTTGCCTAAAGCCAATTCTCTCTTATTTTTAAAATAATATGGCATTCAACAGCTTTGTACGGACAATATTTCATGCGTTCATGAGTATGGCGTATTTGGGAAGGGAGAGAGTGCTATGGATAAAAGACTGTTGGAGCTCGCGGTGGAAATGGTTCAGAGTCAGGTGGCCATGAATAAGATGAGTGAGGATGAAATCGAATCCTCACTCATAAGATTATATAATGTCTTACACAAGATGCAGCGTGCCGAGTTGGAAGGCAGGGCTCTCCCGATGGAGGAGGGGGAAGGCGTCGAGCCTTATACGGATTCGGTTAAGCCCATGACAATGGATCCTCGCGCTTCCATTCAGGAGGATAAAGTGACCTGCCTGGAGTGCGGATTGGAATTCCGGCAGTTGACGGCGAATCATCTCCAGAGCCACCAGTTGACACCCAGGGAGTACAAGAGAAAATGGGGTTTTCCTCTGAAGCAGCCTCTGGCGGCGAGGGTGTTGACCCGGTTGCGCAGTCGATCGGCCAAAAAGCGTGGTCTGCCTCAAAAGCTCAAGCAGTACCTGGCCGAACGGCGGCAGAGGAAAATGGCATTGGAATCCAGTGCCTCTTGAGGATGTGGTGATGAAAGCCACGAATGAGGGGGCTTGACCTTTTTCTCTGAGGGCAGGCTGCAAATCGGTGGTTCCATTGGAGGAAGAAAGTGTGTGGAATCCCTGATTCCTGTTTCAATCTCCCTGTGCATTGCGCTCATAGAGGGATTCCAGGGCTAGGCGATGGACCCTGATTTTTTGGAGGGTTTCCAGGAAACGCCTTTGAAATCTGTTGGACTCAAGGCTCAGGATTTTCATCTGCGCGTCGCAGAGGAACCACACGCAGACATAGGGGCGATGAAACCGGGAGAGCATACATCCTTTTTCACCCAGGTACCGACAGGTTTCCCAAGGACGGGAGCGTGTCTGGCCAGGGGGAATTTGGGTGTTGAGAGCCGTCAGGTACAAAAGATCCGCCTGGTTGAAAAATACCTCCTTTCCCGTGCAGCAGGGGTCCTGGCAGCTGGGGCAGGTTTCCATGCAGTACCGGTGCATGAGAGGATCCAACCATTCAATGCCCCAGGTGATACAGTGCATGGAGTGCTGAACTTTTTCCTGGTCCAGGGCCGAAATTTCGTCTCTTATCCTTTCAGCTGCTTCCCGCCATTCCATTGAAGACATGGGATACCGGTAGCGAGGGGACTCTTCACTCTTTTGAACGATCGGCAAAAGGCAGTCTTCTGCTATGCTCCCGGGGAATAATCTTTTGCGTCTCACGGTTTGAAATTCAAGCCTATGCTATGAAGTCATGCTCCACGGGGCGCACCACCAGGACGGGGCAGGGGGCGTTGTTCACCATGCTCTGGGCCACACCCCCAATGGACCCTCCTGCAAGAGCCGTGTTTCCCTGGCTCCCCACGACGATCAAATCGATGGATAATTCCTTGGCCAGGTTGACCACTTCTTCAGCGGGCTCTCCCTTGCGGAGGAGAAATTCTACGTCCAGCCCCTCTCGCAATTCTTCCGGAACGAACTCCTTCAGTTCGTTTTCCCGATCCACCATGAGCTTCTTCATGGCTTTCAGGAAATCGCCCTTGTACCCTTTGCTGCTGAGCTGCTGCACCGCATCGATGATGCGCTGGTTGACCATGTGGAGGAAATAGATGCGTGCATTCTGATTCCTCGCGATGGTCAAACCGAAGTGAACCGCCAATTCAGAATCTTTCGAAAAGTCAACAAGCACCAGAATCTTATTCACCGAGATCATCGCTCTTCCTCTCCATCCTCATATCATCATCACCATCGCTGCATGCATGGCGGCTTTTAAGAACCCTTTTCATGAGGCCGGCGCAAAAAATTCCCGCCTCCCCGACAGCTTCTCCCCACCCCAACCTTGTTGACCGAAGCAACTTGCGTCATTCCGGCGAATGCCGGAATCCAGGGGAATAAAGACTTTCTGGCCCCCGTTTTTCGCCGGGGTGACGTTGAGTCAACAACAGTGTCTCCACTGCCAGGGCAGATGTGTGGAAAAACTTTTTTTATCTATTACCACAGATTGCCATGTCTATCTATCATTCTCTCCAGTTGTTCAACGGGCAGGAAAGACAATTCGGTTTTCTTCTGCAATGAAGGTGTCCCGTGCGGACCAGCAGGGCATGGTATTCCTGAAAGAACGTCACGTCCGGTTCCAGGGCTTGCATGAAGTACTCTCTCAGGCTGTGGTAATCCACCTCTTCACCAACCCATCCATGGCGGTGGAAAATGCGGTGGGTGTAGGCATCCACTACGAAAGAGGGGTGAAAGGCTGCGTAAAGGACAATGCAGTCCGCTGTTTCGGGTCCTATCCCATGGACGTGCAGGAGCTCCCGGCGCAGATCGTCCATTTCCCGGGAGAGGAGGGTCGAAAGATCTCCCTGCCACTGCACTCGGAGATATTCGCAGAACGCCTTCAGCTTTCGCGCTTTTTGGTTGTAATAGCCTGAAGAACGAATCATCGGCGCCAGTTCTGACACGGGCAGGTCCGAGAGCGCCTCAAAATTCAGGAGTCCGTGCTGGCGCAGGACCTGTATGGACTGGCGGACATTTTTCCACGAGGTGTTTTGAGTGAGAATAGCTCCAATGATGACCTCGGAGGGTGTCTCGGCAGGCCACCAGTGCTGGGGGCCAAAAGCATGGTAGAGACGCTCGTACACCGCCAGCAGGAGCTCACGACGCTTTGAAATCATACCCCAAGGCTCTCGTTTCTCTCAATGCACACAGGGTTTTTCAGATTTCCTGTCGTCCTGTCGTCGACTTTCTTTCGCGGGATGAAATGCTGAACGGAAGACGGGTGTGTGCCGGCGGACCGCAGACCGGAGCCAGATAGGGATGCATGTCCCACATGCGAGGAAATATTACAGAAAATTGGATTCTGGGCGGTCTGGAGCGGGTAGCAGAGGTCGACGCGCATGGCGATGAAGTGTCCGAAGGGATGCCAGGTAAAAAAACGCGATTTTTCAAATAAATGGATGAACTTGAGGACATTCATGGGGAGAGTGATGGAAGTCTCCCAGCGCAGTGGAACGGAACCTGAAAGAACGTCCCGGACGATATGCTGCAGCTCGAAAACACTGAAAAAGTGGGCGTGATTGAGGAAGGATGTCTTCCACAGGCGTTCCAACCACCTCTGGAGGGAGACAATGGAGTATCGATTCATGGTTCCCAGGAGGACGGAACGGCGTGCTACGCGAAAGGCCTCCCGGAGCGCTTCCACGGGGTTGTTCACGAACTCCAGGGTATTGATGAGCGCCACCACGTCAAAGGCATTGTCCTCATAAGGGAGATCTTCCGCATGGCCGTGATCCAGGGTGATGCACGCGGGCAGGCGCCTGCGAGCCAGCTCCCGCATGGACAATGAAGGTTCGAGGCCGGTGGCCTGATGCCCCTGGTCGTGAACCCATCGAAGAAAATGGCCTGCCCCGCATCCTACCTCGAGGATTGACTGGGGAGAGAAAGGCGCCCAGAGACGGCGGAGCAATTCCCTCTGGATCTCCCAGACGATTTGCCCCTGGTCTGATTGGAACCATTCCTCGTAAAGCTTTGTATCTTCAGCGCGGAATACATAACCCACGTAAAATGTCCCTTCCCGATTGATTTCCCTTCGAGATTCCCCACATTCCCATGACTTCGGAGCCGCCGCGGATGCACGCCCCTCGAAAGCTCCCTCAACACAATGAAAGGAGAGGGACTTCTCCTTCTCCTTTCATTTCATTATAAAACGAGCATTTGCGGCGTTGCGGTGTCAAGGTTTTCCGTGCAGTAGAATATAACCACTCTGTCTTTGACAATCAGCCTCTCAGGGGGTTCCTCCCCTCAGCGTTTCTTGATTTCCAGAATGGCCCCCCTCGCGCCGGATGTCACGAGATGGGCGTAGCGGGCCAGGTAGCCTTCCTTGACGCGGGGCTCGGGCGGCTGCCATCCGTTCCGGCGGCTTTCCATGACGGCTGCGTCAACGAGGAGCTCGATCTTCTTGTTGGGGATATCGATGCGAATCTGGTCCCCTTCCTGCACCAGCGCGATGGGGCCTCCCACAGCCGCTTCGGGAGAAATGTGGCCGATGGCTGCTCCCTGGGTGCCCCCACTGAAGCGTCCATCCGTGATGAGGGCCACGTCTTTCCCCAGGCCCAGCCCCATGATGGCGGCGGTGGGCGTGAGCATTTCCTGCATGCCGGGTCCGCCTTTGGGACCTTCATACCGGATCACGACCACATCCCCTTTTTGGATGTGGCCTTCCAAGATGGCCGAGGCTGCGTCGGACTCACTTTCATAGACCCTGGCCCTTCCCGTACGCTGGAGCATTTCGGGCGCTACGGCCGATTGCTTCACGACGGCTCCCTCGGGGGCGAGGTTTCCATAGAGCACCGCGATGCCACCCTCCTTGTGATAGGGATCAGCGCTGCTGCGAATGACCTGGCGGTCGAAGATAACCGCCTCTGCAAGGTTTTCCCCGACGGTTTTGCCGTTCACCGTCTTGAGGTCGAGGTGAATGAGGTTTTGAGAGGCGAGCTCCTTCATGACGGCCTGGACACCGCCGGCCGCATTCAAGTCCGCGAGAAAGTGAGGGCCGCCGGGTCGGAGGCTGCAAAGATGCGGCGTGCGTGCACTGACGGTGTTGAAAAGGTCCAGCTCGAGGTCGATCTTCGCTTCGTGGGCGATGGCGGGAACGTGAAGCACCGTGTTCGTGGAGCAGCCGAGGGCCATGTCCACCGCCAGGGCATTTTCAAAGGCCGCCCGGCTGGCGATGTCGCGGGGCCGGACGTTTCCCTTGACCAGATCCAGGACCTTCATCCCCGCCGTTTTGGCGAGGCGGATACGCGCGGCAGTGACCGCCGGAACCGTTCCGTTGCCGGGAAGCGCAATGCCCAAAGCCTCGGCCAGGCAGTTCATGGAATTGGCCGTGAACATTCCGGCGCAGGAGCCGCAGCCCGGGCACGCACACTCTTCCAGGTCCAGAAGCTCCTCTGCACTCATTTGGCCGGCCTTGTAAGAGCCCACTCCCTCGAAAACCGAAATGAGATCCACCTGCTGGTGTCCCTTGTGGCCGGGCATCATGGGACCGCCGCTCACCAGGATGGTGGGAATGTTCAACCGCATGGCTGCCATGAGCATTCCGGGAATGATCTTGTCACAGTTGGGGATGAGGACAAGGCCGTCGAAAGGATGCGCCGTCGCCATGATTTCCACTGAATCGGCAATGAGCTCCCGGCTGGCCAGGGAATAGCGCATTCCGGGGTGGTTCATGGCGATGCCGTCGCACACTCCGATGGTGTTGAACTCAATGGGGGTTCCTCCGGCCATGCGGACCCCGGCTTTGACGGCTTCGGCAATTTTGTCCAGATGGATGTGGCCGGGTATGATTTCATTGGCGGAGTTGGCGATGCCGATGAGGGGCCGTTCCAATTCCGATTGCGTATATCCCATGGCTTTGAAAAGGGACCGATGTGGAGCCTTTTCCACTCCCTTTTTCATAGCATCACTTCGCATTTCGTTGTCTCCCGTGAGTGTGGATGTATGTATCGATGGGTGGTGCTGTGAATTGCCCTGCCTGCAAAACAGTTCCCTAAAAAATTACTGTATCTTCAATATCCTTGGCAAGGGGAAAAGGAAATATTTGACCTGAGGTTTTCTTGTGAAAAAAGTTGACAATAGGGAATACACTTTTTATAATTCATAAGATTTTAAATGACTTTGTGCAGTTATGCGGCAGGAGGATTCTGTATGGAAGTGCAGCACCAAAAGGCGCTTTATCCCATCGGCATTGTTGCTGAATTGCTGAGTATTCATCCAAGAACGCTTCGGATCTACGAACAGGAGGGCTTGATCAAGCCCGCCAGAAGAGGAGGGAAGCGGTTTTATTCCAATAATGATCTTCAGTGGCTCAAATGTCTCCGCAAACTGCTGACGGACGAGGGCCTCAACATTGCCGGCATCAAGAAGCTCCTGACCATCGCTCCCTGTTGGAATATCCGCGGGTGCAGTGAAGAAATGAGGAAACAGTGTCCCGCGATCCTCAATTTCCCCGTCCCCTGCTGGGATTTGGTCCCGCGCGCATGCAAGGACAGAGGTCAGAACTGCTCGGAATGCGAAGTCTATCTCAAGAAAATGAATCATGTCATGGTGGAAAAGTGCCTTGACGACAAAGCCGACTCACAGCAATAGCATAAAAATTTACACCAAATCTGCCATTTTTCTTGCCCCCTGAGCTTTTGGGAAAGGTTCACTTTTCCGTGAAAACCGTTTTTGGCCCCGTCCCTTCGCGGCGTCTGGGGCGTTCCCTGGGTATCGATGTGATACCCGCCAAGACTTGCACTTACGATTGCGTCTACTGTGAATCCGGCCCCACGACCCATTTGACGATCCGGAGACATTCCTTCATCGACCCTGGCCGGGTCATGCACGATCTGGAAAGCTATTTCCACGATTATCCCCAGGGCGCCGATGTGCTTACCTTTTCCAGCGCGGGTGAGCCCACGCTCTATGAGCCGCTGGGCCAACTGCTGGGAGACATCAAGAGGCGCTTTCCGCAATTGCCTCTGGTGGTGCTCACCAATGGCTCCCTCCTCTGGGATCCGCGGGTCCGCCAGGATCTGTCCGCAGCCGATCGGGTTGTTCCGTCCCTGGATGCTGCTACCCTGGACGTTTTTCAGCGCATCAACCGCCCCCATCCCACGCTGGATCTGCCCCGCATACTGGAAGGCCTCCAGGCCTTTCGCAAAGAATATAGCAAGCAGTTTTACCTGGAAATCATGCTCGTTGCAGGGATCAATGACCATGCCGAGGAGCTGCTGGAGATCCGCCGTGCGGTGGACCGTTTGCGCCCCGACCGCATCGAGCTGAACACCGTGGTTCGCCCGCCCGCCTATGGGTATGCCAGGGGGCTTTCCGGCAAAGCCATGGAAGAGGTGCTCCGTTTTTTCCCCGCCGAGACGAGCGGCGTCATCGGGTGCTTCGAGGGGGCCGCCCCCGTGATGGACAGCCAGGACCTTCCATCACGTGTGCTGGAACTGGTGCGCCGCCGCCCCTGTACCCTCCCGGAAATGGCTGCATCCCTCGGGGTTCCCCTGGAAAGCCTCGGGGACACTCTCTTTCATCTTCTACAGAAAAATCACCTGATCCGCTATCGGTTCAACGATCTGGATTACTATCGCCCTGGGTCAGCCGGAAAATGAAAACGGGGCGCCGGAGATCGCCGTGACGGCTAGTACCAACGATCACAATTGAGCAGTTGCTGACCTTGATGTTTTTGTAGGAGCGGCATCCTGCCGCGACAAAGGCTGCGATTACCCGTAGCTGTCACGGCTGGAAGCCGTTCCTACAGAAAAATGGTCGTGTATTTATGATCTCCGGTACTAGCGAGCGGGCACATGCTTCTTCGGGGGCGTCGCCTTGAGGATTTCCACGGGATGCTCGGGGAGAACGCGTGTGATGAGGGTCTGAGCAAAAAGCCGACGCGCCAGTTGTTGAATATCCCTGCTGCTGACTTTCCGGATCAACTCTCCGTACTTCCTGTCATAATCCCAGCCCAGTCCCAGGGCTTCGTTGATGGCGGCACTCCGGGCCTGCGTATCCAGACTTTCCAGTGACAGCTGGTGCACGGTGATCAGCATGTCCTTGACAGTCTCCAGTTCCTGCGGGGATACGGGCTCTTCCATCAACCGTTTGAGGTTTGCCAGGATGATCCCCTGGACTTTTTCAAGGTTGTTCAGGGTGGTTTGAGTCAGGATGCCAAAAAAGCCGGCACGGACTCCATAGAAAGGAGAGGCTCCCACCACGTAGACGAGGTCTTCCTTTCCTCCACGCAGCGCATCAAAGAGGCGGCCCCCCGGGTTTCCCTGGCCGGAGAGGATACCGTCCATAACATCCAGGACAGGTTTCTCCGCGTTGTCTATCGCCAGCCCGTTCGTTCCGATAAAAAGCGATGCGGCGCTTTTCTCGTTCTTCTTTTCCACCACGCGGTTTTCCGTCAGAGGATTCGTTTCCTCCATGGGCGGCGGCAGTGCCGTTTCCCGACCTTCCCACCGCTCGAACAGTTCTTGAATTTTGGGCAGCAGCTTGTCCGTATCCACATCGCCATACACGGCGAGAACGGACTGTCGTGGGTTCAGCATGCGCTGGTAAAAGGCCAGGACGCCTTCCCGGGTGAAGGACTGGACGGATTCCGGGGTCCCCAGGCGGTCATTTCCATAAGGACTTTGCTGAAAGTAGTTCTTTTTGAAGAGGCGGATCACCTCATGCTGCCAGCTTTCATCCTGGCCCTGGATGGCCAGCAGGGTCTCCTGCCGCTTCTTTTGAACTTCCTCCTGGGGAAACTGAGCGTTTTGAGCCACGTCGGCCAGGACATCCAGGGCGAGGTCCAGATCTTCCTTGAGGACCTTGATGGAGACATGATACGTGTTGTTGTCCGAACGGCTTTCAATGCCGCCCCCCACCTCTTCGATGGCGAGGGCGATGTCCTGCTTCGTTCGCCTGCTGGTTCCCGCCGTCAGCAGGGATGCCGTGAAAGAGGCGATGCCGGGTTGATCCAGGTCCTCGATGCTCAGGCCGCCCTTGCCGTAGAGGTGCAGAGTCACCAGGGGAAGTGAGGCGTCTTGCTTCAAGAGCACCCGGAGGCCGTTGTTCAAGGTGCGGGATTGGATCGAGGAGGCAGGAAGGGATGCGGCAGGTGAGGCCGTCTGCCTGTCGGAGACGGCGCCCTCTGTCTTTTCAGGTTGTATGACTGCCACATTGCGGCGCTCCGCCTTGAGATAGCGCTGAGCGACCTCCTGGATTTGCTCGGGGGTGACCTTGCGGATTTCTTCGACATAAACTTCATCGAAATACGGGTTCCCAGTATAGACGTAGGAAGAGCCCAGCGAAGAAGCCAGGGAGGAAACCGTCTCCTTGTCGAACACATGCTGAGCAATGGCGCTCTTTTTCGCCTTTTCCAACTCCTCACTGCTCACGGGCTCGGTCTTGAAACGCTCCAGTTCCTCTTCTACACTCTTGAGAACCCCCGGCCAGTGTTGAGGGTCCAGGGTCAGGGAGACGAAAAACTGTCCCTGAACGAAATGAGGTGTCCAATTGGCGGCGCTGACGCTCAGCACCAGGTTTTCCTTGTCTTTCAGGCGCGTGTACAGTCGGCTGGTGCGCCCTTCACCCAGGAGGAGCGCCAGCACGTCCAGGGCGTACAGGTCCTTGTCGTCGATCCTGACCGAGGGAAACCCCACCATCGCCTGGGTGAGCCGCGCAATGGGAAGCTTTTTTTCTTCCCAGCGTGAAGCCACCTGAAGGGGCTCCTGAGGCAGGACGGGAGGTGCCGAGGCCTTGCGCTGAAAAGATTTCGTCTTACCATCGATGAATTCCACGACGCTTGCGGCCTGCACATTCCCTGCAACGACGACGGTCATGTTTTCCGGTTGATAACGCGCTTTATAATAGCGGAGGAGGGCGTCTCGGTCCGAATGGACAAACACCTCCTCGTAGCCGATGATGGGATTTCTCACAGGATGCACCCTGTAGGCCGTCTGAGCAAAAATCTTCCAGAGCTCGCGGTCGGGATCGTTTTCTCCCATCTTGATTTCCTGTTGGATGACCGCTTTTTCCCGTTGCACTTCCCCGGGATCGAGCTTGCTTTCGCTCACATAGGAGAGGAGAAGATCCAAAGCGTCTTTCCAGCGCCCTGCAGCCGTGTTGATATAATAAAGGGTCCGGTCGTAGGAGGTGCTGGCGTTGGTGGAGCCTCCCATGCGCTCCAGCCGCTTCTTGGCTTCTTCTTCCGTGAAGGATTGCGTGGACCCTCCCGAGACGACGTGCTCCAGGTAGTGCGAGAGCCCTGCCGACAGGTAGTCCCCCTCATAAATGGAGCCCGCTTTCACGAGGACCTGCACGGAAACGATATCCACATCTTTTTGCTCGTGAACGAGAACGGTCAGACCGTTTTTGAGAACGACAAAAAGATCGCCGGGCTTCGAGGCCAGCACCCGTTGCACCGAAGCCTTCAGAGAGGCTGGAAGCTCTGGAACTTGCAGGGAATCTCCCGAGGAATGACTGAAAGGAGCTCCCGTCAGGACGAGGAAAGAGCAAAGGATCCCCATGAAGCATTTTTTCATCATCTGGCTTGTTCCTTCTTCAGAATCAAAATGAGCACGTACACGCATTACGGATTGAGAACTTCATTTTTTGTAGGAGCGGCATCCTGCCGCGACCGGCTCACTGTCGCGGCAGGATGCCGCTCCTACGAAAAACAGGGAGCTATCACATCGGAAATTTTATACCTTAATTGCGTATAAATTCTTCGCTCCTTTATAAACCCTTTATAACCGGCCTTCCTGAATCAGGCTACCGATGAGTCGATGTCTGTGGACCGGACCCTGCTGGGTCATCCATTGCAGGGGAGGGCGTCTCAATCCGATCACCTGCCACTGGTGCCGACCGTACCCCCATTCCACGCAAATGTCGTCGAGCTGCGCCAGGTGCACGAGACGATGCGTGGCTTCGAGGATTTCCTGCAGGCGGAGGTGGCCCGGCGGAATGAATGCGAAGGCGGCGGGTCCTGCCCCGTCACTGACGCACCGAAGGGCGGCTACGCATTGAAAATGAACGCAAACGAGGTCTATGCGGTCCTCCCAGGGGATGTGCTCCTGAACAACCAGGGGATTGAAACGTTGGGACAGGTCCTCCAGGGCTTCGAGGTCCTCAACGAAATGAGCACCGGCCGACGCAACGCGCCGCCCCATGGCCCAGAGGGGAAACCGAAAATCTTTGGGGATGTTCCGCTTTTGCCGCATTCCAAAATAGATGCGGGTGTGCGGATGAGGCCATTGGAGGCACTGAAAGAGATTTGCCTGCAGGACGTTGGATCGCTGATAGTGATACGTGGTGGCAAGGGGAAAGGTCGGGATGCCTGCAGCCTGGAAAAGGCCCGCATACCGTGGAGTGGGAAAAAAGACGCGGTGTGCCCGACGGAGCAATTCTTTTTCCTCGGGGGGATAATCGTGGATAGCCGGTCTGACGCCCAGAGTGAGGACCGACGGGCAGGAGCGAAGAAAAGGGGCCAGTGCGATCCTGGTGTTGTCCGTCCGACCATTCATATCCGTGGGAGCTCGTTGCTATACCGATCCTCGTCCGCCCTGGGGGCTCGGGGGAAGCATGAAGGATTGCACGGCCTTCGGGAGAGGAACTGCAGGCGGAGCTGGGAGTGCAGATCCACCGAAGGTCAATTCATGCTTGGATTGAGGAGTACATCGGGGTGAACCCCGTAGTTGTAGCTGCGCATCCTGAAATAGTTTTCCAGGAGGCCGATGCGCTGATCCACGTAATCGTAAATCTTGAGCTTGCCGCCTTCGCCGTTCCCGTTGGTGTGGATTTCACCGATGGCGTTGGCGAGCGTCTTGCGAAAGTAAGTGGGAACAGTCAAAAAAAGGACGCTGGAATGCAGCATCCTGGAGCATTCCGTCAGGGTCTGGGGGGTCACAAAAAGCGCTACAGGTTCAGAAGGAAGAGGGCTCCGGCAGCCGGAGGAGCCGTTGCCGGGGGAATCCCCATCCGACGGAGCCCCTGTCTTACCCGCCGGTAAGAAGGTGTGGACCTTGATGTCCCTGTCATTCAGCTCCGCACGCAGGACCTCGTCATGATTCTCGTCTGAGGAAAGGACCAGCAACGGATGGGAAGCCTTCCGAATCTCGCGCTCGATGTCGTCGGCGATAATGCGGATGCGCGCTTTGTCCTGCATGAGAGATTGCAGCATGGGGGCGTAGTCGGCGCGGGAATGGTAGGGGTATTCAAACTCCGTAGGCCTTGCGATGACATGGGCGTGGATGATCCCCCGTCCTTCCCGTGCGTCCTTTTCATTGATGGCATAAACGACGTCTCCCACATAGTAGTAAACGATGCGGGAAAGGCGGTCTTTGCGTTGTGTCGTGTTGGAAAGGCCCAGCATGTAACGGGTGTCGAAATTGGGGATGGTGTGCGTGATGACCTTGGCGGGGCACCGCTGGCACTCATCCACGATGAGATAGCCCACCTGATCCGCGATCTTCTTCCAATGGCGCATGGCCTCACCGGTGTGGGAGATGGTGATGTTTTTCCCCACCCGGTGAGCCCCTTCGGAAAACACCCCGATTTCAGAGGTGGGAATTTGAAGGAAGTTTTCGATCTTGGTGAGCCATCCCTGGAGCAGCTCCAGCTTGGGAATGAGAATGAGGGTGGGTTGGCGCCGCTGGGCGATGGTGTAGAGCGCAATGACGGTCTTGCCGCTCTTGTGTCCCCCGACCAGCGTGGCGAAATCCTTTTCCAGGAGCGCCTCGGCCGCCTCCTGCTGGTAGCTTTTGAGCTCACCATGAAATTCCAGAGGGCGGGGATCGAAAGACCTCCGATGATCCACCAGTCGAAAGGGCTGCTGGCACTTTCTGCACAGTTCAATCAACTGGTCCAGAAAGCCCCTGGGAAGGAGATAACTGCGGCCCTTCTGGCGCAGGCAGCTGATTTGGGGAGGGATATTCCCGATCCATTCCCCTCGGTTGTGCCGCATCTCGTATTCGGGGTTGGTGAACACCAACCGCTCATGAATCTTGCGCTCCAGCAACGGATTCAGTCCCTCCGTGGGAATCTTGATCGAGTCGGCAATCAGTATGCTCAGCACTTTTGCAAACATCTTGGATACCTTTCACAGCTGGAAAGCCACCGAAATGAAACTTGCTTCAGAAAATACCCGCCTGAAACGGCTGTAACGCATCCTCCGGTGATGGACAAAGCGCTCCACCGAGGGGCGAAAAAGAGTGTCGAGGCGCACCATTTGTTACCATATTTCACCGTTCTTTGGCTTCAGATCGGAGTTGCACTTCAAAATCTTTAAACAAAGAAGCGGATCGTCTTCAAAGGAAGACTTAGGCAACTCCAAAGAAATAACCTACCAAAGGATGGCTTGCTTTGTAGGAGCGGCTTCCAGCCGCGACCAAGCGCATGGCGGCTTCTCCGATGTCGCGGCTGGAAGCCGCTCCTACAGTTCTGGTACTCTATTATTTGTGAGCTGCCTTATTCCCTAGAATATTAGTATGGAATTAATGCTCTGCCAAGGGGCAAATCTGTCTAAACTTCTGGGAACCGATCAATCCTGATACTGGGAGAACGATTGTGCTAAAATAAAAACGTGTGAAAACTTATTGTGCAGGCGTCACTCTGCCCTGCTGCGTCGACTGAAGCAAACCCACCCACCAGAAAAGGACGGCCCCATGGTAGACTTTTCCCAGGATTCCATTGAAATCCTCAGCCACCTGGCACTTGAGTATCAGCAAAAGCAGAAAGAATTGGACGCAATCCTGGAAAACGCAGACCCCGAAAAAATCCTGCAGCAGTTGAGCTTCCGCGCGGAGCTCACTACCGATCACTTCAGGGGTGCACAGAGAGCTCTCCTCGGTCTGCTTTCCCTTGGTGACGATGGCGAAAAGAGCCAGGCCAGACAGGCTGCCGTTGCGCTTTTCCGGTGCTTCGACGAAATGCGCATTCTGTTTCAGGCCGTAGCAGCGCTTCCCTCCAAGACGGATGGCTGAGCCCTCCAGGAATTCCGGGGCCCCTTATTTCTTCAGCAAGAAGAAATAAAGCCTTCCTGGATGCTTCATTCTGCCGGCCGTCCATTCGGCCGCTTCACCCGTGCCGCAAAAAAGATCCGCTCGTCCGGGCCCCTTGATGGCCCCTCCCGTATCCTGGTTCAGGACCCATCGTTGCAATGGCTCCCATCCCAGGACCTGGCCCTGGGCGTCCAGACGAGGCTTTTTTGTTTCTAAAAATGCCAATGCGCCCTTGGGAAAAAACTGCGGGTCCGTGGCGATGGACCGTCCCGCCGTCAATGGCACATTGATGCTTCCGATGGGACCTGTATCTATCCATCGGAAAAAAACATAGCTTTCATTATAGGAAAGAATTTCATCCCGCTCCAGGGGATGATTCCTCAAATAGTCCTTGAGGCTTTGGAGTGTTATCTCTTCTGCCGCCATCACTCCTTTTTCCAGGAGATATTTCCCGATGCTGCGGTAGGGATGTCCATTGGCACCCGCATATCCAACCCGCCGCATTTTTCCATCGGGCAGTCGGAGCATACCGGACCCCTGAACCTGCAGGAAGAAGACGTCGATGGGATCTTTGAGCCATGCCAGCTGGCAGCCCGTCGTTTCCAGTTTCTTGCCGGTGTCGATGTCCTGGCGGGTATAGTACGGAACGACGCGGCTTCCTTCCACGCGCCCTACAATTTTTTGATCAGAATACAATTTTGGATTGAAAGATGCTAGATCAATCGTCACCAAATCAGGCGGAATGCGATAAATGGGGTATAAAAAATCACCACCCCGCTGCATCGCTGCGTCCAGAACGGGCTCATAATATCCCGTCACAAGGGATTCCCCCGAGGACTCGGCGCTGCGGCTTCGGTATATATCGAAGGTCCGGGCAATGGTGGCGGGATCGATTTTATGGGCGTCCAGGAGTTTTGAAAATTCCTTCAGCGTGGCTTTGAGCTGGTCTGCCCGGAGCGGCATATCGCCCAACGAAAACATTCTGTCGTCCGGGATGCGGTCATAGAAGGAAATGCTTCCTGCGACGGCCTGGCGCAACGAGTCCACGTCCAGGTCATCCTCGAAGGCGGGGATCTCACTCAGGGGGACGGGCTCGAACCCCGGGGCTCTTGCCGGGCCCTCTTTCATGGGGGGCGAGCAGCTCCAAAGCAGGCACACGAGGAGAATCTGCAGCAGCCCGGACACAATCCTGGCCGGAACGTTGGACATCGGCATGAGGCAAAAGGCCGTCAATCGGCTCGGAAAAAGGGTTAGATGCATTTCATGCACCTGACTCCACTGTGCTGTTTACGGGTGATAACCTGTATGCTGTTAACGGTTGATAAGCTGGCTTTTGTAGGAGCGGCTTCCAGCCGCGGCAAAAATAATCGATGGAAAAAGTCGCGGCTGGAAGCCGCTCCCACGAGCAAAGCAAGTAGTTCAGATCTCAGCCTTGCGGAGGCGCCGGCAATACGATGCGGTTCCCTTGATCAGGTCCCCATCTCCCAGGAATTGAGATACTTCTCCTGCTCGGGCGTCAGGACGTCAATGCGCACCTGCATGCTTTCGAGCTTCAATCTTGCGATTTCCTTATCGATTTCGAGTGGCACGCGATACACTGCCTTATCGAGGGACGCATGGTGCAGGTACATGTATTCGGCGCAGAGGGCCTGGTTGGCAAAGCTCATGTCCATGACGCTGGAGGGGTGGCCTTCGGCGGCCGCCAGGTTGATGAGGCGCCCTTCCCCCAGGACATAGATGTGCCGGCCGTTCTTGAGGGTGAATTCCTCCACGAAGTCCCGGATCTGGCGTCGCGCGGAAGAAAGACCCTCCAGGGCGTCGAGATCGATTTCCACGTTGAAATGCCCTGAATTGGAAACAATGGCCCCGTCCTTCATGACTTCAAAATGCTCCTGCCTGAGGACGTGCATGTCGCCGGTGAGAGTGCAGAAAAAGTCGCCCAGCTTGGCGGCTTCCGCCATGGGAAGGACCTGGTAACCATCCATGACGGCTTCCAGGGCTCGCAGGGGATCGACTTCCGTGATGATGACCTTGGCTCCCATCCCCGCCGCCCGCATGGCGACACCACGACCGCACCATCCGTAGCCGCTCACGACAAAGTAGGAGCCCGCCAGGAGGCGATTGGTGGCCCGGATGATTCCGTCGATGGTGCTTTGGCCGGTGCCGTAGCGATTGTCGAAGAGATGTTTGGTGTCTGCATCATTGACGGCGATGATGGGATACTGCAGGACCCCTCTGTCAGCCATGCTTCGAAGGCGAATGACACCCGTGGTGGTTTCTTCCGTGCCCCCCAGGATTCCGGGCAGCAGCTCCTTGCGGTCGGAATGGAGAATGCCCACCAGGTCGGCTCCATCGTCCATGGTGATCTGGGGTTTGCCTCCGAGGACGGCGTGGATGTGGCGGTAGTAGGTCTCCTTGTCCTCTCCCTTGATGGCAAAGGTGGGAATCTGATCGTGGATGGAGAGGGATGCCGCGACGTCGTCCTGGGTGCTGAGGGGATTGGAGGCGCAGAGACGGACGTCGGCCCCGCCGGCCTGGAGGGTTTGAGCCAGGAAGGCGGTTTCCGTCGTGACATGAAGACATGCCCCCAGGCGGAGGCCCTTCAGGGGTTTTTCCTTCTTGAAGCGCTCCTGGATGGAGCGCAGGACGGGCATGGATTGAGCGGCCCACTCGATGCGGAGCTTTCCCTTTTCCGCCAGGCTTTTGCCCTTGATATCGAATTCCATTGAGTCTCCTTGAGTTATGCTCTGCATGGACGAGATCGTGACTTTTTGCTGACCCCGTAGGAGCGGCTTCCAGCCGCGACATGGATAGCTGATTCCCAAGAGAGTCGCGGCTGGAAGCCGCTCCTACAAAAGTCCAAATTTCAACCGATCCCAGTATCTCATGAAAATCCCCCTCGATCCCCCTTTGATAAAGGGGGAGGCACAAAGCCACCTCCCCTTTGATAAAAAGGGAGGTGCAAACTTTCACTTTGATAGAGAGGGTAGCGTACATTCCCCCCCCCTAATAAAGGGGGGCAGGGGGGATTTTATCGTTCAGGTGAAGATCAACGCACGTTTAACGATCAGATACCCGCCTTCTCGCGAAGGGCTTCCACCATGTCCGTCTTTTCCCACGAAAAATCGGGGTCGTTCCGGCCGAAGTGGCCGTAACACGACGTCTTTCGGTAGATGGGGCGGAGCAGCCTCAGATGGCTGACCATGTTGGACGGCTTGAAGCTGAAAAGCTCCCGAACGATCTCGGAAATGCGGTCGGCGGGAATTTTGCCGGTTCCAAAGGTATCGATCATGAGGGAAACAGGCTCGGCCACGCCGATGCTGTAGGCAACCTGTACTTCCACGCGGTCGGCGAGTCCCGCCGCGACGATGTTCTTGGCGACGTAGCGGGCCATGTACGATGCCGTGCGGTCGACCTTGGAGGGGTCCTTCCCCGAGAAGCATCCGCCGCCGTGGCTTCCCTGGCCCCCGTAGGTGTCGGCGATGATCTTGCGCCCCGTCAGGCCGCAGTCGCCCATGGGGCCGCCGATGACAAAGCGCCCGGTGGAATTGATATAAAACTTGGTCTTGTCGTCGATCAATTCCGCCGGAATGACTTTCTTGACGACCTCTTCGATGATGCCTTCCCGGATGTTCTTGTAAGAGACGGCGGGGGTGTGCTGGGCGGCGATGACGATGGTATCCACCCGCTTGGGCTGGTGGTGATCGTGGTATTCGACGGTGACCTGGCTTTTTCCGTCGGGGCGCAGGAAATCGAGCACTCCGTTTTTGCGCACTTCCGCGAGCTTGCGCGTGAGGCGGTGGGCATAATAGATGGGCATGGGCATGAGCACCGGCGTCTCGTTGCAGGCGAATCCGAACATCAAGCCCTGGTCCCCGGCTCCCTGTTCTTCGAACATCCCTTCCCCGGGGTTCACGCCCATGGCGATATCGGGCGACTGTTTGTCGATGCTGGTGAGCACCGAGCAGGTTGCCCAGTCGAACCCCATGTCGGAATCGTTGTATCCGATGTCCTTGATGGTCTGTCTCACGATGTCGGGAATATCCACCCAGGACGAAGTCGTGATCTCACCGGCGACGAAGGCCAGGCCGGTCGTTACCAGGGTCTCGCAGGCCACGCGTGCCGCCTTGTCCTGCTGGAGGATGGCATCCAGGATGGAGTCCGAAATCTGGTCGGAAACCTTATCGGGATGCCCTTCGGTTACGGATTCTGAAGTGAACAAAAAATGACTCATGGACATGATGAAATCTTCTCCTTCTTGTAAGGCTTGTTATTCTCACCCAGGAGGACCACCTTGGGCTCGTGGTTTGCGATTTCATGCTCCTCGTAGTGGGCATAGGTGACGATGATGATGAGGTCTCCCCTGGCTCCCATCCGGGCCGCCGCTCCATTCAGGCAAAAATCCCCTTTTCCTGCGGGTCCCGGAATGGCATAGGTGTCAAACCGCGCGCCGTTGTGGACGTTGTAGACCTTGATCTGTTCATAAGGGAGGATGTCCGCGGCCTTCATGAGCTCCTCATCGATGGTGAGGCTGCCTTCGTAATGGAGGTCGGCGTCGGTGACGCGTGCGCGGTGTATTTTGGATTTGAGCAGCAAGCGTTGCATTGTTTTCTCCTGAAGTCATGGAATGCGGTTTGAAAGAAGTGTCCTTCACGCGGAAGCATTTAAAACGCGGTTGTCGATGAGGCGGGTGGCTCCCACAAAGACAGCCAGGGCCAAGAGGACGGGACCCTCTATTTGCGAAGCCTCCTGGAGTGTCTCGGGGTGGCGCATTTCCGCATAATCGATGCGCATGTCTTTTCCTGCTTCCAGAATGTTCCTGACCCGGGCCAGGACCGCCGCGCTGTTCCTTTCTCCCTGCCGGACCAGTGTTTGAGCTTCCCTCAAGGATTGACTCAGTCGTAATGCATTCTTTCGCTGCTCGGAATTCAAATAGACGTTCCGGCTGCTCATGGCCAGACCATCCTCCTCCCTGACAATGGGATGGCCGAGAATTTCAATGTCCATGTTGAGGTCTTTGACCATTCTGCGGATGGCAACGAGCTGCTGAAAGTCTTTTTCCCCAAATATGGCCGTGTGGGGCTTCACGATGTGGAAGAGCTTGCCCACGACCGTGGTGACGCCCTGAAAATGCCCGGGGCGGCTCTTGCCGCACAGGGGGCGCGTCACTTCCGTGACTTCTATGTGGGTTTGATATCCCTCGGGGTACATGTCCGTCGCCGAAGGTGAAAAAGCGACATCGACGCCGACTTCCTTCGCCAGGCGGACGTCGCGCTCCATGTCTCGCGGGTACCGTTCGAAATCCTCTCCGGGACCGAACTGTATGGGGTTGACAAATACACTCATCACGACAATGTCTGCATGATTCCGGGCTTTCTGCATCAAAGTCAGATGTCCCCTGTGCAGATAGCCCATGGTGGGCACCAGGGCGATCCTTTTTCCTTCCCGACGCCAGGCGTCGGCCTGCTGCTGCATCTCGGAAACCTTTTCGATGATGCGCATGGGTTCTCCTTCTTGTGCTGAGTCGGACCTGCTCCGATTCTACATCCGTTCCATGGCCGCAATGCCACGGAAGCCTCAAAATGTTTCTGGTCGTTTCGTCCCGGTTCCAGCTCAATCCAGGCGAAAACCAATCCTGATAAAACCGGCTGTTCAGTAACAAGGGAGCTCATTTTTGTCAAGAATTATATCGAATTGGGAGAGCCACTCGCTCCCTTGCCGGAACGACCCGAGGGAGGGGCGGGAAGAAGGTCTTAACGGGGGAATTTATCAGAATGAGAATGGCTGCTTCGATACGCGCATCTTTATCTTGATAAATGGCTGGATGATCGTATAGAAATTTTGATGGCTGATTACGGCCTATAAGAGGCTGTCTAAAAAATGAGTCAATCACTCTGAACATGCACCTTGTTTTGTCATTCCGGCGGTTCTTAAGCCGGAATCCAGGTTTTTCGTTGGGGTGGATTCCGGCTAAAAGACTGCCGGAATGACGAGGAAACGAATTTTTAGAAAGCCTCAGGCAGCTGACAAATAATAGGGTACCAAACCTGTAGGAGCGGCTTCCAGCCGCGATTCTACCGAGATTCGGCCATTCCTGTCGCGGCTGGAAGCCGCTCCTACAGGTTCACCAACAAGTCGGGATCTCATCCGCTTGGAGTACATCAGGAGGCTAGTCGTTGATGCAGCAGACTTTACCCCATTCAGCTTGTCCCGGCGTTCCAAGCCCTTTCGGTCCGCCAGGGGATAGGCCCCGCCTCCTGATGGTTCTCCCGTGGCTGACGGTGGGGGGCTCCGACAAGTTCAACCTGGACCTGGTGCAGCAGATGACCCGAAGGGGCTGGGATGTATCCATAGCCACCACCCTCAGGGGAGACAACGCCTGGCTTCCTGAATTTTCACGCTTCACCCGGGACATTTTCATCCTGGACGACGGCCTTTCCTCGAAGGATCTGCCTGATCTTCTGAGTCAATGGATACGGCAGAGGAAGCCTCACGTGGTGATGATCTCTCAAAGCGAGCTGGGGTACTACCTGCTGCCTTCCTGGCGAAGGCAGTTTCCCGAAACGACCTTCGTGGATTATTGCCATCTCGAGGATGAGCATTGGATGAATGGAGGCTTCCCGCGCCTGTCCATCGATCACCGCGCCGACCTCGACCTGACGCTGGTGACCAGTCAACACCTGAAACAATGGATGGTGGAGCGGGGGGCGGACGCCGAGCGTGTGGATGTCTGCACCATCAATGTCGATCCGGATGCCTGGAGACCCGACGAGACCCTGAGAGAGTCCGTGCGCAGGGAATTCGATCTCTCCGAAGGCACCCCCGTCATCCTCTATGCCGGCCGCCTCTGCCCTCAGAAGCAGCCCCGGGTCTTTGCCCACGTCATGAAGGGCTTGCGGGAAACAAAGCGGGATTTTGTGGCGCTGGTTGCCGGGGACGGCGAAGACAGAAGCTGGCTGGAAGATTTTCTGGGCCGGCACGGCCTGTCGGACTGTGCCCGCATGCTGGGGGAGGTATCCAGCATGCGCGTGCGTGAGCTCATGGCGGCTGCGGATATTTTCTTTCTCCCCTCCAGGTGGGAAGGCATTGCCCTCACCTTTTATGAAGCCATGGCCTGCGGTTTGGTGGTCGTGGGTGCGGATGTGGGAGGCCAGCGGGAGCTGGTGACCGAAGAGTGCGGTATCCTGGTGCCCGTGGGGGATACAGAGCGGGAAACGGCTCTTTACATCGCGGCCCTGGAGACCCTCCTGTCAGACCCCTCCAAACGCAGGGCCATGGGGCGGAATGCCCGCGAGCGCATCTGCCGGCATTTCCGCCTGGATGACATGGGAAGCAACATGACCCGCCTCCTGCACCAGGCCCGTGCCCTCCATGCCGAACGTGCTGCCGACTCACACTCAAACCTGAAGACAGGGGCATCTCTCCCCACGGGGAATGATTACTCACGGGTTCAGGAGCTTGCCGAAAAATTCTGGCCGAGAGGCAGATGCGGCTGCAGCTGCGGATATCCTGCAAAAATCACGAAGCTGCTTGTCTCCGGCAACCCGCTGATCCGGCCCGTGAGGGAATGGGTGCTCGGGCGGAGATGGCCCTGGCTTCTGCCTCTCAAGGATTTCATCAAGGAGCGGGCCGGGGGGATGAAGGATCGGCCTTCGTGACCGCCTCAACCCGTCAATCCTGCTTGAAGACTGCCGGAATGACGCAACAAAATGCATGCTAAGTGCCGAGGTTCGCAATCACGCAGCCGTTTACCTTCATTTTTTGTAGGAGCGGCATCCTGCCGCGACAAAGGTTGCGGTCATCTGCTCCTGTCACGGCTGGAAGCCGTTCCTACAACGAAATGGCTGCGAATTTATGATCTTCCGCACTAAGCGTGATTGCCTCATTTCTCAGACAGCCTCTTAGAAACCTGGGGACGTCGCGAGCTCGATGGATTCGAAAGCCGCTCCCAATTTTCTCGTATCCGTGCTGCCCGGGATGACATCCGAAGGGCTCGCGACATACCCATACTCGAACTTGATTGCATTCACGCCGTCCACAAGAGCTTCCGGCGGCAGTGGAACGGCCAACCTGCCCCATTCTCCAGCATTCAATGAGAGCGTCTTCACATTGCGATCGTTCAGGTAGATCGTGACCGTTTGTCGGGGGGCCCCGGGGTAGGAGAAGGGCAGCGCACTGAAAGAGAGGACCTGGCTCTTCCTGGCATCCAGCAGGACGAAGAGCTCCGAAGTTTTTTCCGTCGACCACGCCGCCGTGCGCTCCGGTCCCATGGGCTCCGCCCAGGCCCAGCCCTTCTTCAAGTAAAGGGCCGTGTCCGTCTTCCTGAAATCGATGGTGAAAGGCGTCGGCAGCTCCGGAGCCTCCACGGCCCCCAGCCCGTAGAGAATCGTGCCATCGGAATTGCTTCGAACCTTTAAAACTTGGAAGTGCTCGTGCAGGAACCGATCCAGAGCCTTGGATTCCCCTTGGGACAACAGCTGCGTATGCACCGCGACGGTGTCAATTTTGAAAAAATGCTGCACCCATGCGGCGTAGGCCCTGTCCGCATCCGTATCACTCCTGTTCCAGGAAGACTCAAGCAGTTTAGCGGGATTTTTGAAGACATCCAGGATCCATATGCCTTCGCCGTATGAATTGTAGAATTCCGGCATCCGGGTAAAGCTCCCCGTCAGGAGGTGCTTGCGGTGAAAGATCTGGTCGAACTGATACTTGGGCACATCGGAGCGCAGGGGAATGTCGACCAGGGTGCCCTCGCCCCTAAGTAGCTCCCCTTCTGTATACGCGTCGGGAATTTGCACCCGGTGGGTCGGGAAAGGAAGGATCAGGCTGTCGAGGAAGCATATGGCCAGGATGCTCGAAAAGACCAGCGGCTTGCAGCGCACTCGCCGCAGGATGCCGCTGACCCCGTATCCCGCCAGGACGGCCAGGCAGAGAGAAGGCATCACCAGGAACATGCTGCAGTCCCGTATGGAATTGAGGATGGGGAGCCGGTGCAGCAAAAGAAAAGGCATGGGCAAGGGAACGTTCGTGCCGGGGATGTAAGAAATGGCTTTGGCATGGATATGCAGCACGGGGCCGAGAGCAAGCAGGGCAAAAATCCCTCCGACAACGGTCCAGAGGATCAGCGGCTTTCTGTTGCGTTGAAAAAACGACGCCACGGCGAGGATCAGAAAAGGGTAGCCGAGATAGGCCGACTGAATGGTGGGATTGGCAAGAAGGTTTTCCCGGATTTGCCGGGTCCATGTGCCGAAAAATGAGCTGTCATGGCTGGGGAGGAAAAACGCGAGGAGATCCACGCTCCATTCCTCCGCCTGCATCTTGGGGGAGGCAAAAGAAATTTCCTCCTGTGTGTAGATGAACCACAGGACTGGGACCAGGACGACGCCGCAGATCCCCGCAACCCCGAGGAGCCGTTGGAAGAGCTTCCATAAGGCCGAGCGCGGTCCCTCCGCTCCACCAGAAAAAACCAGCAGGGCAAGATAAATGAGTGCAAACATCAGCACGAAGGTCGTGTAATACCAGTAGGAAAAGCAGAGCAGCAGAAAGATCAGGCAAACCCGGTAGACATTGGCGCGCTTTTCCTCCTGGACGAGCTTCATGAAAAAAAGAATGAACAGCGGGATGAGGGGCAATGCCGTCATGATGAGGAGATGCCCCTGGGCGTTGGCCTGTTGCGGCGTGGCAAAAGCATAGGCGAACCCCGTCACATACGCTCCCGCGTCCTGCCCGATGCAGTGCCGCCCCAGGAGAAAAGCGGCGTATGCCCCCGCGGCCAGGGAGAGCAGCAGGAGAATATTTCCCGTGACGATGGGATTGAACACGGTGGCAAGGGGGATGAACAAGAGGGAAGGGTAGATGCATTGGATCCAAGCCGACACGTTCTTGATGCCCACGGGGAAAAAGACATAATCCGTATAAATCGGCAGAGCATGTAGATTGAGCAGGGAGTCCCTGATCGTCCAGAGCCACCACAGGTACCCCCAGAGGCTGTGGACCCAGGGACGATCGTGAATGTAGGACGGCATGGGGATCGACTGGCCGAGGTTCGCCACCAGCGGCCAGGTGAGAAGGCACGACCAGGCGAGGTAGCTACCATAGATCAGGAGATGCCGCCCATAGACGGGAAGGTTTTGGATGCCTGTGATGAACTTATACTTGATGAGGCACAAAACTTTCAATTTGACGGATCCCTGTTTTTGTAGGAGCAGGCATCCTGCCGCGACTGGCTCACTGTCGCGGCAGGATGCCGCTCCTACAAAAGTGAAGTTTTCAATCCTTAATGCGTATAGCGTGCATGAAAGTTGGTCCATTTAGGGTTTCAGAATCTCCGTACCGCCGTTTTTTCCCCTCGACTTGTTACGCCACTTGGTTCTATAAGTCAAAGCGACATTGTCGGAGGGTTCACCGTGCCGGGAGGAAGTAATGCAGTAATTGAGGAGAGACCGCAGGAATGAAGTTGGAGTGCCCCAAGCCGAACATACCTTTTAATAAGCCCTTTTTTGTTGGGAAGGAGCTTTACAACATCACCCAGGCCGTCATGGCCGATGGGCATATCTCCGGCGACGGGCGATTCACCCGTCTCTGCCACACCTGGCTCCAGGAAAAATTGGGCTGCCCCGGCGCGCTCCTCACCATGTCCGGCACCGCGGCGCTCGAAATGGCCGCTATCCTGTGCGATCTCCAGCCTGGCGATGAAGTCATCATGCCCTCGTTCACTTTCGTCTCCACGGCCAACGCCTTCGTGCTGCGGGGCGCCGTACCGGTCTTCATCGATATCCGTCCCGACACCCTCAACCTGGACGAATCCCTCATCGAGCCGGCCATTACCACGCGCACCAAGGCCATCGTCCCGGTGCATTACGCCGGATTTGCCTGCGCCATGGACGAGATCCTCCAAATTGCCGCTCAGCACGGGCTCCTGGTCGTGGAGGATGCGGCCCATGCCATGCTGTCCACCTACCACGGCCAGTACCTGGGGACCCTCGGACATTTGGGCTGCCTGAGCTTTCATGAGACAAAAAATATCATCAGCGGGGAAGGAGGGGCGCTCCTCGTCAACGACCCGGTTTTCATGGAGCGCGCGGAGATCATACGGGACAAGGGCACCAACCGCAGCCGCTTCTTCCGGGGGGAAGTGGACAAATACAGCTGGGTGGATATCGGCTCATCCTTTCTTCCCAGTGACCTGATCGCCGCTTTCCTCTATGCCCAGCTGGAGCAGGGCCGGCAGATCATCGACCAACGCTCGCGGCTGTTTGCCCGCTACACGGTGCAACTGGAGCCCCTGGCGCGTTCGGGGGTGATCCAACTGCCTCACCAGGATACGGCGTGCTCCGGCAATGGGCATATTTTCTACCTCATCACGCGGTCCATGGCCGACCGTACGCGCCTCATAGAGTATCTCAAGGAGCGGGGGGTCTACGCCGTCTTCCATTATGTCCCCCTGCATTCCTCGGAGGCCGGGCTCAAATACGGCCGCGTCAGCGGGGAAATGACAGTGACGGACACCATGAGCGACCGGCTGCTGCGCCTGCCGCTCTATTACGAGATGACCGAAGACGATGTGGACCGGGTGGCGGAGCTCGTCACCGCCTTCTACCGGGTGAATCGTTGAGATCTCGATGGCTTCCACCTGTTTTTATCCGCGGATTGCACAGATTAAATCTTTGCCGCCAACCCTGGGTTTTTAATCTGCGCTAATCTGCGAAATCTGCGGATCTATACTCCAAATCGGTGAGATCTTGACTGATTGATGATCCTGTAGGAGCGGCTTCCAGCCGCGATTCTATTATGAGCCGGCTATTTGTGTCGCGGCTGGAAGCCGCTCCTACGAAAGCCAAGATTTGATCCGTTCGCAGTATATCGAGCCTGATTTTCATTGCACCAAGTTTATAGAATAGAGAGTGGAGAGAACATTTGAACGCTTTTGAAGGGATCGAGACGCCCGAACTATCCGTCGTGATCCCCGTGTACAACAGCGAAAGGACCCTCCCCGAATTAGTCCAGCGCCTGACACCTGCACTGACGCGCCTGGGGGCATCCTACGAGATTGTCTTTGTGGATGACGGCTCCCGGGACGGTTCCGCCGGTGTGTTGTTGAGGGAAGCGAAAGTCGACCCCCACATCAAATTCGTGAAGCTCTCCCGCAATTTCGGGCAGCACCCGGCCCTCGCCGCCGGCCTGACGGTCGCGGCCGGGCGCTGGATTGTCACCATGGACGACGATCTGCAGAACCCCCCCGAGGAGATCGAGAAGCTCTACGCCAAGGCACTGGAAGGGTATGACGTCGTGTGCGGCGCCCGGGTGGAGCGCCAGGATACCTTGTTTCGGCGTTGGGGATCGAAACTGGCCAACTGGCTCATGCACAAGCTTTTTCACAACCTCAGCCCCGATTCCATCGGGGCCTTCCGCATCATGAGCCGGCGGGTGGTGGAGGAGATCCTCCGGCTGCCCGAAACCCACACCTATCTTGCAGCCCTCGTCGCCTGGGTCGGCTTTCCCCAGACTTCTATAAAGGTGCGGCACGATGCGAGCCGTGCGGGCCGCAGCCGTTACAGCCTCGCCAAGCTGATCTCCGTGTGGGTGAACATCGCTTTCGGCTTTTCGGGGTACCCCCTCCGGCTGATGGTCTCTTCGGGCTTCATCCTGAGCGGACTCGCCTTTTTGATCCTCCTTCGGGCGTTTTATCTCTATTTCATCGCCGACAAGCCCCTGCTGGGATATACATCCATTTTCGCCGGGCAGATGCTCTTCTTCGGGATCATCTTGTTTTGCCTGGGGATCATCGGGGAATACCTGGGGCGTGTCTACACGGAAGCTCAAAGACGTCCCTTTTTCATCGTGGATCGTGAAACATCCTATCCTCCCCTGGCGCGGGGTGGGGAAAGGGAGCGCAGACCGTGAACCCGGAAGACCGCGAAGCCTACCGCCATCGCTATCGGAAGCGGCTGGATCAATACGGGCATGATCCGAGGACCCTCGGCTGGGCTTCGGGCAAGCAGGGGGAGCGGTTCAAAGCTTTGACATCCTTTTGCGACCTGCAGTCCCTTGCTTCCGTCCTGGATGTGGGCTGCGGTTTTGGAGACCTCTATCCCTTCCTCCTGGAGCATGGGTTCAAGGGGACCTACACCGGTGTCGATTTTATAGAAGACCTCATCGAGGTGGGGCGGGCAGCCTATCCCGGAGCAGAATTCACGGTGGCCGATTTCTCCGAATTTCAGGCTGGTCAAACCTTTGACCTTGTTCTCGCGTCGGGGATCTTCAACGCCCGCCTGGAGGGCGAAGCTCACTGGGATTATGTGACGCGGACTCTCGGGAAAATGTTTTCGTGCTGCAAAGTGGCCGTCGCCGTTGATTTTCTGACATCCTACGTGGACTACGAACGGGAAGACCTTTATTACACCTCCCCCGAGCATGCGTTCGTGTTTGCCAAAACATTGACGCGCCGGGTTGCCTTGAACCATGCATACCTACCCTTCGAGTTCGCCCTCTGCATGTTCAAGGACGATCGCATTGCCGAGCACGCCACGTTTCATCCCTTACCCTGCGGGAGATTTTGAATTGTCCGAAATAGATACATCTTTAGATGTGCCGGCAGGTCCTCTGCGCCCGGCTGCATTGGACCACTCGGAATTCCGAGGAAAGCGCCTGCTTTTCCTCCCGGGAGGGCAATGGCAGGTCCCGGTCATCAGGATTGCGCGGGCCATGGGCTTTCATGTCGTTTGTGCCGACGGGACCCCCCATGCGCCGGGGTTTGAAGTCGCCGATGAAGCCGTTCGGATACCGCTGCAGGACATCGACGGGCTGGTGGAGCTTGGCCGGTCGCGGGGCGTCCATGCCGTCATGACGGAGCAGACGGATTTCGCCGTTCCCATCGTGGCGCGGGTCGCCGAGCGCCTGGGGCTGCGGGGGCTTCCCGTTCCTGTGGCCGATGCCGTCACGAACAAAGGCCTGATGCGGCAGCGAGCGGAGGCGGCGGGGATTCCGCAGCCGCGCTTTCGGGTCTGCCGCAGCGCGGAAGAGGCTCGGGCCGCCGTGAAGGACCTGGGGCTTCCGCTGTTTTACAAACCCCTGGACGCCCAGTCGAGCCGGGGGGTCGGCCGCCTGGTGGTGGACGCTGAGCCCCTGCACGTTGACGGCGCCTTTGCCACGGCCGCCGCATGCTCTTCGACGGGCGGGGCGATCTTTGAAACCTGCCTGACAGGGATCGAATGCACCGTGGAAGGCTTCGTGGTGGATGGGGAGCCCCATACCCTGGCCATATCCGACAAGGAGCATTTTCCGAACCTTCCGGGTGTGGCCAAAACACTGACCTATCCTGCCGCCTTTCCCCGTGAGGTTCTCGACCGCATCGCACGGGCCAGTGAAGCTACCGTCAGAGCCATGGGAATACCCTTTGGAATCACCCATGCGGAATTCATGGTGGATGCCGACGGGCTGCCGTGGCTGGTGGAAATCGCGGCCCGGGGCGGAGGCTCGCGCATTCCCACTCACATTGTTCCGGCGGTGTGCGGCTTTCACCCCACCCCCGCTCTCCTGCGTCTCCTCATGGGCCGGGAGGTGACGGTGCAACGCGCTCATACCCGCGGGGCCGAGCTGCGCTTCCTGACCTTCTCTGCGGGGAAGCGATTCGAGGGCTTCTCCAACCTGTGGGAAATGAGAAATTTACCGGGTGTGATCGAAATTTTCAGCAACTACCTTCCCGGCGAGAGAATCGGGGGGATCGAAGACGATCGGAGCCGCCACGGCTTTGTCATCACCGCAGGGGCCGGGCGGGACGAAGCGCGTGCCGTGGCTCAACACGTGGAACAGTCGTTGCATATCGTTGTAAAGGATTGACCCGATTCAAGATTATTTTTTAAGCTGCTGGTCTTTTTGGTCAATCAATGGGTTCTACGATGTATCAGGATGATGTCCCTCCTTACTAGTACAGCGCGGCGAAAGTCATCACCTGGTCCAGGAGGTTTTTAATTCCCCCTTTGAAGGGGGATCAAGGGGGATGTGTGGTGACGCTCACACCCCCCTGCCCCCCTCGAGGGGGGAATCGCTCTGTCCCTTAGGATGAAAACTTTCGCCGAAGTGTACTAGGGTGTGTACGCAAAGTCTTCAGCTCCTTTGAGATTTTGAGATATAGATGCTTCGTCATTACGAAGAAAGGACGAACCCAGGTTTTCTGAGGGTTTCTGAATCCGGCTTTCGTCGCACTGAACATCGACGATATGCGTAATCGCGGTTTGCGTACACGCCCTAGTGCTCTGTCAGTTTTGTTTCGCGGGGTGCGCCCCATTGATTCCCCCTCGAGGGGGGCAGGGGGGTGTTGTCTTACCCGGCAACCTTTTTTGACGGAGCACTAGCCGGGAGCCTTGCCGGACGAACGGGCGGGAAAAGACTTGGAGAAAAGGCGGACAAGAGAAGAGCACCGCCGACAAAAAGCTTTTTTTCCTTGACCCAATTGTAATTTTGTGATGTAAATGCGCCAGTACGTAATAGGTGGTACAAGGGGGTAAAATGTGAACGGTCAACCAAAAGAGAGGAGGAGATAGAAAAAGATAAGCGGAAAAGAGAGCAAAGAAGCCGGTTTATGGTTGTTTGCAAGCTGTGTAATTTTATGAGGAGGAAAGAGGAATGAAAAAGTATAGTTGTGTTTTTCTTGCATTGGCTATGTTCCTTGGGCTGGCAGTGCAGGCGCAGGCCACGTCCTATGATCCGACCAACTTGATTCAGCCGGTAAATGCCCTGCGCATGAACCAGGGTGGACAGGGTGACGCGTTGATCGGTGAGTGGTACCGTGCCACGGTGGGAACCAACTTTCAGGGCGAATTGGACAACGCGAACTTCCTGACCTACGTGTCCATTGTCAACACCAGCAATGACTGGGTGGCGGCTCATGTGCGGCTGCGCACCGGGCGCTACAGCATTGAAGCCATCGACTTCCCGATTTTGCTGTCGCCTAAAGATGTTTTCTGGTTTCAGTTTGAGGGCGTGGGGACGAACAGCCTGACCGGCGTCAGGATCTGGAGTGCGGACACCAAAACCGTGATCAACTCCGGCCTGTCCACCACCGGTGTATGGGAAAACAATCTCAGCAACTCCATCCTGAATGCTTTCACCAGCCTTCCCGCCGAGCAGAAAGGCGTCCAGGAGTTGGCTATCGGTTACATCGAGGTTATCGGCCTTTGGAAGCTTAGATTTGATCCTCGCAATGGTGACGACATCACTTTGAATGTCCCTGAAAGTTTTATGAAAGGCGTTACCTTCCAGGATCTGCAGCAGGCATTCTTCAACAATGGCGTTCCCGGTGGAGCGTACCGTTTGAACCCAACATTCACCGATGGTGCGTCTCGTTCCGTCATCCCTGTTGACCTTGGAAACGTGCTCACCGGCCAGGTGTTCATGGGTGACTTCACCAATGGTCTCTACACCGGCTATGCCATGACGGCTCTTGCTGATTTCAGAACCAATTGTGGTTTCGCTCATCGCGATGAGTTTATCCGCGGCGTGGTTCTGGGTGGCATCGGCGATGCGGGCGCCATCGTTTACAACCCTTTGAGCTTCAACAACAGCTCAAGAGTTGACCCGGCTTACACCGATCCGGATTGGGCCACCAACTTCGGTCCCACCTGGAACGATGGTGATGACCTGAGCGGAGGGGGTGCATCCGCGGTTGATAGTTTCAGCCTGGACGAAGTGGACGATGCTCTGGCAAAACAAAAAGTTACGTCGACCTACTTCAATGGTGGCTTCAGGGCGGAACGGACCACTTTCTCGATGGCTACCATCACCTTCCCCACCAAGTACCTCCATTTCTTCTTCACCTATCCTCGTTTTGCGGGTGACCCCACTCCCGTCCCGTGGCCCGTTGGACGGCCTGCTGATGCCAGCAACGCGAGAGGCTTGATCAACGTACCTGGTACCGTAGGCACGATTTCTCTGTACGGTAGCATTTACGGTCTGGATGAGCAACAGCCTTATTCCGTGCCGTCCCCGTACCTGCTGACAAACCTGAGATGGGAAGTGAACTGTGTGCCCATCGGCGCACTCTCCAGGGCGAAACTGAGCGAATTCTGCTTCCTCACGCATGCACAGGGTCCCCTGGATGTAGACGGCACCTTCTATGCCGGCTGGTTTGAAATGCTGGGCTTTGGACTGATGAGTGGTCCAACCAATAACGATCCGCGCAATACCTACCGTGTCAGTGAGAACCTTGCGTACAATCGAGAAGCTATGCCGCTCCTCAATTGCCTTGCAACCAACGTGAATGCTTCTGCGTTTGGATACGACAGGCTGATCCCCGCGATGGTTCAGGTTCTGGATTTCGAATTTGCCAATTTCCTGCATGCGCGCTCCTTCACGCCTGCGTTCGACAATCCGAACGACTGCGAACAGTCTTCGCCTTTCGCTGGTTGTGAAGATCCTCTGAACATCAGGTTCTAAGTTCAAGGGACGAAAGAAGTTACATGTAGCGCGCGGTTTGTAGTGAAGCGGCTCTAACCGGAAGCCGAATGCGTGCTACTGAAGAATTAGGCGGACCCGCGTGAGTGGGTCCGCTTTTTTTTGCAGATTTTGACAAGGTTTTGTCCGTGAATAGCGAACAACAACCTCGGAAAGGAACAACAGGTTTATACATGCAGTCTAAATACATTCGCAATCTGATTTTATTAGCTGCGTTGCTGCTGTCACTTGCAACCCTCCTGTCCTGTAAGGCTTTGACTTCTCAGAGGACGGAAGAAAATTTGAAAAAACGGTCTGCTGAATACTGGGACTTGAAGCTCAAGCAGCAGTTTGAGAAGGCGTTTGCCTATGAACTGCCCGACTCGGTGAAGGATGTAACTTTAAGCATATACCTTACGAGCATTGGGCGTGGTGTGGAATGGCTGGGAGCGGAGCCGGAAAGCGTGAGTATGGAAGGAGACAAGGGCACAGTGACCATGAAGATCCGCTACCGCTGGACTTTCACTCAGGACCAGCCCCAGGAGGGGATGATCGGCCGACACACAGAGGAATGGAGATTCTACGACGGAAAATGGTATCATGTTTACACCGGGAGGCGTGGTGAGACTCAGGATCCAAAGGCTTCACCTGGGACGGGTGAAAAGAGTGAAAAGCCCAATACACCGTTAGCCCCTAAAACTGAACCTCCCCAACCCGCCGAGCCCAAAGCTGCTGCGCCGGAGGAAGCAGGGCAGCAGAAGACATTGGAGAACGCAGGCAAGCCGGCGGCATCACCGGTGCCGCAATCGGAAGCGGGCACGGATGGGAAGGAAACAAACCCGCCTGTCCCGTCCGAAAAGCCTGAAAAACAAGACCAAGAATCGAAAAAACCCTGAGATCGTCAGCAATGTCCGCGGCTGTCCTCATCTTACCATGATGATGCCGGCGAAAGCCGGCATCCACCCCTGCCGCAGCCGAAAATGCAGCCACTGCATCAACCTTCCAATTGCATACCGCAGAGTGGACGCAGCGCGGAACCGCCTGGTACAGCGCGGCGAAAGTCATCACCTGGTCCAGGAGGTTTTTAATTCCCCCTTTGAAGGGGGATCAAGGGGGATGTGTGGTGACGCTCACACCCCCCTGCCCCCCTCGAGGGGGGAATCGCTCTGTCCCTTAGGATGAAAACTTTCGCCGAAGTGTACTGGTGCTCTGTCAGTTTTGTTTCGCGGGGTACGCGCCTTTGATTCCCCCCTTGAGGGGGGCAGCGGGGGTGTTGTCTTACCCGGCAGAACTTCTTTGACAGTGCATATAGGTTGGATATGACAATGGAGAGCCCCTGTCTTGATCATCGATATCCACACGCATCTTCCCGTCTCGGAAAAACGGCAGGCGCCGAACGATTCTTTGGTATTGACCTCCCTCCCTGAGGACATGCAGAGATGCCGAGTGGACCGTGCCGTGCTCCTGCCCATTGCACCGTTAACACCGAATGAAGACATCCGCGACGCCTGCAGGGCGCACCCTGAACTGGTCGGCTTTGCTTCCGTGGACATCCATCGACCCGATGCATGTCTAGCCGAGCTTGCTCAAGCTGTGCGGGAGGGGGGGCTCAAGGGCCTGAAGCTTCACCCGCGGCTGCAGAAGATGAATGATTCCCATGCAGACCTTGTCGTTGAGCTGACCCGTCTGGCGGCCGACCTGAACATTCCGGTGCTCATGGACGCCTTTTTTTATGGAGCTGCCGGCTACGGTCTGGATGTCCTGCGACTGATCGCCCGCCTTTCACAGGACGTCCCCCAGGCGCGCATCATCATTGCCCACCTGGGCGGTTTCAAGGTGCTGGAAGCGACCCTCATGGCGAAGGAAAACCCCAATCTCTACATGGACCTGTCCTTCAGCCCACTGTATTTTGAGGGAAGCTCGGTGGAACAGGACATCGCTTTTGCCATGAAAAAACTCGGGCCTGACCGCCTCTTGTTCGGGTCGGATTTTCCACACATGGATATGGCGAAGTCCATAGCCAAGGTGCGGGAGCTCATGGAGCGAGTAGGCTTCAACGATGCGGAGCAGGCACGGGTAATGGGAGAAAACGCTAGAGAATTGTTGGGGATTTAAGGGATTTGGAAATTACTGGGATGCCATTTTACGTCATTCCGGCTAAAAGCACGCCGGAATGACGATCGGAATCCTTCCCCTTCCAACGGAGGTGAAGGCGGGCAAACGGTATTTCAGCAACGACGGAGTCCCTTAGAATAAATGGACATGGGAACAACCATTCTGCATGGGTCCATGCCACCCTGGTAAGACTTTGCTTGAGTGAGCAACCCCAAGTTCTCGGAGGCCTCAATAGAATGAAGCCGGCATCCGAGGAAGCGAAAAAGCTCATGGACAATGCGATCGAGCATCTCACGAAACGCTCCGGCAGGCTTGACTAATCCTCCGCCAGGCGGGGCGGCTACCACATTGGATCCGGTGCGATCGAATCGGCCAACAAGATGATCTGCCACGGCAGGTTGAAACGGACAGGGGCATGGTGGTATCCGACTTGCGCCAACAACATCCTCAAGCTCCGCTGTGCCAAGTACAACGGGACCTACGACAGAGTGATCGAGTTGCATCGAGAGCGCCATCCCATCACCGCTGTCCGCCCAGGGAAGAAACGGAGCTCAATACCGACCTGTAAAAAAAACGGGGGATGCGCCCCAATTCCGTGGCCTTTCCTCAGGCTCGGTAGCCGCGTGGTTTGGTGCCGCTGATTTTTGGCGTTCGGCATAAAGAAAGCATGATCAAGGACACAACATGACCCCAAAACAATTCTATGACTGGCAGACAGCAGGCGGCACAGACGATGTCATGCGTTTGGTCGATTGTCTTGAGCGAGCAGATCTTGCATGGTGCGCAATCGGAGGCATAGCTGTAAACCACTGGGCGGCTGAAGCCATGGTCACTCAAGATGTTGATTTCGTTGTTGCGGCAGAGTCAGTGGAGCTTGTCACAAAAGTTCTTGAAGAGGCCGGGTTTAGATCTGAACGCTTTCCATGGTCAATCAATTTCCGAGGCCGTTCCAAAGTCAGTATTCAGTTAAGCACGGAAGACTTCTATAGAGACTTCCCGAGCCGGTCCGTACCAGCAGACATACACGGAATTCTTATGCGGGTTGCCTCTCTGGAAGACACTTTGCGCGGAAAAATCAAAGCTTGGCGGGACACGGAAAGAAGACAAAGTAAGAAACTCAAAGATCTTGGCGACATAGCCCGTCTAGTAGAAAGCCATCCTCGCCTGTGGGAGTTGCTTGATCCAGATTTGAAAGAGATCATAGAGAAGCAGTAATTCCAGGTGCATGGCCGAACAAAATCATCGAGCGGGCGCGCGACCACGTCCGAAGTTTACCACGTAGTCCTCTGCGCGCGCCGCTCATGATTGGCGTTAGGGACTTGGAGGTTACCGGGATACCATTTTTCGTCATTCCGGCATGTTTTAAGCCGGAATCCAGAGCAGTGTATGGATGGATTCCGGCTTAAAACATGCCGGAAGGACGAGCGCAATCCTTCCCCTTCCAACGGAAGTGAAGGGGGCAAACGGTATTTCAGCAACGACAGAGTCCCTTAACAAGGAGATCTGAAAGATGTTGTCTCGAGTCTTCGTGGGCTTGTTTGTAGGGGCCATCAGCATTTGGGTCGCATGGAGCAGTTGGAGGGTCCGGCGAAACATAGCGGCTCTCTTCCGGCAAGAAAAACGAGCAAACAAGGAAAACGAGCAATCCAGGCCTCTACCCTGCAGAGTAACCAGGGTTTGATGCGATTGCTCTGGAACACTGAGCAAGATGATTGCTCGCGCAATGAGGGCGTGGTACATTTTATTTCTCTATGGGATTAGCGATTGAACCGCAGTGCAGGGCTTGAAGGGAGTTATGGAATGCCGGATATAACGGACAGGATCATCCAGGAAATCAAGCGCAACAGGATTTCCACGACGGAAGTCGCCGATTGCATGGACAAGACGGGTGCGGTGAGGGGGGTAACGGCCCTGAATCGCGGGTTTCACAAGGTGGGAAGAATATTCTGGGCTTACGCATACAACGAGAGCAATTGGGAGTTTCACGAACAGATCCGCACCCCGCCGGAGGAATCCATCCTGTTCTGTGAAACCTTCAATTTTGGCGACCGGGCGGTTTTCGGGGCTCTCGTGTCCAAATTCCTGATCCTGTATCGCCAGCTCACGGCCATTGTCGTGGACGGCTACCTGCGGGACGCTCCTCACTTGATGAAAGAAAACTGGCCCATCTGGATGCGCGGGTTGACTCCCATCGGCGGCTTCAACCGCAGGAATGAAGCCCCTCTGGATCCCGATCTGGTGGCAAGAAAGCGCGAGTACTACGACAATGCCGTGGCGGTGTGCGACGACTGCGGGGTGGTCGTCATCCCTCAAAGTCTTCTCAATGAGAGCTTCCTGGAAAAACTCGACTTCATCGAGAAGCAGGAAGATACCTGGTTCGACTGCATCGACCGTTTGAAATGGGATACCTTCGAAACGGTGTGCTTGAAAAAGTACCAGGACCAGCACAGCTGCGAGAAGCCAGAGAAATAAGCACCTGAGCACATATTTTTTGACATTTTCAGACCGTCATACCGCGGCGAAAACCGGTATCCAGAGAATTTGCCGTGGGGCTGGATTCCGGCTAAAAGCATGCCGGAATGACGAGCGCAACCCTTCCTCTTCCAACGGAGGTGAAGGGAGGCAAAAGGTATTTCAGCAACGGCGGAGTTCCTAAGATGTTGTCCATTTCCCCCAAACCGGCAGCCGGCATTCCTTCCAACGCCGGATCCTCTGTAAACGAGGGTGATACTGCGACGTGCGTGTCCCGGGTATGGCCGCTCAGAACGGAGGCGGATTACCGCAAAGCGCAGAGTATTGTGGAGAAGTTAGCCGTCCAAAGCCGGTATGCTTGCATCCACTGACGAAGAAGTAAGTACCCGAGCAAATATTTTCAAACAAAGTTGATATGATGAATCAAATCGGATAAGTGGTATTACGATGTTAATAACAAAGCCTCTACGAGGAGCCTGCGTGAAGTACGTAAAGCCATTATCCGAAGCCGAATTGATCACACTTCGAGAAATGTGTGAGCACCACTCATCTCGTCGAGCCCGCATG
>NZ_BQXM01000009.1 GCF_022836495.1 Desulforhabdus sp. TSK
AGGCCCCACCCTGTGTCGACTTGTGCTGCCCCCCTCGCCCTGGAACAGCCGCCGTGTCCGCGGGCACTTCCATGATCCGCCGGCTCGAAGAAATCCACTGGGACCGGTATCTCTACCATTATACACGTTCCTGCCCGGGGCCATGGCCGGGCCAGGAGGACCAAGATTACCTCCTGAGCCTCCTGGACAACGCCCCGCTGGCCGGGCACACCGCATTGCATGCTTTGATCCGTATTCTGAAGGAGCGTCGCATTCGGGGAAGCTCAAGACTGGTGCGGGGAAACGACGCCGTCGTCTCCTTCTCTTCGAGAAGTCCTCAGGAGATCGGGAATATGCGACAGTGGAACCCGGCGCTCATCCGCTGGACTTTCGAGCCCTACGGCCTGGCCCTGAGCCGGAAGATCCTGAAAAACCTCGGCGCCAGGCCCGCCGTCTACGCAAAGAGCGACATCTACCATCGATTGCCGCATGCGGAGCGCTTCCGCTTTCAGCGCCACGAGCCGCCGCGCTGCTCCTGGAAGCATGAGCGAGAATGGCGGTTTCCCCACGACCTGAGCCTGGAGGGGATTTCCACGGAGGATTACTTCGTCTTTGTTCCCACGTATGAAGACGTTCTGGATCTGGAATTTCACCTGGACACGCTGCCCCACGTGGCCGTCATTCCCCTGCAGGGCCTCCAGCCATGAGGCCGTTCGGAGGAAAAAGGCCAAAAATTTGATTTGACCTCAAGTGACAATTCATGGAAATTGATCCCTCTCGGTGACTTTGCGAAGGAGAGTACCCATCCCCGCACCCCTCCCGGAATGGATGGGGGGGAGCATCCATGCACGAAGAGGGGCTCACCTCCATTCCGCAATGCTGCTTTTCAGACTTTCGCTTCAGGAGATTCCCATGGATGAGCTTTTGAAACAGTTCCCCGTTGTCGTAGAGTTTCCCGTGGCATGGGGAGAGATGGATGCCCTGCTGCACGTCAATAATGTCACTTATTTCCGATACTTTGAAAATGCCCGCCTCGCATATTTCAAAGAGATGCAATACATGGAATATATGGAAAAGACGGGGATCGGACCCATCCTGGCACACCAGCAGTGCAGGTATCGCTTACCTCTCACCTATCCGGATGTGATCTCCGTGGGAGCGAAAGTGGCCGACATGGAGGCGGACCGGTTCCTCATGAAATACAGGGTGGTCAGCCACCGGTTTCAAAAAATCGCCGCGGAAGGCGACGGTCTTCTCGTTTCCTTTGACTACCGAAACAACTCGAAAGTCGCCCTCCCCGACGTGCTGCGTGAAGCCATTCAGAACATCGAAAGCCGCATCGCTTAAGCTTTACGGCTTTCCCGACGCGCACCGTGATGAGCCCGCGATCAAAGTCCAGGCACTTCGCTCGCATACGGACGCACTCCATGAGGCAAAGCCTGCCCCCGTGGAGCAGTTTCGCCATGTGGAGGTGGACACTTTACATCCCGTGGATACCATATGAACAGACCGGTGATGACATCGTGCCGGTCACGATTCATGCGATCACCCGTGAACAGATCAGCTTTCGACTCAAATCCGGGAGATTTTGCAATGACTAAGCTTCACATGGCTTACTTTGAAAGAGAAGACATCCTCCACCTTTCGATCTCCGACGATCCGGAAGTCGCCAGTGTCGAAATCAGTCCAAACATAACTGCAGAGCTCAATGAGAAGGGTAAACTGATCGGAATAGAGATCTTGAATGCAAGCACTTATGTACGGCATGCGATTCTGGAACCTGTCCAAGCCAAGATGCTTTAACTCTCTGAAGCGAAAACCGCCTGAAAAGGCCGAACCACCTGTCTTGGACTGGCCCGCTGCGCAAACAGCCAAACACATAGGGAGAATGCCGCGGTGTTCCGGGCGCGTGTCGGGCCGCGCGTAGCCACATCCCGATAATTGCGATCTTTAGGCCACGTGGGTTGTTGAACGCATTCTGAGGTAAGTCGCCCAACCCGTTGCAGCGTGGGGCGCTGCGCGCCGCCGCGGAACCGGAACGTTGGGCGGCGACTGGTGGCCAGTGCAAATTGACGTGGACTCGAGGGGTGGATAGTTTTGTAATTATGGCCATAATCGAGGGAATTCGCGGGAAATTTGAGAGGCGGCAGTATGAGTTTTCCAAACATGCCGTTGACCAAAGCATCATCCGAGACATAAGTGTGGGCGAGGTAGAAGATACTATCGGCGGCTAAGGCGAGATCATTGAAGACTACCCGAATGATAAGTATGGCCCGAGTTGTCTCATCCTTGGTTTCACGAAAGCGAGGCGACCACTTCACATTCAGTGCAGCTATCCGACTAGACCTCTTGTCAAGGTTGTCAACCTGTACGAGCCTGATCCCGATTTGTGGATCGATTTCCGGGTCGGAAGGTGAGATGAAAGTACATTAGGAATGAAAGAAACAATGGTAGACACTAAAGTGACCTAAACTCTTGAACATGCAGGCTGGTTCTTCATTGTTGAAAATGTGCCCGCCCGTGTGTGCAAAGAGACTGGTGAACAGTTTTTCGCACCCGAGACGGTCGAACATATCCAGAGAATTATCAAGAGCAGGAAGAGACCGGACAGGGTGATAGAGACCCCCGTATACAATTATGCATGAAAGCACTCCCCAGCCGATTCGAGTCGGGCGGATACCGGGAGAGTGTCGACTCCTGCCCGCAACGGGGTTTGATGAAATGGTGGTGCTGATATTGAGGAAAGAACTTGCGGTTGTATCGCGCGAAATAAAAAAAGGTTACTTGAACAGCTCAGCGAATTTGACCAATTGTAAGGTGGATCACTCTTGATCAAAGCCTGGAGCGGATGCCCCATTCACCAGAGGGGGCATCATATGAAATTTGTCACGGCAGGAGAGAACATGAATACCGTAGAGCGTGACATCATCATCGAGATGTGTCGCGATAGCGATGCCTCAATGGTCGGCATTTTTGGGTCCATGGCGAGGGGAGAGGCTTCCGCATCCAGCGATATCGACCTTCTTGTAAGGTTTGCCAAACCGAAGAGTCTCCTTTCGCTGGTGAGGCTTGAGCGCGAACTGTCAGACGTGCTGGGGAGGAAAGTCGATTTGTTGACCGAATCTGCTATCAGTCCATACCTCAAGGATCGGATCCTCAACGAGCTCATGGTGATATATGGAACGAGATGATTCTGTCTATCTCTACCACGTCATCGATGCATCTGAGCGCATTTCTGAGTATTTGGAAGGGGTCGACTGAGTCCGATTTGAAACGAATCATCTCCTTCAGGATGGAATCATCCGACAACTTGAAATCATTGGTGAAGCCATCAAACGCGTTTCCAAAGAACTGCGCGTCATATATCCTGAAGTTCCATGGCAAGATGTTACTGGAATGAGGGACAAATTGATTCATGACTACTTCGGCGTGGACATAGAAACAGTATGGCTCACAGCAAATGATGATATCCCGATTTTAAAGCAACAGGTTGAACGGATTCTCAGAGACCTCGGAAAGGCACACCGCTAACGAAAGAATACAGCGGACACAAAACCACGCTCGGGAGTATCGGGCCCATGGTCTCGGCTTGGGAGACAATATCCAGCCGCGTAAAGATTTGGCAGACCCCCAAAACACCCCCCTGCCCCACTCAAGGGGAGAATCGAAGGAGGTTTGACTCCCGAGCAGACGAATTTTTAGACAGTCCATCAGGAGAGCCGGTTTCGATAATCCTCGTAGCCGAACTGACGGATCACACGCACCGCGCCGCTTCGGTCCCGGATGGCTATGGACGGGAGGCGCACTCCATTGAAGGTGTTGTTTTTCACCATGGTGTAATGGGCCATGTCGAGGAGTACAATCCTGGAGCCCACGGAAAGGGGCTCCGAAAACGAGTAATCGCCGATAATATCCCCCGCAAGACAGGTCATCCCCCCCAAGCGGTAGGTATAAGGGTAGTCCCCCGGCTTTCCAGCTCCATCGATTTCGGGTCGATACGGCATCTCGAGGACATCGGGCATATGGGCCGCGGCAGAAGTGTCCAGAATGGCGATGTCCATGCCATTGTGAACGATATCCAGGACAGACGCCACCAGGACGCCCGTATTGAGGGCGATGGCTTCGCCGGGCTCCAGGTAAACCTCCACAGGATACCGGCGTTTGAAGTCGTCAATGAGCCGGCACAGAAGATCCACATCGTAATCCTGTCGCGTGATGTGGTGCCCTCCCCCGAAATTGACCCACTGCATCCCCTGCAGGAATTCTCCGAACTTTTCCTCGAATACCGGCAGAGTCCGCGCCAGGGAATCGGCGTTCAACTCGCAGAGCGTGTGGAAATGCAGGCCCGAAAGACCCTGGAGATTGTCGGCCTCAAAATTGGCCCGCGTCACTCCCAGCCGTGAGAAAGGTCCGCAGGGATCATAGAGGGGGACGCTGACTTCCGAATGCTCCGGGTTCACGCGCATCCCGCAGGCAATGTTCCGGCCGGATCTCGCAACCCACCCCTTGTAGCGGTTCCACTGGGAGAAGGAATTGAACACCAGGTGGTGGGTGTAACCCAGGAGCTCGTCGAATTCCGATTCCCGGTAGGCTGGAGCGAAGACATGCACTTCTCCCCCGAATTCCCTGAACCCCAGCTGAGCCTCATCCAGAGAACTGGCCGTCACCCCATGCAAATATTCCCGGATGAGGGGGAAAACGCTGAACATGGCAAAACCTTTGAGGGCCATGATGATTTTGCACCCTGTTCGCCGCTGAACGGAATCCAGCACCCGAAGGTTCTTTTCCAGCGCGGCCTCATCGACCACATAACAGGGCGTGGGGATGTCCTCAAGAGCAGTCTTCATATTTCGGCCTCTACCGGGTTTGCTCCCCGGGACGGATATCTGTCTTCTACATCAATCCAAAAACTTTTCCGTCCAGGGCAAGCCATACTTCCCCAGCGCTTCCATGAAGGGAGTCGGATCGAGCTCCTCGACGTTGAAGACCCCTTCCCCTCTCCAGGTTCGCGTCAGCATCATCATGGCTCCGATCATGGCCGGAACGCCCGTCGTGTAGGATATGGCCTGCGCTTTCACTTCCCTGTAGCATTCCGCATGGTCGCACACATTGTAGATGTAATATTTTCTGGGCTTTCCGTCTTTCACGCCTTCGATCATGCAGCCGATATTGGTCTTTCCCTTGTAATTCTCACCCAGGGAAGACGGCTCGGGCAGCAGCGCCTTCAGAAACTGCAGGGGCACGATGTCGCATCCCTGGAATTTTACGGGATCGATACGGGTCATGCCGACATTTTCGAGGACCCTCAGGTGCGTCAGGTATTCCTGGGAGAAGGTCATCCAGAAGCGCATGCGCTTGATCCCAGGGATATTCTTGACGAGAGATTCCATCTCCTCGTGGTACATGAGATACATCTCCTTGGGACCGATCTCGGGGAAGTCGAAGGTCTTGTGAATGGAGAGAGGGTCCGTCTCGATCCATTGACCGTTCTCATAGTATTTCCCCCGCGCCGAGACCTCCCGGATGTTGATCTCGGGATTGAAATTGGTGGCGAAGGGATGGCCATGCTGCCCGGCGTTGCAGTCCATGATGTCGACGGTGTGTATTTCATCGAAATGGTTCTTGAGGGCATGGGCACAAAAGATGTTGGTCACTCCCGGGTCGAAGCCGCACCCCAGCAGGGCCATGAGGCCTTTTTCCCTGAAACGGTCGTGGTAATCCCACTGCCATTTGTAGCAGAACTTCGCTTCGTCAGGCGGTTCGTAGTTGGCGGTATCGAGATAATCCACCCCTGTTTCGAGGCACGCATCCATGATGGAGAGGTCCTGGTAGGGCAAAGCAACATTGATGACGAGATCCGGCGAAACCCTGCGAATGAGCTGCACCAGCTCTGCCGTATTGTCGGCATCCACCTGTGCCGTCTCGATGGGTCGTGACAGCTGACTCCTGATTTTTTCACATTTTTCCAGCGTACGGCTCGCCAGAACAATTTCGGAAAAAACTTCCGGAGCCTGTGCACATTTGTGAGTGACCACTCCTCCCACACCGCCGGCGCCGATGATCAGAACCTTGCCCATGGTGACCTCCTTTGCTGCTCTGCATGTATTGATTTTCAGTACGGCTCATATTACCGAATGGATCGATATCAACCGGCTCGCATACCTTCACACCCGAAGCTCAAAAGTCGGGTATTATAAAAATGTCCAAAATCTATGTCAATGAGCTCTAAAGGAAAATTGTAGCTGGGCAGGAGCCTTCGACGCATCTCCGGTTGGATTCCATCCAGCCTTCAGAAACGGAGGAGAGAGAAGCGTCTGGGCATTCCTGCTTGCACTACGCCCCGAAAGAACTCATAATGAATTGAAGCGACTACGAGTGGAGGGGCTGTGCGGGAAGTGCGCGGAGCCCTGTGTGGCGACACCAAGAATCCAACCCCCTTGAGGACATGAGGATGCGACGATGAACGATGAGAGCCTGAAAGCATTGATTGAGCGCCTGGCTTCCGAGTGCGACGCGTATATTGACCTGGTAGCCGTCAGAAAAGACTTGATGACTCAGAAAACGTATTCCACCAAGCGGGACCACCACCTCAGTGAAATCGGCGATACCATCGCTCTCCTCATAGAATCCCGCCTGAAGGCTCTCAAGTGTGGAGGTGCCCCCGAAGACTTGAAAGAGCTGCAGGCCGAGTACCAGGCCCTGACAGGGCCCCTCCTCCAATTCATCGATTCCCGCATCCGAAAAATGGGGAAAGCGTCATAATCCGGACAGGAAGGGCTTAGAGCTACCGTTATGCATTGGCTGGACAGGATTCCATTTTGGCCGCTGGCCGTCGTCGCTCTTTTCATGGGGCTGGCTCCCTTCAGTCCCGAGCCTCACCTTTGGGAAAAAGCCAAAATGCTCGTTGCCGGCAACCTCGTACGCCCCCTCGACATCATCGATCTTCTCTGGCACGGATTTCCGGCAGCCCTTTTGCTCCTCAAGGTGGCACGCCTGTTTTTTCATTGAAGTCAGCGCAATGCATTGGAATCAAGGGCGGCTATGACGACGCTTTTCACCCTCATCGGATTGTTCCTGGGGCTTGTGCTCTCAGCCAGGTCCATTCATCAACGACTCCAAAGATTGAGAAACGGGCTGGAGTCAGCCTGGATCGAAGTGGACAGGCAGCTCCAAAAACGATACGAAGTCACCGGGCGGCTGCTGCAGGGATGCCCGGACTGCTCCGCCCTGGACCCGGCCCGCCTGGAGAAGATGTCACAAAGCCTTTCTGCCGCGATGCATCTCGTCTCACCCCGGGAAAAGGCGCCGGCGGAAAACCGATTCCAGCAAGCCCTTCACGGCTGCCTGAAACAATCCTCACTCTCCCCTGAGGCAGCGCACTCAACGCCCCTCGCTCTCCTTCGCAGGCAGCTGCAGGAGATCGAGAACGAACTGGAGACGGCCGTGGAAAATTACAACACGATCGTGCGGGACTACAACGCCACCATCTCCTATTTTCCCTCCCATATCATTGCATCACGCTTCCATTTTGTTGCTGCCGAGGCTTTTCCTCTCGATACAATGGGCTCCGAGGGCAAAGCCCATCCGGAGAAGGCCGCCTGACCGGCCGCGGAACATCCCCAAAAGAAGAGTTGACAGGTCCATGAAAACATCCAAAGACTCCCCCACCGTTTATTCCACAGGCACCGGACGGATTTGCCCCGAGTGCGGACGCCCCGTCAAGGAATGTCATTGCAGGAAAGAAGCACCACGGATCGCAGGGGACGGCATCGTCCGCATGCAGGCTGAAGTGGCGGGGCGCGGCGGCAAGACGGTCACTACCCTGTCGGGCATCCCCCTGGCCGACGAGGAGCTACGCCAGCTGGCTACAGAACTGAAGCGCCGCTGTGGAACCGGAGGAACGCTCAAAAACGGCGTCATCGAAATCCAGGGGGACCACCGCACTGTCCTGGAGGCGGAACTGGGCAAACGGGGATACAAAGTCAAACGGGTGGGAGGCTGAAGAGGCTCCACAACCAAAGACTGTCCAAAATGAGGATGATCCGCAGGAAATTTTTCCGACTTTCCCTGCATTCAAAAAAATGATGGGGCTTAGCGGATTAGCGTGACGTAGCCAATCCACGATGAGCCCAAATGATCAGGATGCAGGCGGGCAGCAAGTTTTTGCCTCGGGGTCCACGGAAGGCACGGCCGCTCGAATGCGCTCCTGGCTGAGGAAGACCCCCGCAAACACCAGGGTTGACGCCAGGTATTGTGCAGCTGTGAAGCGCTCGCCCAGCACCATCCACCCCAGCACGATGGTAAACACTGGAATGAGGTTCACGTAAGCGGATGCCTGGCTGGCGGGGATACGACTGACCCCATAATTATAGAGGCCATAAGCTCCAACGGTGATGAAAACCCCCAAATAGAAGATGCTGAGACTCGGGACCCACTCCAGCTTCCCGGGAAGCGTCGTGGACTCCACGAACAGAAACGGGAAGAAAAAGACGGTCCCAACAAAGGCCTGAAATGCAGTGAGAAAGAGCGGGTTGTAACGCGCCGTCAACCGCTTCAGCGTGAGGGTGTACCCCGTGGCGAAGACCATGGCCATGAATTCGCAGAAATTCCCCCACAGGGGATTCGGTGCGTTCTCGCTGGGCAGGGCCCCCATTCCCAGCCAGGAAGCCCCGACAATGGCCAGGGCAAACCCGGCGAAGGTCTGCTTCGTGACCCGTTCCTTCAGGAAGACCCGGGCTCCCACCGCCACCATGAGGGGCAGCATCGCCGTGATCATTCCCGCCTGGGAAGCCGTTGTATTTTCGATGGCCCTGGCTTCGAAGACAAAATAGAGGCACGGCTCGCAGACGGCCATGAAAAGAAGGTACTTCAGATCTCCCTTCCGGTAGAGGTTGCCCCGGCATCTCCCGAGGAAGAACAGAAAGAAAAGACTCGCCACGGCCATACGTCCAAAGACGACCACCATGGGATCGTAACTCTGAAAAGCCAGCTTGAGGGCGATAAAGGAACTGGCCCAGAGAATCATCGCCAGCACGAGGCTCACGACAGAAATCCATTCCGAACGCACCGATCTCAATTCAACAACTCCCTGCAACGTTGAAGGTGGAGACGTTATTCTTGCTTCAATTTCCATTTTAATTTATTTCATTCTTCAGGAACACGGCTCCAGTCGTCGCTGAAACAAAAGAAAGCCCTTTCCCGGGTTCCGCACCAGGCCTTTTTCCCAGTGCGCCGGCAAGCCCCTCTCTATAAAAAGGTTGTCTTTATGCGCTACCCAGATTTCGTATTGAGCCTGCCCTCGTGGATCGACAGGTTCCTCCCCGAGCCCGAGAGGGTCTATCCCAGCATCCAGGAACGGATGCGCCTTGTCATTCAGCTGTCACGGTTGAACTTCGAGGAGGGCACGGGAGGGCCTTTCGGAGCAGGCATTTTCGACATGCAAACCGGTCGGCTCATTGCACCGGGGGTGAACCTGGTGGTACCATCCAATTGCTGCATCGTCCATGCGGAAATGGTGGCCATCATGATCGCGCAGCAGGCGATGGGAAGCTACGATCTGGCGGCTGAAGGGTTGCCCCGGTGTGAAATGGTCGTGAGCACCGAACCGTGCGCCATGTGCCTGGGGGCGATTCCCTGGTCGGGAATCCGCCGGCTCGTATGTGCAGCAAGAGACGAGGACGCCAGGAGTATCGGCTTCGACGAGGGTGCAAAAGTCCCCGACTGGGTCGCAAGCCTCGAAGAACGGAATATCACCGTCGTGCGCGATGTCTGCCGTTCTGAAGCCGGCGCGGTCCTTCGGGCATACCTGGAATCGGGCGGCATCATCTACAACAGCCGCCGCACTGCATGAATCCTTGCCACCCATGAAGTCCATTCCAAGAAACTGACACAACGGCCAAGAGGGCTCGACAATGATCCAGGTGACCCCCTTCCTCAGCATCGACGAAAACGAAATTCAGGAAGAGTTTATTCTTTCCTCCGGGCCGGGAGGACAAAATGTCAACAAGGTGGCTACAGCCGTACAACTACGGTTCGATGTCTCCAAATCCCCATCGCTGTCACCCGAAATCAAGGAACGGCTGATCCGGCTCGCTGGAAGTCGAATGACCAAAGACGGTGTGCTCATCATCAATGCCAGGCGTTTTCGTACCCAGGAAGGCAACCGCCAGGATGCCCGCCTCCGTTTGGTGGAATTGATCCGCCAGGCAGCGGAAACGCCCAGGCCGCGGCGAAAGACAACCGTCAAAGCGGCCGCCAAACAGCGCCGCCTGGACGAGAAGCGGCAGCGAAGCACGACCAAGAGCATGCGGCGACCGGTTACCCGGACAGAAGAATGAAGCTGGCTGGCCGCCCACAGCCGGGGGCGCCCGGAGCAATCGTCCAGGCAGCCTCTCAACCGGACATCCACCCCCGCAGATCCTCTCCTTCCCCTTCCAGCAGGGGATAATCGCACCGCCTTCCCCAAGAGTCTTTCAGGACTATGAAATTTCCCTTGATTTCCTGAACGTACCGGGGCGTCAGCGGAATTTTCCCCCTGCCTCCGGGAAGGTCGATGACATAGTGGGGCATGGCCAGCCCCGAGATGCGATTGCGCAGGGCATGGACGATTTTGAGGCCGACACTCACAGGGGTTCGAAAATGCGAGGTCCCCCGCGTGAGGTCCATCTGGAGCAGATAGTAGGGCCGGACTCTCATTGTAAGGAGCTTCTGGAACAATGCGCCCAGGATTTCAGGGGCATCATTGACGCCCCGCAGCAAGACTGTTTGACTCCCCAGAGGAATGCCGGCGTTGGCCAGGATCGCACACGCCGCACGGGAGTCGTCAGTGATCTCCCGCGGATGATTGAAATGCAGATTGAGATAGACGGGGTGATACCTGGCCAGCAGGGCGGCCCATTCCTGCGTGATTCGGCGAGGATCGACGCAGGGAACCCGCGACCCGATGCGGATGATTTCCACATGAGGGATTTTTCGCAGCGCGGACAGCAGGGCCTCCAGGCGCTTCATGGGCAGGAGAAGGGGGTCTCCCCCCGACAGGAGAACATCCTGGACATCGGGGGTCTTTCCAATGTACTCCAGGGCCGCTTCCACGTTCGCGTCCGTCAGAGGAACAGGCTCCCGCCATCTTCTCTTCCGCGTGCAAAAGCGGCAATGCACCGCGCACTGTTGGGAAACCAGCCAGAGGATCCGGTTGGGGTAACGGTGCACCAGGTTCGGCACGGGGGAAAGAAGCTCTTCGGCCAGGGGATCCTCCATGCCTCCCAAATCCTGCAGTTCACGGGGATCGGGAATGCACTGCCGCCAGATGGGATCGCCGGGAGAGTCCATGAGGCTTGCATAATACGGGTTCACCTTGAAAGGAAAATATGCGGCCACAGGCCGTATCTCCTCCACCTCCACGGGATAATCTCGCACGAGATTTTCCAGGGTTGCCGTGCTGGATTCCGCCCGGAGGGAGCTCGATAGCATCTCCATAAACTGAGTGATCCCTGTACTACGCAGGAAGCGTGATCTTGCGTTTGGCAAGATCAGCCTGCTGCCGGTACAGGATGGCGACATTTCCCACCAGCCCCACCGGTTCACCTTGGCATTTTTCCGTGATTTCCTGGAAAAGCTCCTTTTTGCGATCCTGAAAATCCAGAAACTTTATCTTGATCAGCTCATGGGTGTTGAGAGCGATCTCCACGGCGGTCAACAACTGATCCGTCAAGCCGTTCTTTCCGATCTGCACCACGGGCTTCAAATGATGAGCCATTCCCTTCAAATACTGTCTTTGAAAACTACTCAGGCTTTCCATACGTTATCCTTGCTTTGAGCATATCTCGCCTCTCCAGCCTCCTATCGTGGGCCCTCGCAATTGAGGCTCTCCCGCCCCCCATCGGGCAGGTTTCATAACTGGAATGAAGAAAAAGGGCAACAGGTCCCAGGACTCCCTTTTGTTCCCACACTGGAACCGCGCCGACTCAAGACTGAACGAGCACCCCCAGCTTTTCGACAAATGTCCTCATTTCCTCTTCCGTGCCGATGGTGACCCGGAGGTAATCCCGCACCCGGGGCTTATCAAAATAGCGCACCAGGATGCCCTCATTTCTGATCTTCTGAAAAAGCTCTCTGGATGGATGGCTTGCATGGCGCACCAGGATGAAATTGGCCTGGGAAGGAACTACGGAAAAGCCGATTTTGCTCAGCTCCTTTGCCGTCCATTCACGAGTGGCAATGACCTTCCGGCAGGTCATTTGGAAATATTCTTCGTCCTTGATGGCTTCCAGGGCTCCAGCGAGGGCCAGTCGATCCAGTGTGTAGGAATTGAAGGAGTTCTTGGTCCGCTCGAGGCCCTCGATGAGGTCTTCATTCCCGACGGCAAATCCCACCCGCAAGCCGGCCAGGGAGCGGGATTTGGATAGAGTCTGGATGACCAGGAGATTGGGATGGATCCTGGTGAGCGGAATGGCCGTATCACCGCCGAAATCGATGTAGGCTTCATCCACCACCACGGCGGAGCCGGTGTTTCTTTCCAGGAGTCCCACGATTTCGGAAAGAGGGAGGCAATGGGCCGTCAGGGCATTGGGGTTGGCGAAGATGATCCCCCCGTTGGGCTCCACATATTCCGACAGATCGATGCGGAAGTCCTCCCGGACGGGAATGCGCCGCGCCTGGATGCTGAACAGGTTGCAATAGGCGTCATAGAAGCTGTAGGTCACGTCGGGAAAGAGTATGGGCTCATCCTGCTTGAAAAAAGTGAAAAACGCCAGGGCCAGGATCTCATCGGACCCATTTCCCACGAATACATTGCCGGGTTCGACCCCGTGGTACTGCGCAAGGGTATCCCGCAGCTCCTGGCAGTTGGGATCCGGATACAGTTTCAGAAGATCATTGGCCGCATGCCTGATGGCAGCGATGACCGAAGGGGAAGGAGGGTAAGGATTCTCATTGGTGTTCAGTTTGATGTAACGCCTGTCCCGGGGCTGCTCTCCAGGCACATAAGGGTCCAACTCCTTGACGATTTTGCTCCAGTATCGGCTCATTGTGCTCTGCTCTTGTCCTTTCAGAGAATTTTTTCGAGCTCCACGCTCGCCTCGCATACTGCATAATAAGTCCAAAGACTTCAAGACCAATCCTACTGATCTTTTTGACACTTATGTCATAAAATTGGCAAAAAGGGCAGCATGGGATTTTATGCCTCGTAACGCTTCGTCCTGAAAAAGGACTTCCTCCGACAGAAGGGAACAAACCGGCATCCTCCACTGCGCATGCTGACCGTTCCCGCATGCTTTCTCCCCATTGCCTCAAAGGTTGTTCCATCTCGCTTGGGCATTCTTGTTGCACATTCCTCCCTGGTCTCGATGCAACGGGGATGGCCCTATTCTATGGGAAGCGCTTGTTTGAGGGTCTCTCCATGGGAAGCGCATCATTCAAAACACTCAAGTGCCAGGGCCAACTCAACCGATAAACCTTTGAGCAATGGGATCAGGAGCAATCACTGCAGGAGCAAGGAGTAGTGCATGGACCCAAATGAAATGGAAGGTTTGGAGTTTGAGCTGGAAACGGACATCCCTTCCGCAGATCACTCGATGCGAGCTGAGGCCAAGCCCTTTATTCGAAAATCCTTCCGAGTACCCATCGATGAAAACTGTCCCATGTACGCTCAGGTTGCAGATCGGGAATACAGGGTCATCAATCTGTCCGAGGGCGGCGTGGGATTTCTGATCGACCACCATGAGCGTTTTGTACGCGATGACCGCATTGAAGCGCTTACACTCAAAATGGGGCAGCAGGTCCTCACGTTCAAGGGCAGAGTCGCGCACATCTCACCCCATGAAACCGGGGACTGCCTTTGTGGCGTAGAATTTGTCGAAATGGATGCTCAAACGGCCCGTGAACTGGGAGAAATCCTTGCAGAGAATCAGCGTTACTGGTTTGACGTCCGCTGATATCCCGCATAGCGATCATTGGAGGGGTCCCCGACCATGGTAAGAGAACAAAATGAGCGGGATATACTGGCAGGCCTTCTGCAAGGAGGGCCGGAAGAAGACAGTCTACCGGCAGTGCAGGAGCTGTCTCAACTGATCGAACGCTATACGGAATCCGTTCTCGTCAAGCCCCTCAAGCCCGCTTTACACAAGTCCGCCAGGAACAGGCACACCGGTCGGCGGCTCATGAAGAAGGCCACCCACTACCTTTCCATCGACACGACCGAAGCCCTTGAAGAGGCAAAAGAAGAAATCCGCACCCTCGTCTCTCCCAGCCTCAAACGCATGATCTCCAAATCGCGCATCGTGGACATGGCGCTGCAATATGTTCTGAATGAACTGGCTGAAAAGGGAGCCGGGAGCCCCCTGGTGGAGCACATTCTCCAGGGAAAAAACAAAAAATCCCATGCTGATGGCTGAATACGCCGCTTCAGGTCTGCAAATGATTCGGCTTTCCTTCAGGGATTTTACTCTGTCGGCATGACAGGAGGCCCGTAATGATCATCACGTGTCCCCGTTGCAAGAAGCAGTGCAACATCGATGAAAAACGCATCCCCCCCAACGTGCGGAAGGCCAGGTGCAAGAGCTGCGGCTATCTTTTCGCCCTGAACCTGTCGGCTGGGGGCGAAGAGTCGCTCTCCCGAAAGAGTACTCGCATTATCGGAGTGGCACTGAGCAAGGGAGGAGTGGGCAAGACCACGACGGCCGTCAATCTATCGGCCGGACTCGCCCTGGCGGGCCACAAGGTTCTGCTCATCGACACGGACACCCAGGGTCAGGCCAGCTACAGCCTGGGGGTCAAACCCAAGGCCGGGCTCGTGGAGTTGATCACCGAAGAGCTCAAACCAGAGGAAACCGTCTGCAAGGTCCGGGAGCGCCTCTGGCTGCTCGCCGGAGGCAAGTCGCTGGCAGGAGTCAAGAGGCTCATCGACCGCAAGGACTTCGGCGGTGAGCTCACTTTCAAGGAATCCCTGGGCGTCTTTGACGGGGAATACGATTTCATCGTCCTGGACACTTCCCCGGGATGGGACGCCTTGACAGTGGGAGTGCTCTTTTATGTCAAGGAGGTCCTCACTCCCATTTCCCTGGAGGTCATGGCCCTTCAGGGCCTGGTGGAATTCATGAAGAGCCTGGCGAGCATACGGAAGTACCGTGAAGAGCTTGAACTAAAATATATTCTGCCGACTTTCCTGGATGGACGGGTCAAACAGTCCCAAAAGATGCTGGAGGAGCTGAGCAAGCTATACGGTCAGCAAATCTGCTCCCCCGTCCGATACAACGTGCGGATCGCCGAAGCTCCCGCCTACGGCAAAACCATTTACGAATACGCCCCCGGTTCTCCCGGCGCTCACGACTACCGGGAACTGGTGAGGCGGGTTACGAACAACCCCAATCTTTTCCGGTAGCCTGGGCAGGAAACCGACTGAAGCGCCTCCGAATTTCCGGACCCTCCTTTCGGCATCAATGCGGTAGAACTAACGTCACCCCGGTGAAAACCGGGGTCCGGAATGTCTCTATTTTCCTGGATTCCGGCTTTCGCCGGAAAGGCGAAGGTTGGTTCATTCAACAACGTAACCTTTCGGCCTTGCCCCCTACCCCCTCCCAATACTTTCATCAAATGTCCATGTTCATGACGGTGCGCACTTCGGCAAGAGTCTTTTCCGCTTCCTGGCGGGCCCTCTGGATGCCGCGCATCAGGATGTCCCGCACCCGTTCGGGATCCTTCTCGATGTCCCGTCTCCGCGCGCGAATGGGCGCCAGATGGCTGTTGAGGGCTTCCGTCACGAAGGCTTTCAACTTTCCTGCTCCTCCATCACCAATTTCCTCGGCGATACTCGCGGGGGGCCTTCCCGTCGCGATGCCCGCCATGCGAAGGAGGTTGGAAACCTCCGGCCGCTTGTCGGGATCGTAAGTGATGAGGCGGTCGGTATCCGTCTTGGCTTTCTTCACCAATTTGGCCGTTTCGTCTTCCGTCGCCCGCAGCATGATGGAATTGTTCCGGCTCTTGCTCATCTTCTGCGACCCGTCCAGCCCGAGAATCACCGGAGCGCTGCTCAGCAGTGCATCGGGCTCGGGAAACACTTCCCTGTCCCCGGCGAACTTTTTATTGAAACGGCGTGCAATGGTGCGGGTGAGCTCCAGGTGAGGCAGCTGGTCCTTGCCGACAGGGACGACGTTGGCCTTGCAGAAGAGGATATCGGCAGCCTGGTGCACCGGATAAATGTACATGCCCGCATTGACCTTCTTCTGGCCGGCAGCCTCGATTTCTTCCTTCACGGTGGGGTTCCGGTCCAGCTCAGCGTTGGAAACAAGGGTCAAGAACGGCAGCAGCAATTGATTGAGCTCGGGAACATGGCTGTGGGGAAAGATGAAGGTTCTACCGTTGTCCGGGTCAAGTCCCACGGCCACATAATCCATGACAAGCTGATGAACGTTTTCGGAAATCATGTCAAAGGCATCCCGGTCGGTGAGTACCTGGTAGTCGGCAATGACCACGAAGACTTCCACCCCCAGGTTCTGAAGCCGCACGCGATTGTCGAGGGACCCGAACAGGTGCCCGATATGGAGACTGCCCGTGGGACGGTCTCCCGTCAACACCCTGTACTTTCCGGGGTTTTTCACCAGGTCTATTTCCAGGTCCTGGCTTCTTTTCAGAGACGCTTCAAAAGTTCCATATTCTATCGTTCGTGAGCCGTGCATAATTCTGTTTGTCCTTATCCAGAGCAGAAGAATAAAACCAAAGACCGTTCAGGCAATCCATACAAGAGGTTCTTATAATTTAAGTTTGCTCTCTTGAGCAATTCTTTTGATCTCAATAGTGCAAAACTCGTTTCACCACAATTGTTCCTGCAGTTCTTTCTGCCTCACGGGCCGTCACGAGCGTCGTATCACCCCTGGTAGACTTCGTTCGCGGCATGGGCAGCCTCGACACGGACGGAATGCTCCATTGAAAGCGCTCGCAGCCCATGAAGGCCTTCTCCACCGTGTGCACCCTGATTTCCTTGCCAAGAGACTCTCCCTGTGGAATAAATGCATGTAAAAGTCGCTCTCCCCCATGGATTCGCAGGAACCTCGAGAGGAACATTCACAAATACGCAAGGAGATCCGATGGTTGAAATATCGAAGCTCAGATCCATTGGCGTACTTTTCGCTCTATTGGTTTTCGCTTTGAGCGCTTGTGCCACTGCTCCCTACACCGAAAGAAGGCAGCTCATGCTCATCGAACCGAGCCAGGAGCTGGCCCTTGGCCAACGGGCCTCCGCGGAAGTGCTGAGCAAAGCCAAGCCCAGTCGAGACCCTGTCTACGTCGAGAAAGTGGAGCAAGTGGGACGGAAAATCGCGGGGGCGGCGGATCGCCCGGACTTTGCCTGGGAGTTTCGCGTGCTCGACGACCCGAAGACGGTCAATGCTTTCTGCCTGCCGGGCGGCAAAGTCTTCGTCTATACGGGAATGTTTAAATACGCTGAAACCGACGGGGAGCTCGCAACCGTTGTGGCCCATGAAGTTGCCCATGCAGTGGCGCGCCACGGCGCTGAACGCATGAGCACCGCGCTGCTTGCTCAAACCGGGCAAACCGTGGCTGCCGGGCTTTTGAACATCTCGTCTCCTGTTGCATTGAGCGCCTTCAACACCGCCTATGGCGTGGCAGTGGAAGTCGGAGTCACCCTGCCCTACAGCAGGACACAGGAATACGAAGCCGACCGCATCGGATTGATCCTCATGGCCAAGGCGGGATACGACCCCAATGCCGCCGTCAGCTTCTGGGAAAAGATGAAGAGCTCCAAGAGCGGATCCGCGACTCCCGCCTTCCTCTCGACCCACCCCACCGATGAGGCTCGCATCGAGGAAATCAAGAAGTTCATCCCTGAAGCCATGAAATACTATCGCCGTTGAAAGGCCGTGTGCAACCCCCTCACCCCAAGAGGGCGAGAGGGACTTCCGACAGGTCCCAAGCTCAGCTCAACGCAATGGAGTGACCGACAAGGTGTTGTCATTCCGGACTTGATCCGGAATCCAGAGAATTTACCGGATGCCGGCTCTTGCCGTCATGGCGAGATGAAAAAGGGCACCTTGTTCTATGGACCTCTCCTGAGCTTCAATCAACGTAGTTGACAGCCCCTTTCGGGGTCCGCTCCCCCAGGGTGAACCTGTTCTCGGCTGCCGCATGCCCTGCAATGACTGCGCACTGGACCACGTACCCCTCCGGGATGCCGGCCTCCAGCAACAGGTCACGATTCTTTTCCCCTTTTAAGGCCATCGTGGGCGAAACCAGATAGCAGGATCCCAGCCCCAGACACGTCGCCTGAAGCAGCATGTTCTCCGCGGCGAGCGCCGTATTGACCGCGCTGAAAGGGGCATCTGCAGGACCGGAAAGCAGGATCAGCACGGGCGCACCATAAAGGGGCTGGTATCCCGGGAGGGCTGCTCTCTCCTGCAAAAACTTGTTGCCCGAGTGAACCATGGCAGCAAGGGTGCGATCATTGATCCTTTGGCGCAGCGCGGCGTTGCGAATGACCGAAATCTGAAGCGGCCCGGCATTGGGTGCCCACCGACCGGCCTCGACAATCTTTTCCAGATCCTCGGCCGCAACCGGCTGATCCAGGTAGGCTCTGACACTCTTCCTCTTGGCAATGGCGTTTGCGATATCCATTCTCATCCTCCTCGATTTTTTTCAGAAATGCCTGAGACTTTACCTCAAATCCGCTCAGAGAGCAACGGCAGACGAAACACCGAAAGACTCTTGTTGCCGGGGATTTATTGATCCAGGAGCATAAAGCCCTGAATCTTTTCCCATCATTCCTCCATAATTTCCACATGGTTTTCCGTTATACACACCAGCGTAACGAACGCCGTTTCACCATGGGGGAGCCGATGCACCGAACGTTTCGGCACTCTTGCTTTTGTTCTGTGGATGAGTAGGGTAGAATGCGGGTTGTAAACCGTCCTCGCAACAGACTGTTTCTCGGATGTGCATGGGCATCGCAGATGGATAAGGAGGGCAGCAACATGAAAAGGTCACTTTTCGGAGCAATGGTTTTGGGGCTGGCAATGGTCGTGCCCATTCCAACACAGGCAGGGTCGGTGGACATTTCCATCGTTCTGCCCCCGCCCGTCGGGTTTTCGGCACCCCCGGAGGTCGTTGTGATCCCTGGGACATATGCCTATTTTGTCCCAGGAATCGATGTGGACATTTTTTTCTATAATGGCTACTGGTGGCGCCCATGGCAGGGACGTTGGTATCGGTCACGGCACTATCAATCGGGATGGAATTACTATCGGGGAGTGCCGTCGTTTTACAGAGGGATCCCTCCAGGTTGGAGAAATGATTACAGTGCCTATCGCTGGAAGGGATATCGATGGACCCCGCAGCGAGTACCCTATCACCAGCTCGAGCGCAACTGGAGTGGATGGCAAAGAAACAAGCATTGGGAAAAGCAACAGAAGTGGGGTGTGGACGGATGGAATTCCAGGCCACCCTCCCAGAAGGAGCGTTGGCAAAACCAGCAAAGGGACACCCGGCGAGCACCGGTTCGGCAAATTCAGCATGACTCGCAAGGTCGACAAAAGGACAGACACTGGGAAGACCGTGGGAATCGCGGCGGTGGAGGTGAAAAATCCCGGCCACATCCGCCCAGGAACCACTCGAATGGAGGGGGCAATTCCCAATTCCATGAGGGCAGAGGACATGGAAAGCATCCCTGAGAAGCCATCAAAATGAAGGATGGAATTACCGCCGCGTTGGCCTTGACCTCGACAAGGTCAACGCGTGGTCGGCGTGCGGGTGAAGTCCATCTCCGTGCTCCCGTCGCCGAAAAAGCTGATGAGCCGCTGAGCGATGGTCATCCTTCCCGCATGCTGGACTCGGATTTCCACCGGGAGCTCGACAGCTGCGGCGTCATGTACTTGGAAGTCCCATCGCGCACGTGTCCAGCGAAAGGGTCTTGACCAGCCCACCTCGGCATCGATGAAAGCCCTTCCGGGAGTGACTGTGGCTTCGACCCACGCATCCTTCACATAAGTCCCGGCACCGGTGCTGCGCTGTACCCCGGCAACCTCCGCACCCGCACGAACATCGACGCGTGCGCCGGCATCCTCCACCTCGAAGTCGAACGACGCTGCGGCAAGCGTCCACCCGTCGTAGTCGTTGTAGCGTGTGCCGCGGATGATGGAACCGGCGCTGTAAGCCTGCATCTCGGGCTGCCGATTGGCGCTCAAAAGCGGCGAGCCGGCCCGTTCAACGGTTGCCCGGGACCGCGCAGCACGTCAGGGGCAGTCAGGGGCGCGAACGTTTCCGAAGCACCGTCCGTCCCATTTCCAACCGTTGCAATGGGCCGGGATAACTGCCCCGCCTGCTCTGCCGGACAGGTGGGGCAATCCCCGCCCCTGCTTGAACCTTCCCGCCACTGTGCCCGTCCCGGCATCGCCATGACCTCACCGGCGATACGGTCTGCCTCCTGCTCGTACCTGTCGCCGGGACTATTGACCTTTAGCTTCGGCTGAAGATGACTGAAGGCATTGGGATGCGCAGGCATTCGGGAAGAGTTGAGCCTCGCAGACAACGGTGCGATTGCCGTCGAACCCACGTCCGTCTGTGTCTGATGGCGCGGCAGCTGCCGGACCCCTTCGTGGCCCACAAAGCGCTGTAAAGAAAAGATGGACCGTTTGGAACGGCTCTGCCCGGCAGGCGACACCCTGGAGCTTGAGAGGCTCGGCACCCGGCTTTTGGGCACTTGATTGTCTTTCAGTGCAAAGGTGCGCATGTTGGTGACCTCCTGTTCAGTCGATGTTCTCGCCACGACGTGAAATCAATCCCGCCTACTGCTCCTTAAAGGCAATAGAAGCGCCGATCAACAACAGTAAGAAGCATCTTGGCAGGCTCTCTTTTTTATATAACCTTCGCGAAATGGAAAATCCTCAAAACTTCTCTACGTTTTCTCCATATTTTCCCCACATTCCTGCGCTATTTCAGGCAGCGGGAAGTGATTCTTTCCACCTCGTACCATCCCTCCTACGGAGAGCCGGGTTTTTCCCCTTCTTGCCCGGCTCTCCACCCCTCTGAACGCCGCAACCTCCTCTCCTTGTGTCGGTCCATCCTCCTCCACGGAGGCAAGGAAGGCCGGAAGGCCTTCGCCTATTCCGTCATGGCCATGATGTCACTGGGTGGGCTCGGCGGCACCTCTAAAAATGATGCTCGCATCTCTCATCCGGCAGTTCTCAGGAAACACGCCCTCCAAATCATATGTTGATGGGGTCTCCCTCGGGGGTGGTCGGTGCAGTGCCGAGGAGAGTGCTTTCTTCTTGAGTCGGAGCCGGTCAGGGTATACATCTTAAATCGATTTCAATACGAAAGGGAGGAGCACATAGCTCTCAGCGCGAGAAACCCTCGAGCTGGATGGACCATTGACCATACGATCAAAAAACCCGGTGGATTTCCCCTGCCGGTCGTTATAACAAAAAAGCTGGAGGCTTTGATTTGACCCCGGAGACTCACTCACAACTGGCCGGCTTCATCTGGAGCATTTGCAACCTGCTTCGAGGCCCTTACAAGAGGAATGAATACCGAAAAGTCATCCTTCCGCTCACCGTGCTCCGGCGCTTTGACTGCCTGCTTGCACCCACCAGGGACAAAGTCCTTGAAGAGTATGCGGCCATAAAAACCAAGCCGGAAAATGTGGTCCGCAGCCTTCTTCAAAAGACCACGGGCCGTCCCTTCTACAACCTTTCCAAGCTCGACTTTTCCAGGCTGCTCGACGATCCCAACCAGCTCGCCCCCAACCTCAACAGCTACATCAACGCCTTCTCATCGAACGTCCGCGCCATCATGGAAAAATTCGCCTTCGACCAGCAGATCGCCAAAATGGCCGAGAAGAACCTCCTTTTTGAGGTCGTCAAGGCCTTTGCCGGGATTCAGCTTTCCGAGGATCGCGTGGACAACGTACAGATGGGTTATGTCTTCGAAGAGCTCATTCGGGTCGGTGCGGAACAATCGAACGAGGAAGCCGGGGAGCATTTCACCCCACGTGAAGTCATCAAGCTCATGGTCAACCTGCTTCTCTCCCCGGAGCAGGATCTGCGCCGCAGCCACGTGGTAAAAACGATCTACGACCCCGCCTGCGGAACAGGCGGCATGCTTTCGGTGTCGGAAAACTACATCCGCACCCTCAATGTGGAAGCCAATCCGCTCCTCTTCGGCCAGGACTGGAACGACGAAGCCTGGGCTGTCTGCAAGTCCGATATGCTCATCAAAGGCGAAGACGCCGACAATATCCGTCTCGGGGACATCTTCACCCAGGACGGCTTCGACCGCACCCCGGACGGGCAGAAGATCACCTTCGACTACATGCTCGCCAATCCCCCTTTTGGTGTGGAATGGAAGCAGCAGGCCCGCTTTATCCAGCAGGAGCACGAACAACTGGGCTACCAGGGGCGCTTCGGCGCCGGACTGCCCCGCATCAACGACGGCTCCCTCCTTTTCCTTCAGCACATGCTTTCCAAAATGCGCACGCCACAAGACGGCGGCAGCCGCATCGGTATCGTCTTCAACGGTTCGCCCCTCTTCACCGGCGATGCGGCCAGCGGCGAGAGCAACATCCGCCAGTGGATCATCGAAAACGACTGGCTGGAAGCCGTCGTCGCCCTGCCCGACCAGCTTTTCTACAATACCGGCATCTCCACCTACATCTGGGTGCTCACCAACCGGAAGGAGCCCCGGCGTCAGGGCAGGGTCCAGCTCATCGATGCGCGCCAGTTTTACGTGAAAATGAAAAAGAGCCTGGGCAACAAGCGCAACAAGATCGGGGACAGGGATGAAAACGAGCCCGACCAGATCGGAGACATCACGCGCATCTTCGGTAATTTTCAGCACGATGAAGCACGCACTCTCTCCATGAATGGAAAGGGAAACGAAAAGACCCTCACGGTCAGCAAAGTTTTCGATAACGCCGATTTCGGCTTCAGCAAAATCACCGTCGAACGCCCCCTCCGCCTCAATTTTCAGGCCAGTGCGGAGCGCCTCGAACGGCTCGAAGATGAAACGGTCTTCAAAAACCTCGCTACCAGCAATAAGAAAAGCGAAGCGGCCCGCCTGAAGGAAATCGAGGCGGGCAAGAACCGTCAGGAGGAAATCCGCGCGCTGTTGCGGGTTTTCGCCACGACCCATGGCGGGAAGATCCATAAGGACCGCAAGGATTTCCTCCTGGCCCTGCGAGAGATGGATCGGCAGCATGGCGTGCGCCTGAGCGCCTCGGAGCTCAAGGCTCTGCTGAATGCGCTGGGTGAGCGCGATGATACGGCTGAAATCTGTCGCGACCGCCACGGCAATCCCGAGCCGGACCCGGAGCTTCGCGATACCGAAACCGTGCCGCTCAAGGAGAGCATCGAAGCCTACTTCCAGCGGGAGGTTCTCCCCCACGTGCCCGATGCCTGGATCGACGGCAGCAAGACCAAAATCGGCTATGAAATCCCCCTCAACCGCCATTTCTACCGCTACGAACCTCCGCGTCCCCTGGAAGAAATCGAAGCGGACATCAAAGCCCTTGAACGTGAAATCGTGGAACTGCTCTCGGAGGTGACGGCGTGAGCATTTCCCGACAAAATATGATGACATCGATGAGGTTTTCTGTTATTGGTACAAGCAATCTTTTGAATAACACCCGCCCCGCCTCTGCAGACTTCGGTCTGATATGCGCACCCCGGCGGGTTACTCATTTCGGGGGCCGGCTGTGAAATACGCCAAGCCCCCTCTTAGTTTCGATGATCAGCTCGACCTCCTTCAATCGCGTGGGATGGAGATTCCCGATCGCGCGCGTGCCGCCCGATACCTCGCTCATATCAATTATTACCGCCTGCGCGCCTACTGGCTCCCCTTCGAGGTTCCCACCGGCAGTTCCGATCACTGCTTTAGAATGGGGACTTCATTTGACGACGCCCTGACCCTGTACATCTTCGATCGCAAATTTCGCCTGGTGGTGCTCGAAGCCATCGAACGCGTCGAGGTTTCCTTCCGGACCCAATTTGCCTATGTCCTTTCCTTGAAGTATGGCAGTCACGCCTACCTGGACCACAGCCTTTTTAAAAACAAAAATTTCCACGGACAGCTCATTCAGAGTTTGAAAGAAGAGATCGATCGAAGCCGTGAAACCTTCATAGAGCATTATCGGAGTAAGTACGAGGATCCTCCCCTTCCTCCCCTCTGGACGGTCTGTGAGGTGATGTCTTTCGGGCAGCTTTCCAAGTGGTTCAATAATCTCAAACACCGTCAAGACCGGCAGGCGATATCGAAAGCATATGCCATTGACGAAACGGTTCTCAGTTCCTTCATGCATCACCTGACGCACATCCGCAATATCACGGCCCATCATTCCAGGCTCTGGAATCGCAGGCTCACGTTCACCATGACCATTCCGAAGCATCCTGCCCATCTCCGGGCGATGTTCAATACCAAAGCGGATCGCTACGTCTTCAATACGCTCGTCATGCTGGGATACCTGCTCCTGCTCATCAGCCCAGGCACTTCATGGCCTCAAAGGATGAGGCGGCTTGTTGAAGATCATGCAAGTGCTGACACGAGGGCCATGGGCTTCCCCGAAGACCGGAGAGAGCTTTCTCCCTGGAGGGACGGCATATGAAATACAGCCCTTACCCGAAGTATAAGGAGAGCGGCATCGAGTGGTTGGGGGAGGTGCCGGAGCATTGGGAGGTGAAACGTTCCGATCCATTTGTTACGATAGAACGCCCCCAACTAGCACCAGACATATTTGCCTACCGTGAAGTTTTTCACTACTCCATACCAGCCGTACAAGAGATGGGGACGGGTATGGTCGAAGAGGGTGAGAACATTGCCAGCGCCAAGCAGATTATAACCGAACCGGTACTGCTCATATCGAAACTCAACCCTAGAAAGGCGACTATCTGTCTTGCTGAGCCGGCAGAGATTTTGACAGTGTGTTCGACTGAATTCGTTGCTCTTCGAGTCCGTGATTGCGACCTTAAATTCCTATTTTATCTCACGCTCTCTGAGTTGTTTCGCCAACATCTCGATGCTGCCGTGCAGTCGGTCACCCGCAGTCATCAAAGGGCAAATCCTCAGAGGATCTATCTGTTCTGGGCCGCATGGCCCACTCCATCTGAACAACGCACCATCGCTGACTTCCTAGACCGAGAGACTTCGAAGCTCGATACGCTGGTCGCAAAAAAGCGGCAGCTGACCGAAAGGTTGAAAGAGAAACGGACCGCCCTCATCTCGCGAACAGTCACACGCGGTCTCCCGCCCGAAGCCACGCGTGCTGCAGGACTCGATCCCCATCCGAGGCTGAAACCCTCGGGAGTTGAATGGCTGGGTGATGTGCCAAAACATTGGGAGATAAAGCCAGTTAAGTATCTGGCTCAAGTTGGTAATGGCTCGACGCCAAACAGAGAAAACAACGATTACTGGTGCGATAGCGGCTATCCGTGGCTCAACAGCTCTGTTGTGAATCAAGAGTCGGTTAGCACGGCAGAGGAATTTGTGACTGATCTCGCTTTTGCCGAGTGTCATTTGCCTCGTATAGCCCCTCCCGCAGTTCTTGTTGGCATTACTGGACAAGGCAAAACCAGAGGGATGGCCACTACGCTTCTGATCGAGGCTACAATCAATCAACATCTGGCATTCGTGAAGCCTCGGCTCACGAGCGCTTATGTCGAGTTCGTTCGGCGAGTGTTCGACATGGCGTATCTCTTCCTTCGCAGCGAAAGCGATGGTACTGGCAGTACCAAAGGGGCGATCACCTGCGAGCAGATCTCATCGCTCAAAATACCCATTCCCCCTCTCCCGGAACAACGCGCCATCGCCGACTACCTGGACCGCGAAACCGCCAAGATCGACCGCCTCATCGACAGAGTCCAAGCGTTCATCGAGGAGACTCAAAGCAAGCTCTGGCAGGACATGAGGGCGTTGCACGGGACCGGCCTGGAAAACCTGCTCCTCACCACTTTGGTGCGGGAACTGGACCTCAAGGGAACGCTGCATGTCCTGCGGCACGGCTTCAAATTCTACGGCAAGACCTTTCGACTGGCCTATTTCAAGCCCGCTCACGGTCTGAACGAGGAGGTTTTGAGGCTCTACGAGCTGAACCAGCTCACTGTGACACGCCAGGTGCTTTGTCACCCCGGGAAGCACGAGACGGTGGACCTCCTCTTGGCTGTGAACGGACTTCCCGTGGCGACCTGCGAATTGAAAAATCCGGGTACTGGCCAGAACCGGCGTCACGCAGTAAACCAGTATCAGCAGGACCGTGACCCGCGCGCGCCGCTCTTTGGCTTCAAGAAGCGCGCGTTGGTGCATTTTGCCGCCGACCCTGACGAAATCCACATGACGACGCGTTTGCAGAAGGGGTTGACGCACTTTCTGCCCTTCAATCGAGGCAGCCACCCGGGAGAGGTCCAATGTGGAGCGGGGAACCCGCAACATCCTTCGGGCTACCGAACCGGGTACTTCTGGGAAGAGGTGCTGGCGCGTGACAGCTTCCTCGACATTCTCGGCCACTTCATGTTCATCGAAAGGAAGGAGGAAAAGGCCGACGACGGGCGGGGTGGAAAACGCAGACTCGTCAAGGAAGCACTGATCTTCCCAAGGTACCACCAGCTCGATGCGGTACGTAAGATCGTGACCACGGCCAGGGACGAAGGAGCGGGCCATAACACCCTCATCCAGCATTCGGCCGGCAGCGGGAAGACGAACAGCATCTCCTGGCTCTCCCACCGGCTGGCCAGCCTGCACAACAAGGACGACCGGAAAATTTTTGATTGCGTGATCGTCATCACCGACCGGCGGGTCCTCGACCAGCAGATCCAGGACGCCGTCTACCAGATCGAGCACGCCCAGGGCGTGGTGAAGGCCATCGATCAGGATTCCAGGCAGTTGGCGGCGGCGCTCATTGACGGCACCAAGATCGTGATCACGACCCTCCAGAAATTTCCCTTCGTGCTGCGGGGATTGCTGCATGCGGCGGGTGCGGAAAGCCAGGAGAAAGCCACCGAGGAGGAGAAACGGCAGGCGAAGGAATGGGAAGCGACCATCGCGGCGAGGAAATATGCGATCATTGTGGATGAGGCCCATTCCAGCCAGACGGGAGAAACGGCGCGGGAGCTCAAGGCAATTCTTGGCGCCGCCATGCACGAGCCCGACGAAGGCGAGGCGGACTGGGAAGACCGTTTGAACCAAATCATGCAGTCCCGCGGCCGGCAGCCCAACCTGAGTTTTTTTGCCTTTACCGCCACACCCAAGGGAAAGACGCTGGAGCTCTTCGGAAGGCCGGGACCGGCTGGCTTACCCGAAGCCTTCCATATCTACAGCATGCGCCAGGCCATCGAAGAGGGTTTCATTCTCGATGTGCTGGCGAACTACACCACCTATGCGACCTATTATCGACTGCTCAAGGCGGCCGAAGACGATCCGGAGCTGCCCAGGAAAAAAGCGGCGAGGGCTCTGGCCAAGTTCATGAGCCTCCATCCCCACAACATCGAACAGAAGACCGAAGTCATGGTGGAGCACTTCCGGCGCAGCGTGAGATATCGGCTGGACGGCAGAGCCAAGGCCATGGTGGTCACTTCTTCGCGTCTTCACGCTGTTCGTTATATGCAGGCTTTTCAACGCTACATCGCCGAAAACGGCTACGACGATGTGCGTCCATTGGTGGCCTTCAGCGGCACGGTGAGAGATCCCGAGACGGGACTCGAATACACCGAACCGGGCATGAATGTGGACACAGCCACCGGAAAGCCCATCAGTGAGGCCCAGCTCCCCGAACGCTTCGGCTCATCCGACTATCAAGTCCTTCTGGTGGCCAACAAATATCAGACCGGTTTCGACCAGCCCCTGTTGCAAACGATGTACGTGGACAAACGACTCGACGGTGTCCAGGCCGTGCAGACTCTTTCGCGCCTCAATCGGATGATTCCCGGTAAAGAGTCTCCCTTTGTGCTGGACTTCGTCAACGAAGCTGAAGACATCTACCGGGCCTTCAAGCCTTATTACGACGCAACGGGTCTGCAGGAAGCATCCGACCCGTCGAAGCTCGAAACGCTCAAGCATGAGCTTGACCAGGCACAAATCTACCACTGGAGTGAAGTGAGGGCATTCGCAAAGGTCTTCTACAAGCCGAGGGAACGGCAGACCTCCGCGGATCATGCCCACATGCAGCGGCACCTGCAGCCGGCCGTGGACCGCTTCAAAGGGGTTGAGGAGGAAGAAGACCGGAAGGCCTTCCGGGACAGATTGAGCGGATATGTGAAGCTCTACGCGTTCCTGAGCCAAATTATCCCCTACGCCGATCCTGAACTGGAAATGCTTTACAGTTATGGGCGGTTTCTTCTCCCCCATTTGCCGATCGACCGGGATACCTCGACCCTCAAAGTGCGCGATGAAGTGGCACTGGAGTATTACCGGCTGGAGCGTGTCCACTCGGGCGCCATCGAGATCCGGGAAGGTGAGCCCCAGCCCATAAAGAGTCCCACCGACGTCGGCACGGGCAAAGCCAAAGACGAGAAAATACCGCTGTCGGAAATCATCACCGTTCTGAACGAGCGATTCGGTACGCAGTTCACGGAAGAGGACCGCTTATTTTTCCAACAGATCAAGGAAAAGGCCTGCAAGGACGAACAGGTCATCCAGACGGCCCTGGCAAATCCCCTGGATAAGTTTGAGCTCGGTATTCGCAAGCTCATCGAGGACTTCATGATTCAGCGGTTGGCCGAAAATGACGAAATCGTAACACGCTATATGTCAGACACGGATTTTCAATCCTCGGCCTTCCCTCTTCTCGCAAAAGAGATTTTCGATTCGATTCGAGGAACCGAAAAAAGTGCGTGATGGTTTACTCGACCAAATCCAAGGTGGAACACGCCACGGCACCATGCAATTTTACCGGCAGAACATGAGCACGGAAGATGTGATGAGGCTTTCTGCCCACACGACATCAAAGGCAGGGTTGCGGTACATTCAGATTCAGGAGGAGGAGCTCAGGAGGGGTTTTGCCATGGCGGGTGGTACACCGAGTGATGAGAGGACACGGGAGGTACACTCAAAAGCGGCACACAAAGTTAGTAATCTATCGAAACCATAATAAAAAGTTGGTCGGGACGACTGGATTCGAACCAGCGCCCTCTGCGTCCCGAACGCAGCGCTCTACCAGGCTGAGCCACGTCCCGACCGAATAGACGAACCTTTTAACAAAAATTCGATTGCCTGTCTACACATTTCAAAAGGCGGTCCGGCGTCATTGCACCCGAGCCACGAACCGGTGCGAGTCGCCGGCACGGCATCATGGCATGGCCGCTCCAAAGGAATATTGATTTACGGGGGAGGATGAGAAACAATGGGTCCGCAAACAAATGCAACCGCCATTTGAAAGGATCGCACATGGTTTCGAAGGAATCTTCCCCCGCCGCCGAGGTGCATGGGGCTGGTCCCGAGGGAATGCCCCAGGACCCGGCCGAGGCAATTCATGAAGGCATGCCCGAGGGCATGACGGAACCCCCTCGCTCCCTGGCGTCCAGGACGGAGGTTTTTCCCCATCTGCCCGGTGTGTACCTGTTCAAGGACGGGGACGGGACCGTTCTCTATGTGGGCAAAGCCCGTGACCTTCGAAAACGAGTGGCCAGCTATTTCAGGTCGACCGAAACGGTGAGCGCCAAGACCCGCGTTCTGGTCGCCCGGGCGTCAGACCTCGAATATGTCGTCACTTCCACGGAGAAAGAGGCGCTCCTCCTGGAATCCAGCCTCATCAAGAAGCACCGCCCCCGCTACAATGTCATCCTGCGCGACGACAAGAGCTATCCCTCCCTGCGCATCGACCTGCGCGACCCCTTCCCTCGCCTTGAAGTCGTACGGCGTTTTCAAAAGGACGGCGCCCTGTACTTCGGCCCTTACCCTTCAGGCTATGCGGTGCGGGAAACCCTCAAAATGCTCAACCAGATGTTTCCCCTCCGCCAGTGCAGGGGGAAAAAGCTGATCCCCCGAGAACGCCCGTGCCTCAATTTTTCCATGGGCCGCTGCCTGGGGGCCTGTGCCGGGAAGATTTCCGGGGAAGACTACCGAAAAATTGTGGACGAGGTCGTGCTCTTCCTGCAGGGCAAGACGGACGCTCTCCAACAGCAGCTCCGCCACCGCATGGCGCAGGCGGCGGAGGCCCTCCACTTCGAGCAGGCCGCCTTCTACCGCGACCGCCTCCAGTTCATCGGGTCCATGCTGGAAAAGCAGCACATCGTTTCCGACCGTTTCATGAACCAGGATGTCATCGGGATTTACCAGGAGACGGAAGGAACGGAACTGGCGGTGCTTTTCATCCGCCAGGGGGTCATCGTGGGACAGAAAGACTTCGATCTGAAGGAGTCCCAGGGAGAGCCGGAAGAGATCCTCACCGCCTTCATCCAGCAATATTATGTGGAGGGACGGTACATCCCCGACGAGATCCTCATTCCCTCCGAGATCGAGGCCGAAGAGGTCCTGACGGAGTGGCTGAGCGACCTGAAGGGGAAACGCGTCCGCATCTGGCCCGTCAAGCGCGGAGACCGCCGGCAGCTTTTAGAACTGGCTGAAAAGAACGCACGCGAACGCTTTGCCAGCCGCAGGAGGATGCAGCAGAAGAACCTCGGCCTCTTGGAAAGCCTCCAGCGGGTGCTCAAGACGCCCCGCGTTCCCCTTCGCATGGCCTGCGTGGATATTTCCAACATCCAGGGGCAGCATGCCGTGGGAGCCATCGTGGTGTTCGATCACGGCCAACCGGACAAGAGCTCCTACCGCGCCTATCCCATCGAGGGAAAGAGTGAGCCCGACGATCCCGCCATGATGGCCGAGACCCTGGAGCGCCTCTTCACCCGGGAGCCGGAGCTCACAGCCAGCCTGGACCTGCTCGTGCTGGACGGCGGCAAGGGACAGCTGAACCGCATCCACCGACTGCTGCAGGAGCGCGGGATGCTCGAACAGCTCCCTCTCATTTCCATCGCCAAGGAAAGGGAGGCGGACCTTGGTGACAAAGGGCGCGGCTTCTACGAAAAGATCTACCTGCCGGGCCGCAAGAACCCGCGTATCCTGTCCAGTTTTCCGGAGCTCCTCCACCTGCTGCAGCGCCTACGGGACGAATCACACCGTTTCGCCATCACCAACTACCAGCACCTCCACCGGCACGACCTGCTGGCGTCGGCTCTGGACGCCATTCCCGGCGTGGGGAGCAAGCGGAGGCAGCTGCTGCTTCAAGAATTCGGAAGTATGGGAAATCTTCAGAAGGCGAGCTTGGAAGACCTCCAGAGGCTACCCGGCATTTCGAAAAATCTTGCGGCGGGAATTTACGAGGTGCTGAAAACATCCGGACAGCCTGAAGAGGTGTGAGGGAAGCCCTCAGTGGGAACCGTTCAGAGGCTCCTCTTCCTGCGGGGCAGTCGCTTCCGCAGGGGGCTCCGCATCGAGGGGAAGCTTTTTCAAGAGGCGGCGGCCGATGGCTTGCAGCTCGGGGTCCGGCAGGGAATGAAGGAGTTTTTTTTCTTCGGGCGTCAGAGCGCGTGAAGGCAGTTTCTTCCTGCCGGAAGGCCGTGCCTTCCTGCCCCTGGAGGCGACCTTCTCCAGCTGCTTCCACTGAGGGTTCAGCACGGGAGCCGTTTCAGGGACATCCCCCACTTTCAGGACAATTTTATCCACAAGAGGTTCAGGATGCTTGGCGTTGATTTTTTCTAAAAGAGCGTCCTTCAAGAGCTCCAGGTGATGCTTCCAGACGGAGTCATAGACAGTCACCGTCAGGACTCGGTCCCTGAGAGATCGCGGCTGAGAATATCGCGCGCCCTGCTCTCCCACAAGGTCCGCCCAGTCCCCCAGCGGGCTTGCCGAGAATGCCGGATGCTTCCGCAGCACCTGCCGCAGGAGAGGCCCGACGGTGAATTCCTGGTCCGGCTTCTTCAAGTGGGCTTTCCTGGGGGCTCTTTGTCGGCCCCGGCGGAGCGTTCCAGGCGCCGCAGGGCGGAGTGCATTTCCTTGAACTGCCGCTGCAGCGTTTCCAGGATGATGAGTGTATCGCTGCTCTGAAAAGGCAGGCGGGAGAGGAACTGATCGTAGATCAACGCATCCACGTTGGAGAGATACAGGTTTTCAAAACGTTTCAGGAGGCTGGCCGCAAGGTTGAAAAAGATGCAAAGCGCGATGGCCTGAACCAGGGGAAGGACACTTGCAAAAGCAGGTTTGAGAAGATCCTGAACCTCCCTCTGACCGGACAGGGCCGGCTGCATTTGAGCGTAAACCAACCATACCGCCTGCGCCAAAGCCAGGGTCGGCAGGAGCCATAAAAGCCACTGAAAGGGAGACCAAGAGCCCCAGAGGATCTGCCAATCTGCTTCGGCCACGCGCCTTTCCTTTTCCACAAGGTCTTCAGAAGAGAAGTTTCCCTGGGAATCCGTCAGCATGAGGTGGACGCGGCGGAAGGGATGAAAAATGAGCTGGCAATGGATCGGCCGGATTCTTTGGAGAAGCAGTTCCGTCGGGAACAGAAGGGCGTGGTTGGACATGGAGCTCATCGCACCCGAGGGGTGACTTCCACTGGGTTTCTTGATGTAGCGGGAGAGCAAATCCTGCACATAAAGTTTCCCTCCATACTGCACCAGGAGCCACGCGAATCGTCCCAGGACAAAGAGCCAGGCAACCCAGGTCACATAGAGGAGGAACCATCCGAAGGGCTCCACGCTGATCCAGGAAAGCCGGGACCAAAAACCGACGGATTTCAGATCGTTGACTTTCAGGGAGGAGGCTGCCAGGAAACGGGCTGGAGGGGAGATATCGTAAGTTCCCGCCATGGAATAGGCCAATGCCAGACAGACGAGGAAAAACAAAAACCAGCGAAGCCTCTGTACAGCCTCATACCTTCTCAGTCCGTATTCCATGGATGAAAGATCGTCCCCTCTATCCCCCCTTCTCCCGGCAGGGAGAAAAGGGACCAATGGTTCACGCCCATGACGCAGGTATCCTGAGGGATACGCGCCTCAACAGCCCCAATAAGACGCTATTCTCGAACACACTCGGAAAATATTGTCAATCTCCTTTTGGAAAAAACCCAACCATCGTCGCCGTCATCATGACGCCCCCATCTCACGTGAAGTCGAAACCCTTGACACGGGGTCTTTCCAGTAGAAGAAAGATGCAGAAGGGCACAGCTTCAGAAGCTGCGCCCCTGCCGTTTCACCGGATGCAACACACTTACCGCTGGGCCTTTTTGGCGAAAGCCTCCCGGGTCAATTCGCGGGCAATAATCATACGGCGCACTTCACTGGTTCCGGCGCCGATTTCGTACAGTTTCGCGTCACGCCAAAGCTTCTGGACGGGGAATTCCAGGCAGTAGCCATAGCCTCCGTGGATCTGGACAGCCTGATCGCACACCCACGTCGCCGTTTCAGCGGCAAAAAGGATAGCGGCGGCGGCTTGGCGGGTCAATTCGGTGCCTTTTCCTCCCCGGGGAGCATTTTGTGATTGTTCGGCGGCCCGGTAGACCAGAAGGCGGGCGGCTTCCGTGCGTGTATACATGTCGGCCAGCTTCTGCTGGACCATCTGGAAATTGGCAATGGGCTGCCCGAACTGCTCGCGATCCACGGCGTATTGGATGGAATACTCCAAAGCCTGCTCAGCCATCCCCACGGAACCGCCGGCAAGAACGATGCGCTCGTAATCGAGGCCGCTGGTCACCACATTGACGCCCATATTTTCCTGGCCCACCAGATTTTCCGCGGGAACTTCACAATCTTCGAAAACGAGCTCCGCCGTCGGTGATCCGCGCATTCCACACTTGCGAATCTTGCGGGACACGGAAAAGCCGGGAAAAGTCTTCTCCACGATGAAAGCGCTGATCCCTTTGGCTCCACGGTCCGGATCCGTCTTGGTGTAAACGAGGAGCGTGTCGGCGATGGTCCCGTTGGTGATGAAGATTTTGCTCCCGTTCAGGATGTACTTGTCGCCCTTTTTCACGGCCCGGGTGCGCAACCCCAGGGCATCGGAGCCCGCGTTGGGCTCCGTGAGGCCCAGGGCACCGACTTTTTCTCCGGCGATGAGGGGAGGGAGATACTTTTCCTTCAGGAATTCGTTGGCATTCTTGTGGATATTGTTGGCGCAGAGGTTGGAATGGGCTCCATAGGACATGGCCAGACCGGGGCAGATGCGGCTCATCTCTTCGATGGCGAGGGTCTGCATGAGGATGTCGCCCCCCAGGCCGCCGTATTTTTCGTCCATGGTGATCCCCAGGATGCCGATTTCAGCACATTTTTTAAAAAAATCGGGCGGGAACCAGTCCTCCTCATCTATCTTTTCCTGGAGGGGCCCCAATTCCTGGACAGCCCATTTGTGCACGGTTTCTTTGATCATGCGTTGTTCATCTGTCAGCCGAAAATCCATCCGAATCCTCCCTTTGGTGGTATGCCACTTCATCCCCTGCTATCGGCCGGGCGGAATGAAATTCCCTCCCCCGGCCGGCACAGCCCATCCATTCCCCCAAAAACTCCGCTCCATAAGAAGACGATTTTGTTAATAGCAAATTTCGTAAAGAAATCCGAAACTAAAACCACGTCCTTCCGGGAAGACGTGGATCAACATTGCCGCGACTCAGGGGTCCAGACAGAGGGGAGCGGCCATTCATCGCAGTGCAAGCCGACCTTCATGCGCTCCTTGACGGCACGATCCAGCATGGCTGGCAAACCGCCCTTCTCTTCGGGAGAAAACCCGAAAGACTCCCGCCAGATATCCTCACCTTCCATACACAGGTAGACGCAAAGATCAGGATCCACCTTCCGCAGGCGTTCCACCATGAAAGAATAGAGCTCCACGCGGATATCCCGAAAATAACGCATCTTGTCGTCCAACCCGCGGATGAATTCCCCGTAAGGGATACGACTCTGGGGATGGCGCGCCTGAATGACGGCCTTCAGCTCCGGCATGAAGCGAAATGCCCCCAGGCTCAGATAGACCACGCGCCCCGGGTCGACGGCATCGAACAGGCGGTCCAGCGTTTCCCCGTATCCCTGGCGCCAGTTTTCATGATGGATCATGGGGTCGAAATGAAACGCCAGCCAGTAACCACGCTCTGCACAATAGCGGGCTGCCGACAGTCGATCGCGGATGCCCGCGGCTCTCGATTCCTCCCTTCGGCGGATTTCAGGGGCATTGAGAGACCACGCCACGATAGTATGCCCTCCATGCTCCAGATCATCGAGACAGCCTACGGAATAAGTCTTCGTTTTGAGCTCCACGACAGCGTTGGGCTGGCGGGCAAAGAAAGGGATCAAGTCTCGGGAAAACCCCGTCCAGGGGTCCAGGAGAAGGGAATCCGTAAATTCTCCCGTACCGATACGGTAAAGCCTGCGCGGGTGAGACTGCAGCTCCTCTTCCAGTTCTCGAAACATGTCGGGAGTATTGCCGAAGAGCCTCAGATTGGGCTGGTTGAGATAAGCCTGCAGAATGCAATAGGTACAATCCAGGGAGCACTGCGTCCCGAAGTGAAGAATGCGATAGCCGCAGCAGCAATAATGGCGGGTCCCCGGGCACGTCTTGATGAAGCGCCCCCGGAAGGCGACGATCTCCAGCACCTCCGGATCGGCTTCCCGCCGATCGGAAACACGCTCCACGATTTCAAAGCCCGCTGAGGGAAGGCGCTCCCGCAGGTTTTTCACGAGAGGGCTGTTCGCTACCTCAGCTTCAATCAGTACCTTTTTGGGGGGATGTACGATCATAATTCTTTGGAAAAACCTTCTATCGTCACGCTTCTTTGAGAAGAGCCTGTCACCCCTGGATCTTCAGGCGGAGCCATGATGGACTTCAATGCAGGCGACCGGGCAAACTTCCCGGCGCTGTCCAGGAGATCCATCAGCTCCCGGGGACGCGAGAAAGTGATCTGCAGCTGCCACCGTTCGCCTTCGAATGCCGGAGGATGGGTCAACCGGATAGAACCCGGGAGGGACAGGCTTTCCCATTGCGCGTTGAAGCGCTCTTCACGGGCTCGAAGCCGTGGGAAACGCATCCGGGTGAGCCGCTCCCGCAGAAGCCCCGTCTTGCGGCGGTGGTTCAAGGTAGAATCCACGACAATGGACTGAAGCTCGGCATCGTGCAGGAGATCTCCCCTTTTCCGAGCCCGGCCCAGAGCGATTTCCGTCAGGCGTTCGAGAATCTCCAATTGCACGCTGGCGCTGCATTTCAGCTCCTTGAAAAGCGACAGCATCTCGAGCCTCGCCCTCTCTTCCCACCCCATCAATTCGAGGGCGGTCCGGTCAAAAATCTCCTGAGAAGCCACCGCTTCAAGCATTTCATCCCCGGCGGCGGCCAAGCCCCGCCACCGTTCCAGGGACTCGACCCGTGAGGCGACACCCAGGCGGGGAAAATACTCACGCACGACGATTTGCGCCGGCAAAAAGTCCAGAAGCTCCGAAATGATTTGAGCCTTTTCAGCCACATTCAGGGGAGGTGCGAACAGCTTCCCTTCCAGCCGACGAAGCCGGAGCTCCCCCGTGTCCGTTCCCTCGGGATACACACGGCAAAGGACGTCCGGAAGGCCTCTCCGCCTGGCCCATTGGAGCCGCTTGAAGCCATCCACCACGACAAACCGCTCCCCGCCCTGGCAGAGAAGCCAGGGAGCGGTGAGAAAACCCAGCCGCTCCAGAGAGGCTTCCAGCTCGGTGGAGGGCTGGAAGCTCCGGATGGCGTAGGTCGAATCTTCCCAGTCGATATGCCGGAGGGGAATCGATGAGTATGCGGCGTCCATCTCAGGAGGCAAGTCCCTGTCCGGACAAGCGTTCGAGGGCTTCGAGATACCGCGAACGGGTATTGGCCACAACATCCGGCGGGAGCTGGGGGGCAGGATCCGTAACCTTCCAGCCCGACTGCACCAGGTAATCCCTGAGGTACTGCTTGTCGAAGCTTTCGGGGCTGGATCCTACCATGTAACGGTCCGCCGGCCAGAAGCGGCTGGAGTCGGGAGTCAGGACCTCATCGATGAGGGTCAGGCGATCCTCGATGAGACCGAACTCGAATTTCGTATCCGCCAGGATGATTCCACGGCTGAGAGCATACTCCGCCGCCCTCCCGTAAATTTTCAGGCTCATGTCCCTGACCTGCCCGGCCATTGCCTCACCCAGGGCACGAGACATTTGATCGAAGGAAACATTTTCATCGTGTCCCCCTTTTTCAGCCTTGGTAGATGGAGTGAAAATCGGCTCGGGAATCTTCTGAGCCTCCTGCATGGCGGGGGGCAGAGAGATGCCGCACACATTTCCGGTCTTTTGGTAATCCTTCCAGCCGGTACCCACGAGGTAACCCCGGACGATGCATTCAAAGGGAAGCACCTTCGCCTTCTTCACCCACATGGTGCGCCCTGCAAGCTCCTCGCTGTACGGGCGGCAAACGGCGGGAAAATCCGCGACGTTGGTGCTGATGAGGTGCTGTTCCACCGTATCGCTGAAGAAATTGAGCCAGAAGTTGGAAAGCTGGGTGAGAATCCTTCCCTTATCGGGTATGGGCGTGAGCATGACGACATCGAAGGCCGAAATGCGATCCGTCGCCACAATGAGTAGGCTGTCTCCCAGATCGTAAATGTCTCTCACCTTGCCCCGCGAAACCAGCTTCAGCTGGGGAAAGTGCGTTTCAAAAACAGGTCCTTGAACCATTGGGTCCTCCCGCCATATATTCGAATTAAAATGAGAACCGAGCGTTTCGCCTGGGAGCATTCCCGCCACACGCAGCCCGGGAATGCACACCGGGGCAACGGATCCAAAAGGGGCACCTTCCGCTCGGCAATAACCGCGCGGGGGCCGTACAAATCCAGGTTGACCCGTGCGCCGCCTTTTGTTATCCTGCTTTCGACTGGATATCAAGTATTTCTAGAGATATGTCAAAGGAAACGTACCACACGGGGATGAGAATATGAAAAAAAATACAGACCCATCGAACAGTTCCTTACGTGGGATTGCAGCGCTCTTCGATGACTTTGAACGGAAGGAATTGTTCAAGAAGTACCTCTTCTTCCTGGGTTGGGTGGAAGTGCTCATTCTGGCGGTCTGCTGGCTCTATCAGCTGGGAGATGGAGGATACGACCGCTTCGGCCCCGTGGATATCCCTTTTCCATGGAAAGCCTACTTCATGGTTGCCTTCCTGTCCCCCATCGCCATCACGTTCCTCATCGGTCTGGTGGTCGTGGGCTTCAATAAGTACTTCACCGAAGCGGAGGCTGAAGCCGACAAAGAGCACGCCTTCGAGATCGACGGCATGGAAATCGCCGGAGATCCCTCCGGACGCATGCAGAAAATCTACCGGTGGGTCCATTTTTTGCGCCGTCTCCCCTTTTTGGCCCTGCTCCTGCTCCTGGTGATCGGCGCCGGTTTCATCTACAAGCTGGATGCGATCTTCACTTTCATGGCGCAGGTGGGGGAGAAGTCCGTCAAGGTTTTCCTCATCTCGGCCATCGTCCTTCTGGCAGTGGGATCGATCTTCGCGTTGATTCTCATTGTGCTCAATTATCAGCTCCGGAAGCGATCCATGGAATACCAGTACAAGAGTGAAGTCGCCGAGCGGTTTGGGCTCATCATCCTGGAAGACAACACCGTGCTGAGCCGCGAGGGAAAGCTCCTTGTGAGCGGCAAGAAGTGGAAGGAGAACGTTCCTCTGCTTCCCGGCAAAACTTCGCAGGAATCGCCCACCGACAAGGCTTCCAGTGTCGCCCTCGCTCCCGCGGTGGATTTCAAAACGTCCTGATCCAGTGTCCCCCACATTTCCCCCCGAGTCGCCGGCTTCGGGGGGAAGTTTTTTGAAGATCCCCGGCGAGATATTTCATGCCGCCACCGCCCTCCTCCCATTTCCTTCAAAAGATCCAGGCCTACATCCTGAGTGAGAGCCTCATCCGCAGAGGCGACCATGTCCTCGTGGCCGTTTCGGGAGGTCCGGATTCCGTAGCCCTCCTCAGTGCGCTGCATTCCTTGCAAGAAGCTCTCGGCATTGCCGGGTTGACGGCGCTTCACTTCAACCACCGCCTGAGAGGCAGGGATTCCGAGGACGACCAGAGTTTTGTGGAAGGTCTCACCCGTCGTCTCACCGTCCCTCTGCTTTGTTCCCAGGGAGATGTGAAGGCGCATCAGCGGCAGCATCGCATCTCCCTGGAAATGGCCGCACGGGACTGCCGCCACGGCTTCTTCAGGGAAGCCCTCGCACAGCTCCAGGCGCAATGCCTTGCCGTGGGTCACACAGCCAACGATCAAGCCGAGGAGATCCTTCTCAGGCTGCTGCGGGGAACGGGTCCGTCGGGCATGGCGGGAATGCTCCCTTCCACCCCTGAGGGCATTATCCGTCCCCTGATGGGAGCAACGCGGCAGGAGATTCTCGAATACCTCGGGGCTTCCGGGCTCCCATACCGCGACGATGCAACCAACTTCGAGCCTTTCTGCCAGAGAAACCTGCTGCGGCTGGAGGTTTTTCCCGGCCTCGAATCCGCTTTTCACAGGGGGATCGTCGCTACCCTGTCGCGCCACGCCCGACTGGCACGAGACGAAGAGGATTACTGGCGGGAGCACCAAAGAGGCCTTTGGCCCATCCTTTGCCGGGAAGAATCCTCGTCACGGGTAGCACTGAGCTTTCCCAGCCTCGCATCACTGCATCGGGCGGAGCAAAAACGTCTGCTTCGCTGCGCCCTCTCCAAAATCCGTGGGAATCTGCAGCACATCTATGCCGTCCACCTGGAATCCATCGTTCAATGGCTGCCCAACAGTTTCTCCGGACAATTCATGGATCTGCCCGAAAGGGTCCGCGTGAGCCGGGAGGGAGACAGGCTTCTATTTACGCAGGGGCCTCCAGGGGCTCCCGAATGTGAGTCTCCCTTCGAGGAAACTCTCATCCCCGGGCCGGGGATTTATGAATTGCGGTCATTTCGCCTGGAAATTGCTTCAGAGGATCGGGAGTCCCAGCCAATGCTGCCCAAAACTCACGAGGATGTAACAAGCGTCCGGCTGGACGCCGACCGGGTACGCTGGCCTTTGACGCTGCGCAACTGGAGTCCGGGCGACCGCTTCCGCCCTTCGGGCATGAAAGGGAGCAAGAAATTGCAGGATTTTTTTGTAGACTGCAAGATTCCAAGGGAGAGAAGAAAGCAGATCCCTCTGCTCTGTGACGCTGAAAAAATCTGCTGGATCGTGGGGCTGCGTCTCGACGAGCGTGTAAGAGTGCAGGATAGTACTCAAAGGGTCCTGGTCGTCACGCAACACTTGAAAATCAGCGCTTCCGCTGAAGAGTGAAAAGGATGCTCCCGGAAAGGCGGCCAAAGGATTGTCTGAAAATCAGTCAACGGTTACTTTGGCTTGAATGGATTCAAACTTTTTGACTCCGATCCCTTTCACACTCTTGAGGTCTTCAACCGTTTTGAACGGGCCGTTAGCGTCCCGATACTTGACGATTTCCTCGGCGATTTTAGGGCCGATTCCGGAAAGCTTCTCCAGCTCCCCGGCGCTCGCCGTGTTGATGTTTGTCAAGCCCTGAACTGCCTTGTCCACTGCCGGGCCGGCAGTGGCCGGCTCTTGCTGCGCCGCCTTGGTTCCCCCCTCCATGGAGCTCGCACTCGAGACAACCGGAAACGTTCCACATATCACTGCAGCCACAACCAGGAGTAGTAAGGAAACCGAAAATTTCTTTTTCATGGCGCCTCCTTCTCATGAGGCCGCCTCTCCGGGAGTCTTGCGTATAACATTGCAATACGTTCACAATCATATCCGCTGCCTGCACGAAGTCAACCTGAAAAATCACCCCCGGTGCTATTTTTTTTCAGTTCCACCCTCTCGGCCGAGCTCCGCATTTTCCAATATTATTCAGTCAGATAGGGCAGTCCTTCCAGGGAGGGCTGAAGCTCCCGAACGATCCTTTCCAGGACGGATTCCAGCTCTTGGCGGGGGCAGAAGATCACTTCTCCCGTGCGGCGCACTTTCACTTCGACCTCCTCCTTTTTCATCAGCTTCTGGCTGACAACGACCCGGACAGGGATCCCCAGGAGATCGGCATCCTTGAGCTTCACACCCGGCGAGTCATCGCGGTCGTCGTAGAGGACCTCGTATTTTTCCTTCAGTTGAGCATAGAGCGCGTCGCCCGTCTCCAGGATTTCCGGCTTTTTGCCCAGGGAGCACAGCTCAATCTGAAAGGGAGCGATGGTGATGGGGAAAATGATTCCGCCCTCATCGTGCCACCTTTCCACGACAGAAGCCATGAGGCGCTCTACGCCGATCCCGTAGCATCCCATGACGACCCGCTGCTGCACTCCCGAATCATCCAGGTAGGTGACATCCATGGAATCCTGGGCCGTGTATTTCGTCCCCAGTTTGAAGGTGTGCCCCAGCTCGACGCCACGGCTGATGTTGAGAGTCCCCTGTCCGCACTGGGCACAAGGGTCACCCTGCCGCACTTCGGCGATGTCCACACGCTCGGGAACTTTGAAATCTCTACCCAACAGGATGTTCTCCAGGTGCACATCGGGCTGATTCCCTCCAGCGACATAGAGGCTGTGTTCTTCCACGGAGGTATCGCACACAACCCTTATCCCCTCGATTCCGACGGGAGAGAGGAACCCACCGTAAAGGCCTTTGGCCGTCAGCAACGCTTCGGAGGCCAAGTCCAGGTGGATCGCTTTGAGGTGATTGGTGAGCTTCGTTTCGGAAATTTCAAAATCTCCACGGATCACGGCCAGGACCAGTTGACCATCGGCTTCATAAGCGACTGTCTTGAGGAATCGCTCCTGCCCCACGTTGAAAAAGCTCACGAGGTCGGCGATGGTCTTGACCTGGGGAGTGGACACGCTCGTCATGGGAGGGGGCGAGCCCTCGATCCCCTGGGAGGAAGGCTTCAACCCTGCTGCCTTTTCCGTATTGGCCCGATAGCCGCATTGAGTGCACAAGACGAACCGGTCCTCTCCGTTGGGTGATTCCAGCATGAATTCATGAGACCCCGTCCCTCCCATGATGCCCGAATCTGCTTCGATGGGTACCGAGCTGAGCCCGCACCGCGCGAAGATGCGCAGGTAGGCATTGAAAATTTTGGGATAGTAGGCATCCAGGTCTTCAAAATCCCGGTGAAAGCTGTAGCCGTCCTTCATGAAAAACTCGCGCACCCGGAGCAGACCGGCCCTGGGACGCGCCTCATCCCGGATCTTGGTCTGGATCTGGTACAGCATGATGGGCAAATCCCGGTAAGATTTGATGAAGTGTTTGGCAATGTCCGTCACGACCTCCTCGTGGGTCATGGCCAGGACAAAGTCCCTGTCCTTCCTGTCCTTCAGGCGGAAGAGCTCACCGCCGATATCGTAATAACGCTTCGTCGTCTTCCAAAGCTCTGCCGGGTTCAGTACGGGCATGGTGAGCTCCAGCCCGCCAATGGCATCCAGCTCTTCACGGAGGATATTTTTGATCTTTTCCGCGACGCGGTGGCCGAGAGGCAGGAGTGAATAAAGGCCTGCAGCGACGGGATGAATATAGGACGCACGAAGCAGAAAAATGTGCGACGGTGTTTCCGCTTCTTTAGGGACATCAAACAGGGTATGGATGAAACATTGTGAATACCGCATGCTGCTTCGCCTCCGTAAATCCATCAAGCCATAAGTCTACAAACCGACCCGGGCGCCTCGTAAAAGGCCTCCATCCAGCCCGTGAAACGCCCATCTTTCAACCTGCCTCCAGGAATCCCGGGTCCCTGTCAAGAGGTAGGAATCCTATCATGCATGCTTTTGGCTTCACAACCATTATCTCCCTCTCTTGAGGGGGATTTGAGGGAAACGCCCGCCTGCTTCGAAGCCTTGGAAGCCCCCCTCCAGTGTGCTCCCGGCCTCGGCCGGATCCGCTCTCATTCCCTTAAGTTGCCTTGACAGCAACTCTTTTGCCTCTTAAATTCTTGTCGTTTGATTGGAGAGAGTTAGAGGGAGCAAAATCCTTGTGCCAGGCTGCATGAGAGGGTGCTCCTGCGTGGATGGCAGCGATCCGGGGATGGTCATTCCCGGGTAAGCGTGGAGTGGGTAGGTGCATATGACTCAAGTGGATTCGGTACTGAGTGAGCTTCAGGAAATGAAGCATCGCATGGACAGGCTCTATTCTCAGAGCATGGGAAGGCAAAGTCCCCCCTGCGAAAACGAGGATGAGGGCTCCGAACCCGCAACGGATCTCTGGGAGCCCCTGGCGGGCATATGGGAAACCGAGAGTGCCTGGATCGTTGAACTGGACCTGCCGGGAGTTCTGGAAGCTGAACTGCAGGTGGAAGTGAAGGATGAGGAACTGAGCGTCCGAGGACATCGCAGAGTGCCTTTCCAAGAGGATGTGATCGAGGCAGACCAGAGTGAGCGGCCATTCGGACGTTTTTCGAGAAGCTTCAAATTGCCGCCGGACGCCAGCCCGGAAAGAATTCAGGCGGGACTCAAGAGCGGCGTGTTGACCCTGACTATTCCCAGGAGAGATAAAGACAGGACATCCTCCCACAGGATCGAGGTCAGGTCGGAATAGAACATTCATCGATGAGGAGGCTTTAGCAAATGGACAGCAGGGTGCGTACGACCTTTTTGTTGGCCGTACTGACCGTTTTGATCGTCTGGATGGGCGGTCAGTTCGGTGGGTCCCAGGGAATGACGATGGCCTTTATTCTTGCGGCGGCCATGAACCTCGGGAGTTACTGGTTTTCGGACAAAATTGTGCTGAGTATGTATCGGGCGCAGCCCCTGGATGAGAGGCAAGCACCCGAGCTTTATCGTGTCGTTCGAGACCTGGCCATGGAAGCCCAGTTGCCCATGCCGCGAATTTTCGTGATCCCCCAGGACACCCCCAATGCCTTCGCCACGGGTCGAAACCCTGAAAACGCCGTGGTGGCGGTAACGGAGGGGCTCTTGAGACTCCTGAGCCTCGATGAGATACGCGGGGTGCTGGCTCATGAAATGGGCCATGTGAAGAACCGGGACATCCTGGTGAGCTCCATAGCGGCCACCCTTGCGGGCGTCGTCATGTTCCTGGCCAACATGGCGCGATGGGGCGCGCTGTTTGGAGGCTTCCGGAGCAGCGATGACGAAGGAGGCGGTGGCGGCGGAATATTGGGTGTTATTTTGACCTCCGTACTGGCGCCCATTGCGGCCATGCTCATTCAGATGGCCATTTCGCGCTCCCGTGAATATCTTGCAGACGAAACGGGCGCGCGCCTGTGCCACAGTCCTCAATCCCTGGCAAACGCTCTTGAGAAGCTTTCCATCGCATCCCAGCGACTTCCCATGGAGGATGCCCGGCCGGCCACGGCGCATCTTTTTATTGTCAACCCATTGTCTGCCAACAATCTGGCCAATCTTTTCAGCACTCACCCACCCATCGAAGAGCGCATCCGAAGATTGCGCGCCATGTGGGCAGCCTGACAGGAATGCTCGGGGCTCCCCGGTTCCTTTGCCATTGCATGGGCAAGGCCTTCTCGGCCCCAGATGAGGGCCGGTTGGTATTTGTCCGCCCAGGCATCTCCTATTCGAACACTGGAAGTCGACCCGAGACATCAAGACGCATGACCCCATCATTGAGGGGGGCGGTATGAATTCCGTCCCCCCTCAACAATGTCAAACCCCGGTTTTCTCCAGTTTCACACCTGCCTCGCCTTGTTGAAAATCCCAGCAATTTTGACAATGCTGATCCCTAACGGCTAACCCCTGACCACTTAAATGAATTTGTCTTTGACAGAAGAGCTATTTTTATTTACACGTAGGAATGTGCGGATTTTCACAGTGCGACGAATGCATGCATCCCCCCGTCTGACGCGGCCGAAGCTTCGTGCGGACGCAGGAGACGGGGAGGTGAGGATCGTTCCGCACTCAAATGCTCAAGACAACAGGTACTCATTCCACCTGTTCACCCAACACTCACAATTACATCAGGAACTGCGTAGAGGACGCCCGCAAGCCGAGGTTCTACCCTGTTCCCAAGCGGGAGAAAGAAAATATCATGGCCAATGTGGTTGTTATCGGGACCCAGTGGGGAGACGAAGGTAAAGGCAAGATCGTGGATCTGCTGACGGAAAGAGCTGCCTGCGTCGTGCGGTTTCAAGGTGGGAACAATGCAGGGCACACTCTTGTCGTGGGAGGGAAAAAATTCATCTTCCACCTGATTCCTTCGGGGATTTTACACTCCGGTAAGATGTGCATGATCGGCAACGGAGTCGTGCTGGATCCCGACGTACTCCTCCAGGAAATGGATCGCCTGAACAGCATGGGAATCCCTGTAACGCCCAAGAACCTCATGATCAGCCACCACACTCATGTGATCATGCCCTATCACCGTGCGTTGGATCTGGCCCGGGAAAACAGGAAGGGCAATACCAAGATCGGCACTACGGGACGGGGAATCGGCCCCTGCTATGAAGATAAAGTTTGCCGGACAGGCATCCGCATCCATGACCTTTTCGATGCCCGGACACTCGCGGAAAAGCTCGAGCGGAGTCTGGAAGAAAAGAATTTCATGCTCCAGAATTTTTTTGGCGAAAAGCCCCTCGACCCTGTGGCCATCAAGGAAGAATACCTTGCCTACGGCGAAAGGCTTGCCCCCTTTGCCGGCGATGTTTCCAGGTATATCGAAAAGGTCGGTGCAGAGGGAAACAACATTCTTTTCGAAGGTGCCCAGGGAACTCACCTGGATATCGATCACGGCACCTACCCCTTTGTCACCTCGTCCAACACGGTGGCGGGCAATGCCTGCTGCGGGGCCGGGATCGGTCCGTCTCGCATCGACAAGGTTCTGGGGATCGTCAAAGCCTACACGACACGCGTGGGGGGAGGTCCCTTCCCCACGGAGCTGCTGGACGAAACCGGTGAGCGTATTCAAACGGTGGGGGGTGAATTTGGAGCTACCACGGGTCGGCCCCGCCGCTGCGGATGGCTCGACATGGTCGTCCTGCGCACCTCCATCAGGCTGAACGGTCTAGCCGGCCTGGCCATCACCAAACTGGATGTCCTGACGGGAATCCCCACCCTCAAAATCGCCGTGGCGTACCAGTGCGGAAAGGACCAGATGACGGCGGTTCCTCCAGAGCTCAAGGCTCTGGAAGCCTGCGAACCGATTTACCAGGAATTCCCCGGCTGGGAGGAGGACCTCAGGGGAATCCGCAGGTTCGATGACCTTCCGGAAAACACGCGGCGCTACCTGCAGGCTGTCGAGGCTATGGCCGGAGTTCCTCTCAGCATCGTGTCAGTCGGCCCGGGCCGTGATGAAACCATTCTCCTGCGGCATCCCTACGAGCATTGACAGCCACTGGGATAGCTCTACCGGCCCCATGCTCTCGCCGGACGCCCTTTCCAAAGGAAATGGCGTCCGGCGGCTGACCGGTCTCAGAGCCCACAGGCCCTCGATTTTCCCACCCCTTTTCAATTCCTTGTTTGTTTCCGTTTTATTTCCATTGCAACTCTCTGCCATTCATCGTAATTTTAATCAGTTAATGCACTGAAGCCCAGACAATCACAAGGACAGCGGACGCAGATGATATTTGACGAGCGATGGAAATCCTATTATCAAGAGCGGCTCGGTGGAGCGGAGGAGGTGCTTCGATCCGTCCTCCAGGATGGAAACCGAATATTCATAGGAACTGGATGCGCAGAGCCCCAGCACTTGGTGCGCACTTTCATTTCGATCCTTCCCCAATACCAGGACCTGGAGATTGTTCAGAATCTCTCCATGGGACGCCTCCCTGAAGACTGGAGCGAGCTCCACAAGCATGGCCGCCTCAGAACCTTTTTCGTGGGTCCGCAGGTCCGCACGGCCGTGAATCTCGGCTTTTCCGATTACATCCCCATGTATTTTTCATCCATTCCGGGTCTCTTTCGGGAGGAAGGCTCCTGGGGATTGGACGTCTGCCTGCTGCAGGTTTCACCGCCCGACAAGCACGGGTTTTGTTCTCTGGGTATCGGCGTGGATTTCGGCAAAGCGGCCATCGAAATGGGAAAGACTCTGGTGGCCCAGGTGAATCCCCTCATGCCGCGCGCTTTCGGGGACACTTTTGTCCACGTCAGTCAGCTGCACCATTTTGTCGAGCACGAGGAGCCGCTGATCGAGTTCACAACACGGGAACGGAGCGCTGTGGCCGAGCGGATCGCCAAATACGTCTCCAGCCTGGTGGAGGATGGTTCGACGCTTCAGATAGGCTTTGGGCGGATCGCCGGGTCGGTCCTGAGATATCTCGATCACAAACAAGATCTGGGAATTCATACGGAAGCCCTCACGGATGCCCATCTCTACCTCGTGCGCAAAGGGGCCGTCACCGGGCGCAAAAAGAACGTGCACCAGGGAAAGATCATTGCCAGCTGCTGTGTGGGAAGCAAGGAGCTGTTCGATTTCGTCCACAACAACCCGGAGGTGGAGCTTTACCCCATCGATTATGTCAATGACCGGCGGCTCATCAGCCAAAACGACCAGATGGTGTCCATCAATTCCGCCCTGGAGATCGATCTCACGGGTCAGGTTTGCGCCGATTCCATCGGCCACAGGGTGTACAGTGGCATTGGCGGGCACGTGGATTTCATGCACGGAGCCTCCCGTTCACGGAAGGGAAAGTCCATCATTGTGCTGCCCTCCACAAGCTCCGACGGACGCAGGAGCCGTATCGTCAGCCATCTGACCGATGGAGCGGGAGTCGTCAGTTCGCGCAGCACGGTGAGCTACGTTGTCACGGAATTCGGGATTGCCTATCTGCACGGAAAGACCATCAGAGAACGCGCACTGGCCCTCATCAATGTCGCCCATCCCAAGTTCAGGGAACGCCTGCTGACTGAATCCAAGAACCTGCGCTACGTCTACCAGGATCAGATCCTTCCTCCCATTTACGAGCCCCTGTATCCGGGTCAGTGGGAAACACACCAGGTATTTGCCGGGGGGGTTCCCGTCTTTTTCCGCCCCATCAAGCCCACCGACGAGCGCCCGCTGCAGGAGTTCTTTTATTCCCTGCCGGACCTGGATATTTACTACCGCTTCCTGTCGGCCATGAAGGTTTTCCCTCACCGCAACACGCAGAGCATGGTGAATATCGACTACGAGCACGAAATGGCCATTGTGGGGGTCACGGGAGAGATCGGCAACGAGACGATCATCGCCCTGGGCCGGTACATCCTGGATCAAAAGACCAACATGGCCGAAGTGGATTTCGCCGTACGCGCCGCATATCAGAGAAAAGGCATCGGCTCGTTTTTGCTGCGTTCTTTATGCGAAGTGGCCAAGAGCAAGGGGATCAGCGGACTGACGGCCTATGTGCTGGCTGCCAACCGAAAGATGCTCGCCGTCTTCAACAAAGTGGGTTATGTCATTCACACCAGTTTGGAAGAAGGCATTTATGAAATAGAATTCCACTTCGATGAACCTGCCGACGTCTGAATGATGGATTATCCATGACCGTATATTCAAAACGAAAGATACCTCCTGCCGAGCTCGCCTTCGATATCGACGGCGTCGTGGCCGACACCATGGTCATGTTTGTGGATCTCGCCCGGAAGCGCTATGGTCTTGAAGACTTCACCAAAGACCATATTGATTGCTACGACCTGCATCAGTGCGTGAACCTGGATTCGGAAGTCCTGAACGAGCTCATTTGCATGACTCTGGACGATGAGCACACACTGCGGACGCCTCCCGTACCCGGTGCCCCGCAGGTCCTGAGCCGGTTGGCTCAGCACGGTCCGCTGCGGTTTGTAACGGCGCGCATTTGGCCGGAATCCATCACGCAATGGCTCCACCTGACCCTTGAGGATGTCCCCAAAGAGCAGATCCAGGTCATTGCCACAGGCGATCCGGGAAAGAAGCTGCAGATTTTGAAAGAGATGAATATCAGGTTTTTTGTGGAAGACCGCCTGGAAACCTGCAGACAGCTGGCACGCGAGGACATTCAGCCACTCCTCTTCGATCAACCCTGGAATCGAAAAACCCTGGCAGAGGAATTCCCACGGGTGCAAAGCTGGTCGCAGCTCTCGGAATGGGTCTTGCCTTCGAGTGCTGCATTACGATAAAGTAATCAACATTATAAACGCGTTGGACAGTCCGGATCCTTCTGCCCTGTTCCCAATTCCACAGAAGTGATTATGCATTCAAACGAATCAATTCCCATACAGATAAAAGCGAATCGCGACGGCTTCATCCTGGTGCCCGAGGCGAAAGCTTCTTTTGATTCCATCATGACCTACATGCAGCAGCGACTGGAGGAATCGCATGATTTCTTCCACAACGCTGAGATGGTTCTCGATTTGAGGGAAAAGCCCCTGCGCACGGATGAGATCCTGGCGCTCAATCACCTGCTGGAAGAAAAATCCCAGGTAAAGCTCTCCCAGGTGAAACTGGCAGACTCGCTGGACTTCCTCTTGGATCGCCCGCAGCCACGGCCCGCCCCCACCGTGCGGCAGGATGCTCCGGGAAACAAAGAGCCGTCTCCCCTGGTCATCCGGACCACATGCCGCTCGGGGGCTCGTGTCGTTTCACCGTCGGACTGCGTGGTGCTGGGAGATGTCAATCCGGGTGCGGAGATCATCGCCGTGGGAGACATTGTCGTTTTTGGCAGCCTGAGAGGGCTGGCCCACGCCGGCGCGACCGGCAATCGCTCTGCCCGCATCTGGGCCATCAGCATTGCTCCACACCAAATACGCATCGCGGACCTGGTGGCTGTCCCCCCCCAGGGCAATCAACCCATTCCCAAACGATATGAGATTGCTGAAATTCAAGGGGACTCCATTGAAGTCATTACGGTGTGATGCACATGAAAAACTCTAAACTCAAACAGGGACGGAACCAACATGGCCGGTAAAGTCATCGTAGTAACCTCTGGCAAGGGCGGCGTTGGCAAAACGACCACCGTAGCCAACATTGGGACGACGCTCGCCAAGAAAAAGTACAATGTTGTTCTGGTGGATGGAGATATAGGGCTGCGCAACCTGGATGTGGTCATGGGGGTGGAAAACCGCATCGTCTATAACCTGGTCGACATCATCGAGGGAAAATGCCGTAAAGAACAGGCCATGATCCGTGACCGCAAGCTCAACAACCTCTTTATCATCCCTTCAGCACAAACCCGCGACAAGGATTCGGTCCAGCCCGAACAGATGAAGCAGCTTTGCGAGGAACTGGCGAAGGAGTTTGACTTTGTCCTCATCGATTGCCCTGCGGGCATCGAGCAGGGATTTCGGAACGCCATTGCCGGCGCCGCGGCAGCTGTAGTCGTAACCACACCCGAAGTCTCCGCCATTCGAGATGCGGATCGGGTCATCGGCCTTCTGGAGGCTAGCCTCCTGAAAGAGATCCACCTCATTGTCAACCGTTTGAATCAGCGGATGGTGAAAAAGGGAGACATGATGTCCACGGAAGATATCGTCTCCCTCCTCGCGGTCCCCCTCCTGGGTGTGGTTCCCGAGAGCGAAGAAGTCGTCATCTCCACCAATCGTGGGGTTCCCCTGGTCCATGAGCGCGGCAGCAAGGCCGGCCAGGCCTTCCAGTTGATCGCGGCTCGTTTGCAGGGAGAGAACATCCCCGTGGATATGGGCAACAACGGCAGCTTCCTGGGCCGCATGAAACGGTTGATTTGGAACAGCTGAAGAGGAGGTATATCCCATGCTGAAGGCAATACGCCGATTTTTTGGTGAAAAAGCCAGCGGGCAGGTGGCCAGAAAACGCATGCAGGTCGTGTTGATGCACGATCGGCTCGATCTCACCCCTGACGTCATGGAGTCCCTGAAAAACGATATCCTGGCAGTGCTCTCCAGGTATATGGAAATCGATGACCAGACGATCCGCGTGGACCTGGAGCAGGGCAAGGAGTACACGGCCCTTGTTTCCAATGTCATCATCAAGCGCGTGTACCGCGCAGGGGTGAATTTGCCTGAGATCCCTCTACCGAGGTAAAAGCGAGATAATAAGGATGGCACTGAAAGTCCTGCTTGCGGCAACCCTCAGAAAGTACATCCCCAGCTACGACAGCGGGACAGGACATTCCCTGGAGGTTCCGCCCGGAACCACCGTCCGGATGGTTGCCGAGCGGTTGGAAATCCCCCTGGATGAGGTCAGGATCATCATGGTGGACGGTATTGGATCTTCATGGGATACAGCTCTGAAAGGAGATGAGCGCGTCGCCTTCTTTCCCCCCGTGGGTGGAGGATGACCCGACAGCAGTTCATGCCTCCGCGTTCAGCGTTCAGGCATCACTCCGCGTCGCTCAGGAATTGCAGGACCCTGGAGACAGCGGCCACATCGAGATCGCCCCATTGTTGTCCTACCCCCAGGCGAAAAACCTGCAGCAGAGCAAGGGCTGCAGGCACAGGCGCCCCATTCGCATAGGCCGTGTCCACAACAAACTTGATATCCTTCGTCATGTGCTTCAGAGGAAAGTTTGCCGGGAACTCGTTGGTTTTCAGCATGTCCGCCTTCATCTTGAAAATGGGGCAGCTTAGAGGACCGTTGAGCACCACCTCCAGCATGGCATCCATGGAAAGGCCCCCATGCTTTCCAAAATTGAGGGCTTCTGCCAGGCCTTCCAACATGGCCCCCAGCAAAAGATTGTTCATCATCTTCATCATGGATCCCTGCCCTGCTTCGCCGCAGTAGATCACGCTCTTCCCCATGGCTTCGAACAGAGGGGACAGGGCGGCAATTTCCGCCTCCGGACCGCCGGCAAGGATCAAAAGGGTCCCGTCCTCGGCCGGTTTTTTGGATCCGGAAACCGGAGCGTCAATGAAAACGACGCCCGAGGCTGCGAGCCTCTCCCCCAACTCTCGCGTGAACATGGGCGAAACGGAGCTCATGTTGATGAAGGTTTTGCCGGCCTTCAGGCTCTCGGCCGCGCCATCCGGTCCCCACAATAAATGCTCGAGCGCTTCCGGCCCCGTGACCATGGCGATGATCACGTCGGAAGCTTCCCCAAGAGCCCGGGGGGATGCCGCACTGGTCACTCCAAATTTCTTCAATTCCAAGTCTCTCCCAGGGGTCCGGTTATATACGGTGAGCGGAAAACCGGCCCTGGCAATGTTGGCAGCCATGGCCACGCCCATGATCCCCAAACCCATGAAGCCTATTCTTTGTTTCATTGCACGCACCCTCCTTCAATCATCCGTTCCCGCACCTCGATGATGCAATGGTGTGCATCTGCCCTTGGCAAGGTTCATTTCCCTGCGGGTAATGCCGGAGCTCCATCCCATCCACTCAAGTTGGGACCATCGCCCTCCTGAGATTACCACACAAACCCGCTTGATCCACAAGTGGAAAAATGTTTTATTCTGCCCAGTACAGGCATGGAACCGCCCTCCTGCGGCTGCCATCCACAACCGGGCAGGACCATTCAACATCATCCTCGAGGCACGGATATTTCGCATGGAAGAAAAAGTCAGGACCCTCAGCAAGCTGTTCGCCAATCATTTCACGGCTCAACTGGATACGGTGCGCCTGCGCACGGGGAAAATCACGGAGCGTCTCAAAATCGATCATCCTGAAGCTGCAGCCGTTCTCCCTTTTCTCGATACGGAGAACATCCTCATGGTGCGCCAATGGCGCTACGCTATCGCCAGAGAAACCCTTGAAATCCCGGCGGGAAAGGCAGACCCCGGAGAAGACCTGCTGACTTGCGCCAGGCGCGAATTGCTGGAGGAAACGGGCTATCATGCCCGGCACATCATTCCCATATTCAGCTACCATCCCGCCATCGGATACTCCAACGAGGTGATCCAAATCTATGCCGCCGCAGGGTTGACACGCGTTTCCGAAACACAGGATGTGGATGAAATATCCAGGCTGGAGATCGTCCCTCTCGCTCAGCTTCAGGATCTCATTCGGACAGGGGTCATCAGTGACGGGAAGACCGTCATCGGGGTTTCACTCTTCCGTGCAAGGCAGGCCCACGGTGAGATCCCGGCGGACTTCTTCGCCTAGCGGTTCCGTGCGTCATGAAAGTTCCAATTACTCGAAATGGTTATCGACGCCTCCTCGATGAGCTGGTGCGCCTTCGAAGGGTGGAACGTCCCGCAGTGTTGGAAGAACTGCAGGAGGCCAGGGCTTTTGGAGTGAAAACCGACAACCAGCAATACCAGCTCGCAAGGGAACGCCATGTCGTTCTTTTAAGAAAAATCGAGGAATTGGAAAAGAAAGTCGAGTCGTGTGAAATTTTTGTGGGACGGAAGTTCCACAAGCGGCAGGTGGCTTTTGGAACCGTTGCGGTCATACGGAATATGGACACGGGGCACACGGACCAGTATCAACTGGTGGGGCCCTATGAATCCGACATCCGCGCGGGCAGGCTTTCCATCGAATCCCCTGTGGGGAAATGCCTCATGGGGTGCATCGAGGGAGACGAGGTGACCGTCCAGACGCCTGCTGGAATCCGCATTTACCTGGTGCTGGCCATCCAGGCATAATGCCCTGTGGCTCCTGATGCCTCCACAGGGCTTTCTCACTTCCCGGATGGACACAGCTCCCAGGCCAATCAATGGAAAGATCCGGCCCTCAAAAGCAAGCCGGTACTCACCTGCGGCTATGATTCGAACACATCGGCAACCCACGACATCGCTGCCATGGCCGTCGGAAAACCGAGGGTCGTCATGAGAAGAAACAGGACGTGGCGGATTTCATCAGGGGTTGCCCCCGCGGCGATCGCTCTTTTGGCATGGCTGTGCACAGACCCTTCGGACCGAATGCCGGCTGCAGCGGCCAACTGGATCAACTGAGCCGTTTTTTCATCCAGGGGACCCTCCTCCTGCAGCACTTCCCTCAAATTCTGAAACGCCTCGCTCACCTTGGGATGTTTCGACATTACGGCAACATAGTGCTTCGGCAACTGGGTATCGCTTTTCAATGTTGGTCCTCCTTTTCGGCCAGTTGAACAAGAAGTTCAGGACAAATCCAGGAGCCACCCTCCCGGGGAAAGATGGGCGGGACCCCTGCAACGCACCGCGTCTTGAGCCGTGGAGATGGGGATGGCGGAGGCTCCAAAAGCTTGTCATCCCCACCCCCGGAAATGTTTGGGCTTACTTTCCTTTTAGCATGTTACGAGGTGAAGTAAAGGCCCATCCAACTCCGCAGCTGCATCATACCGTGCCGGCAGCTGTCAACGCCTTGTGAGCTTCATCCTTGCTTTCATAAATATGCGGAGCGACGCCCCGCTTCTGGAGCTCGTCACCGAGCTTCATCTTGAGGAAGGTACTGGTCGTATAGCGGGTGACGCTCTCATAGAAGGAGGCCGCATACTTCACCATTTCCACGTACTCGTCCACCAGGTGGGGCGAGACGTTGAAGTTGTCGTAGTTGGCAATGGTGTGCACTTTCTTGCCGATAGGCTCGAGGATCGAGCCCACCAATTTCTTCATCTGTTGAACTTCTTCACTGGTTTTCATGTAATAATTTTCGAGATTGATGAAGAAAATGTTGTCTTCGGGTCGATAAACGAAGCGATCCTCCATGGGAATGTTCAGGAGGTCGTCCTTGATGCCCATGGGGGGGAGCAGGAATATTCTGGGATCCATAAGCTTCGGCGGCTTGCGGATGATGGGCTTGAAATCCATGAGTGCCAGGACCTGGGTTTCCAAGTCTATTCCCGGAGCGATTTCAATGAGCTCCAGACCTTCCTCGCACAAGCGAAAGACACAGCGCTCGGTGATGTACAGCACCGGCTGCTTGATCATGGTCGCATACTTACCGCTGAAGGTTTTTTGCTCGACTTTCAGAACGAACTTTTTTTGCCTGCCCTCATGCCTGATGAGGAGATTGCCGTCCCGCACCGTCAGATCGAGCCCGCCTGCGGTGAATGTTCCAAGGAAGCAAACCTTTTTGGCGTTCTGAGTGATGTCGATGAATCCGCCCGGGCCTGTGAAGCGCGGGCCGAATTTACTCACATTGACATTCCCTTCCGCATCCGTCTCCGCCATCCCCAGAAACGCGATGTCCAGTCCGCCACCGTCGTAGAAGTCAAACTGACCGTTCTCAGTGATGAGTGCATCGACATTGATGCCGGCCCCGAAGTCCAGTCCGCCCATGGGAAGCCCTCCAATGAGTCCTGCTTCCGTCGTGAGGGTGGCGTATTCCAGGATTCTTTCCTCATTGGCCACGCGTGAGACCCCTTCGGGCATGCCAATGCCCAGATTCACGACACTGTTCGGCTTTAGCTCGAACGCAGCACGCCTGACAACGATTTTGCGACAGCTCATTTCCAGGGGCGGAATCGCCTGCATGGGCACTTTCAGCTCACAACTGAATGCAGGACTGTATTGCTCACCGAAGGTTTGCCAATGGCTCTCGGGCTTGGCCACGACCACACAGTCGACCAGGATTCCGGGGATAATGACCTCTCGCGCCTTGAGCGTTCCGGCGCGGGCCAACCTTTCCACCTGCACGATGACAATTCCGCCGGAGTTTCGAGTAGCCTGCGCCATGGCTAGAGCATCAAGGACAGCGCATTCCTTTTCCATGGTGATGTTTCCATCCGGGTCCGCTGTCGTTCCCCGGAGAAAGGCCACATGGATGGGAAACGCCTTGTAGAAGAGATATTCCTTTCCTTCGACTGTCATCACGGTGACGATGTCTGATCCCCTGGCTTTGGTGAGGTCATTGAGCTTGCCGCCTTCCTCCCGGGGATCGATGAACGTACCGAGGCCCACATGGGTCAAGTTCCCCGGTTTGTGGGCGGCGATGTCTCTGAAAAGTTGAGTCAAAGGCCCCATGGGGATGTTGTAAGCAAAGATCTTGTTGTCGTTGATCAATTTTCCAAACCCTGGAGTCAGTCCAGTGTGTCCCGCAATGATTTTTCCCACGAGGCCTTCAATGGCAATGTGGTTCAGTCCCTTGCTTTTCCCATCCCCCTGACCTGCAGGATAGGTAAATGTCAGATTTCTAGGTTTTCCGGTCTTCAAGAATCGCTCTTTAAGGGCGATGGCGAGCTCCTCCGCAAACCCCACCCCCACAAAACCAGCCGTCACGATGGTATCGTTATCGCGGATCAGTTCAATGGCCTCTTCAGCGGTGACAATCTTTCCCTTTTTCATCTTCATGGCCGTCATGGGGTCCAGCATGGGATGTCTTACTTCCTCTACCGGGATAGCCTCTGTCATCTCTCAATTCCTCTCTCTTTACTGGTGATTGTTTTCACAACTCTCCAAACCAAAAAGACATTTCATGCTTTGCTCAGGCGAAGGACATTCGCCGTCGGATTCATGGCGACCTGGCACTCTGCTTTCGAATGAAGGGTCCGAGAGGCGACGTGCATCGAGACAAAACTGCCCACCCGGCTCAGCCGGCCTTTTTCGTGGGCAGCAGACTATGTAAGGGAACTTGAGAATAAGCGCGCCTGGGGGCAGCTATCATGAAGGGCAAAGCAACACCAAGATAAAAATCCGCAAAAAACCAAAGGCGTCATTAGAAAAAGGGGTTAGACCATATCGGCTAACCCCTTGAGTTTTCTGGTGGCGAGGCTCAGAATCGAACTGAGGACACGAGGATTTTCAGTCCACTGCTCTACCGACTGAGCTACCTCGCCAAAAGATGAGTGCTTTCTACCGAAATAATGGTTCCGTGTCAATGCTTTTTTTTGTTGCTATCCACAAACACCTTGGAGAACGCACCCGCAGGCGGCCCAGGGGAAATTTCAGTCTCTCAACGATAAGCTTTTCAAATGCTTACACCGAATCAGGAATCACTTAAATCATTTCTTCTTGGTGCTTTCGCTCATCAGGCCCAGGACGAAATCATTGATGTCTTCGATACTGGGAATGTTATCCTTCGCAGTCCTGTTGTCCTGTCCACCGGCAGATTCCCCTCGTGGAGCACCATCGGCCTGCTCTTCGGTCTCCAGGGTGAAAACCAGATCATCGTCTTCGAGGATCAATTCCAACAGGTCTTCGTCACCGATCTCCATGCTTTTCTTTTGTACAGCCGGTCTTTCCAGGCTGATTTCCCTCAAGTCTCCAGGATCCAGTGCTTTTTCAAAGCTCAATGCCTTTTCACTTTCTTCAGCCGCATCTTCCAGTTCGAGCTTGAGATCCATGTCCAGATTCATTTCCGGGGGATCTTCCAGGTTGACTTCGCTCAAAACCGGCTCCGAAGCTTCATTCGCCAGACTGATGGACACCTCCGATTCCGGCTCTTCATCCAGCGTGATCTCGGAAACCTCCGCTTCAACGGGATCCGAAGGAGATGGGGAAACGGAAGATGACGCTCCGAGGAGATCTTCAGGTGCCCGCGAGGCCTCTTCCGCTCCTCTGACCTCGGAAGCCTCGGAAAAGCTCAGCTCATCCCCGAGCTCGATCTCCGTCGCGCCGGAATCTGCAGACCCGCCCAAGAGGTCGTTTCCGAGGGGCTCCTCGTGCTCGCCCTGAGTGGGGTCGTATCCTTTGAGGAGGGGTCCCAGGAGAAAGGGAACATTGGGGCGGACCGGGCAGAGTCCCAGACTGTCACGTACCACCGTCAGGTCGCTCCCGCATTTCCTGCACTCCGCCAAGTAATCGAAACTGATGAAACCACACTTATTGCATTTCATGAATCTGTCCTTCCCCCCAATCCTTGACCGAAATCCCCCCACAAGAGCTGCACACAGGAGACAATGGCCAGAGCGGCCGTTTCCAGACGCAAAATCCTGGGGCCAAGATGCACGCTGCGAAGAGCATAGTGCTTGAATAAATTGACCTCCTCGACGGTCCACCCGCCTTCGGGTCCCACGACCACCAGCACCTGCTCACAGGAAGGAACCGCATGCTTGAGAGAGACGAGGCTCTCCTCAGCGGCCGTTTCCAGGGCCACCAGCTTCAATCCACAAGGACCGAGCGTTTCCCGTTCTGAAACCTCCCTGAGAAAATCTTCGGTTTCCTGAAACACGACAATTTCGGGCAGCCGCGCACGCCCGCATTGGCAGAGAGCCTCCCGTGCGATCTTTTCCCAGCGTTCACGCTTCCTATCGATTTTGTCACCCTTCAGACCGTACTGGCTTCGGCGCGCTCTAAAAAAGGCAATGCGCTGCACGCCCAGCTCTGTAGCATGGCGGATGACCTCCTCCATTTTCTCTGAACGGGAAAAGGCCAGCGCGAGGGTGATGGACAGGGAGGATTCATTGGTCAAGACCTGCCGTTCCAGAAGTCTGACCTGGATGGCCCCGTCCTTCATGCTCTCGATGACCCCCTTCCAGCCGTGTCCCTCACCGTCACGGATTTCAATGGAGTCTCCGGGCTTGGACCTGAGAACACTATCGAGATGACGGGCCGCTTCACGAGGCAGCGCGATGAGCTCATTTTCAGCCAGGCCATCTTTTCCAAAAAAACATTTGCGGGGCATCCTTCGGAAAACCTCACCCTCAATATGCCGTTATACTTTTCGATAGATAGCTTGATTACCCGGTTATGAAAAATACCCCCAATACCATCGGAAGAAGCCTTCACCAAAAAATAAATAGCAGACGGCACCGAGGGACAGAAACGGGCCAAAGGGGACCATGGTGCTCATCCCCTTTCCCGACCGCCACATGGCAATGAATCCCACAAGAGATCCCGTGAGGGAGGAGACGAAAATTGTAAAAACCACTCCCGGCCATCCCAGAAAGGCCCCGATCATCCCCAGGAGCTTGATGTCCCCGACTCCCAGCCCCTCCTGATGCCTCAAGTACCGGTATCCCACGGCAATGAGACAGAACAGCCCGCCCCCCAGGAAAATACCCAGGAGGGAGTCAGACCATGCAATGCGGATGCTGAATAAGGAAAAACCGAAGCCCAGCACGATGCCGGGCAGAGACAAAATATCGGGAATCAAAAAGGTATCGAGGTCGATAAACGCGATGATGAGCAAGAGGGACGTGAAAAAAAAATCCATCAGAAATTGAAGGCTCATCCCATGCATGTGGAAGAGCAGAGCAGCCAGAAGCCCCGCCAGAAATTCCACGAGGGGATAGCGGGCGGAAATCACGGCTTGGCAGTGCCTGCACCTGCCCCTCAGCAGCAGGTAGCTCAGAAGAGGTATGTTGTCGAAAAACGCTATGGGATGCCTGCACCCGGGACATCGAGACCCCGGCCAGACAATGGACTCCCTGGCGGGCAGCCGGCTGATGACAACATTGTAGAAACTCCCCAAAACACATCCGAATACAAAAACGACCGTCAACTGCACACTGTAGGGAATGAGAAACGCCATCAAGACTCTACTTTCGCTCGATCAATCGGCCTCTTCCGGTCCGGAGCGCTCTTTCTCCTCGTACTTGCAGGAGGCATTGGGACAGACCAGTTTTACGCCACTCCGTTTCGTGACCTTTTCCACCAGGACAGGTGAATCGCACAGTGGGCATTTCTTCTGAACGGGTTTTCCCCAGAAAACCGTTTTGCACTCGGGGTATTTGTTGCAGCCATAAAAGCGTCGCCCCCCCTTTCCCACCCGCTCCACAAGCTCACCGGCGCAACCTTCGCGCGGGCAGGGGATCCCGCTGCTGGGCGAACGCGTACTCTTGCATTCAGGATAACCACTACAAGCAAGAAAGGTGCCATAACGTCCACGCTTCAGGATCATGGGGCGGCCGCATTTTTCGCAGGTTTCCCCCGTGGGCTGCGCCTCCACCAGCTTCACATTGCCTTTCTCATCGCGGACATAATCCGAAGAAAAGCTGCATTCGGGATATCCACTGCAGGTGATGAAGGGCCCGTTGCGGCTCCATCGAATATGGAGGGGCCTTTCACATTGGGGACACTTCAGGTCTGTCGGCCAGCCCATCCCTTTGAGATTGAGCATGTTGGTCTGTGCGGCATCCAGATCCTTGGAAAACTGATCATAAAACTCCGTAAGAAGCTTTGAGGATGAATGCCCCTCGTGCTCGATCTCATCGAGGTTCTTTTCCAGTTTTGCCGTGAAATCCACATCGACGATGTTGGGGAAATTCTCCACCAGCAGCCCGTCAATGAGCCACCCCAGCTCGCTGGGATACAGCCGCTGTTTTTCCAGGCGCACATATTCGCGGTCCATAATGGTCGACAAAATCGTGGCGTAGGTGCTGGGACGCCCGATTCCCAGCTCCTCGAGCTCCTTGATGAGGCTTGCTTCGGAAAAACGCGGCGGGGGTTGCGTAAAGTGCTGCTTGGAAATGAGATCCAGGAGGCTGAGGGATTGCCCTTTGGCAAGCTCCGGCAAATACCCTTCTCCGTCACCCGCGGCGGCGTCCCCATTGTCCTGCCCCTCCACGTAGAGCGTCATGAAGCCTGGAAATTCCACCACGGAGCCCGTGGAGCGAAAGATGAAATCTCCGGCTGCGATGTCGATGGTGGTCTGGGCAATGATGGCCGGGGCCATCTGGCAGGCGACAAAGCGCTTCCAGATGAGGGTGTAGAGGTTCAACTGTTCGCGAGTCAAAAAGGAAGAGATAGACTGGGGAGTACGTCGGACATCCGTGGGGCGGATGGCTTCGTGTGCATCCTGAGCACTGGATTTGCTCTTGAAAATGGCGGGCTTGCCGGGCAGGTAATTTTTCCCCCAGGTTTCCTCGATGTAAACCCTTGCTGCCTGAACAGCCTCCTGCGAAAGCCGCGTGGAATCTGTTCGCATATAGGTGATGAGACCGACAGCCCCTTCTTCCCCCAATTCAAGGCCTTCGTAAAGTTTTTGGGCAACGCTCATGGTTTGCTTGGCGGAAAACCGTAATTTTCGGGCGGCGTCCTGCTGCAGGGTGCTCGTGATAAAAGGCGGCGCCGGATTTTTCTTCCTGTTCTTCCGTTCTACACTCTCCACGACGAAAGAAAGGGGCCGCAACACCTCGAGCAAATGCTCAGCTTCCCGGCCTGTCGAGATTTTGCACTTCTTCTTGTGGCACTGCATCAGATGAGAAATAAAACTTCTCGGAGGAGCTTTGTCAGCTTCCCCCGGCGCGCCGATCAACTGCGCTTCAATGGTCCAATATTCTTCAGCGTCGAACTTTTGAATTTCTCTTTCACGATTGCAGATGAGCCTCAACGCCACAGACTGTACGCGCCCGGCACTGAGCCCCCGCTTCACCTTTTCCCAAAGAATGGGTGAAATGAGATATCCCACCAGGCGATCCAGGATGCGCCTGGCCTGCTGCGCTTCATAGAGAGACTTGTTGAGCTGCTGCGGATGCGAAAGGGCTTCCTGAATGGCTTTCTGCGTCAATTCGTAGAAAAGGACTCGATAAATCGGCTTGTTTTTGGCACGGATTTCCTCGGCAATGTGCCAGGCGATCGCTTCTCCCTCCCGGTCGGGGTCTGGTCCCAGGTAAACGGCATCCGCAGCTACAGCGGCCGAATGCAGTTCTGTGAGGACCTTCTTTTTGCCCCTGATGATCTGATATTCAGGTTCAAAACCCTGCTCTAAATTGATGCCCAGCTTGTTCTTGGGAAGATCCTTGACGTGTCCGACCGAAGCCTTGACGATGAAATCCTTACCCAGATAGCGGCCAAGCGTTTTTGCCTTTGTGGGAGATTCCACGATCAACAATGATTTCGACATACAGGGAAAACCTCATTTCCTATTTCAAAGCAAGCTGTTACGAAAATACACAAAATACATACCCGGTAATTGTTTGACCATCCCCTTGAGCTCCAGGGACAACAAACCCGCTGTCACCTGAGCGACAGGCTTCATCACGGATCGGCAGATGTCATCAACATGACGGGGATTCTCATCCAGCACACCCAGAAGCAGGCTCTCATCCGCAGAAAGCTGCATCACCTCGGGGCGAACATTTTCCTCACGGGGTTTCTCTTTCCCGCTCGGGCGGATCAATGGCCGAATTTCTTCCAGCACATCCTCCGCGCTCTCCACGAGCTTGGCACCCTGTTTCAACAGGCGATGCGGCCCCTCACTGCGATAATGCCGCGCCACACCCGGAACGGCAAAAACCTCCCGCCCCTGTTCCAAAGCGAGCCGTGCCGTGATGAGCGATCCACTCCGGTGGGCCGCCTCCACCACCACGACGCCCAGGGTCAATCCACTGATGATGCGGTTCCTCTGAGGGAAGTGTCCGGGAGCCGGTGGAGTCATGCGGGGAAATTCGCTGAGCAGGGCGCCGCGTGAAACAATTTCGGTCCGCAGCTTAGAGTTGGCCACCGGATAATCCACATCCAGTCCGCAGCCCAACACGGCCAGAGTGCGTCCATTGCCCTTGATCGCCCCCCGATGGGCGGCACTGTCTATCCCAACAGCGAGTCCGCTGACAATGGTAACCCCAAACTCCGCCAATTCCATGCTCAATTTTTCCGTAAAGGCCATCCCGAGGGGCGAAGCCGCGCGCGACCCGACGACCGCGATGGATACAAAGTCACGCGGCTCGAGGCTTCCGCGCACAAAGAGTACGACCGGGGGGTCTGGAATGTGCGCAAGGTTTACCGGGTAATCCGGGTCTCCCAGGCACAGGAGTCGAATTCCCTCTCTTTGGAGAGCCTCCCATTCTTCGGAAGGGGGACGCAGCAGAGCCCTCTTTTGGAGAGCCGCCCTGGCGTGCTCACGAAGCCCCGGAACTGCCGCAACCTCATCACAGCCGGCATTGAGAACAGCCTGTGGAGAGCCGAAATGCCGCACGAGACGCAGCAGCGACCGGTTGCCCAAATCCGCAATCAATTTGAGACTGAGCCAGGCGAGTCGATCGGCTTTCGGTGCTGGTGGATGGTCGTTATTGTGCATGCTCTCGTCTCAAACAACTCCCCGTGACTGCCACTCCACGATGTGAGGGACCCCCCATCACTCTTGCCAGGCGAATCACCGGAATGATAAGTACAGATGCCTTGTAGATTTGTCAAATCCAGGATCTCTTTTTTGACATTACAACATTTGTTCCAATGGGCAAATGGCTGTCAGGTGCTGTCCTCATCCCAGCACTCCTGAAGGGAATGAAAACGTGCCGTCAAAAACCCCTCAATCTCGAAGCAGAAAACCCGAGCTCCTCGCACCGGCCGGCAGCCTGGAGAAGTGCCGGGTGGCGTTTCTTTATGGTGCCGATGCCGTCTATGCCGGAGGAAAAGAATACAGTCTCCGCGCCTTCGCCGGCAACCTCAGCCTTGAAGAGCTGGCCGAGGCTTCCCGCCTCGCTCGTAAACTGGGAAAAAAACTCTATGTGACCGTCAATTCCTTCGCACGACAATCCGACTTGGGGCCTCTACCCAAGTACCTTCGATATCTGGAGGAAATCGCGGTGGATGCCATCATCGTGAGCGATCCGGGCATCCTCCTCCTCTGTAGGGCCTCGGCACCGAACACCCCTGTCCATCTCAGCACCCAGGCCAATACCACCAATGCCCTCAGCATAGAGCTCTGGAAGCAGCACGGCATCCGCCGGGTCAATCTTGCCCGCGAGCTCTCGCTGGAAGAAATTTCCCAGATCCGGCGTGAGACAGACGTTGAGCTGGAAATATTCATCCACGGCGCCATGTGCGTTTCTTATTCCGGAAGGTGCCTGCTCAGCGCATTCCTGAACGACAGAAGCGCCAACCGCGGGCTCTGCACCCAACCCTGCCGCTGGTCCTATCGGCTGGTGGAGCAGAAGCGTCCGGGTCAATACTTCCCCATCTTCGAAGACGAGCACGGTTCCTACATTTTCAATTCCAAGGATCTTTGCCTCCTCAAGGAAATTCCTCTTCTCATGGATCTCGGCATTGAATCCCTGAAGATCGAAGGACGGATGAAGGGACTCCTTTACCTGGCCGGGGTCACCCGAGCTTATCGTCAGGTAATTGACGCATATTGGGAAGATCCACAGGGCTTCCAGCTGCCCTCACGGTGCATTGAGGATCTGGAGCATGTCAGTCATCGGCCTTACAGCAAAGGTCTACTTTATCCCGAAGATCACGCTTTACACCAGGAAACCGATACCTCAAAGCCCTACGATCAATCTCACACACTCGCAGGTATCGTCCGGGAACATGACTCGCAGGACTTGCTCGGTAATTGCCACCCAGGATTGTCCGAGTATACCGTCGCAGTTGAAGTGAGAAACCGCCTTTTTCCAGGCATGACCCTCGAGTTTCTCTGCCCCGACGGCAGAACGGAGAAGCATGTTTTGACAGCGTTTTACGACTCTTTTGGGAATCTGCTTCAGGTCGCACAGCCCAATACACGGATTTTTTTCCAGGTGCCTTTCAGCACATTCCCTTTGCAGGTAATCCGCATGACCCGGGACGCCCCCGAGAATTTATCTTCCAGGCGTTGACGGAATCGCCCGAGCGGGACGCTCCTTCCACGTTTTTCGCCTTCAACAAAATGGCCGGAATTTCCCGCCAAGGGGAATCCCGGCCATAAATACCTCAATGCGGCGCTGCCGCAGGGAACCCTTCGCTCATTCCCTGCCGCACTCTCAAATTCCCTACTTCTTGCCGCCTGACGAACCCTTCTTTTTCTTCTTTCCGGAAGTCTTTTCCTTGTCGCTCTTGGCTTTAGCGCCTTTGGCCTTCGAGCCGCCGGTCTTTTTAGTCTTGCCTTCCTGCTTTTCGACCTGCGCTTCGCCCTCTTCCGCTGGAGCTGCCTCACCTGTCTCCACAACCATTTCCGGCACTGTCTCCTGTGGGGGAGCAAAAGATGGGGCAATCTCCACCTCCAGACCGGCATCCCGACCAAGGCCTTCTGACTCCACGCCTTCACCGGGCTCAGCGACAGTCTCAGTGGCTGCAGCTTCTGCTTGCTTCTCCTCTTCTACCTCCGCCACTTCCACAACAGCAGCGATAGCCTCGATCTTCTCCTCCGCCTCCACGGCAGCGACCTCCAGTGCAGGAGGGGGCTCTTCCACCACTTCGGCGGCAGGCTCACTCTCCACGGCAGCTTCTGCTTCCACTGGCCCGGTCTCTTCAGTTCCTGCAGTCTCAATAAGCTCTGCAGGAGAAACCGGCGGCGCATCCCCAACGATCGCCCCCGCTGCAGGCTCCTCCGTCGCTTCCTGGACCTCGGCAGAGATCTCTTCAACCACGGAAGGAGCTTCGATGTCCACCACTGGCTCAGCCTGCATCTCCTCAGGAGCAGGCTGCTCTTGTGGAGCTTCCTCCTGCTGGAGGGGGCCTTCCGGTTCGCCCACTGCCTCCTCGACCAACGCCGTCATTTCCTGAACAGGCTCGGCTGCAGCTTCTTCTGAAGGCATTCCCTCTTCGGCTGCAGGCACTGCAGCGGCAATGGGCTCCTCAGCTTTCGCCTCGGGCTCCGCTTCTACAGGCTCAGGTACCTCAACAGCCTCAACTGCTTCCACCGGTTGCGGCGCTGCAACCGCTTCCTCCACTAAATCCGCGGCGGCCTCGGGAGCAGGCTCCGGAAGGGGAGCCTCGGCAGCAGGTTCAGTGACAACCGCAGCAGCCACGACTGCCTCGGCTGGAGCCTCGGGTACGGCCTCTGGCAGAACAGCTTCTTCCACCTGGAGTATTTCGATCTTTTCTTGACCGACCCGCTTGGCACGCTCAGCAGTTTTGGCCTGTTCCTCGTCTAGCTTACGATTTTTTTTTTCGCCGGCACTCTCTTTGACGGGCTCAGGCGCAGGAGGCACTTCTTTCACGATCGCCAGAAACTCGTTTTCGAAGAATGTCACCGCACTGAGCACGGGCTTGCTGCTGGCGGCTGCAAAGTCACAATGCGGGGCATCCCTCAAGGTCTCGCAAAGCATCTTGACCGTGCGAAGATCTTCGGTGGTTCCCTGTCCGGAAACGATACGCTCCATGCTTTCGTTCAATCGCTTGATGCCCACGCGGCAGGGGGTACACTTTCCGCAGGACAGTCCCTCCTCGAAGTCCAGAAAGTATTTGGCGACCTGCACCATGGAGGTCTTCTCGTCCATCACCCCAAGAAAACCGGTATCTCTCTCGAAATAGACATCACTGCGGTAGGAGTGGTCCGGATTGGTGGACAGGAGAGGGAAAAGGATGTTCCTTTTCTCCAGGGTTTCATGGACGATATCAGGAATATCCTGGGTCTGAACCCTCAAGTAAAAGAAACCTCTCTGAGGGAAACCGATGAAAGGTCCGTTGGCACAGGTCCCCGAGCAACCCATCTTGGCCTTACCCACAACCACCTGAAGACCCTGCTGCTGGATCTCGGCAAGCAAGCCCTCCCGAATGGCTTCACACTCACACGTGCAGCCCGCCCGAGGAACACACACGGTAATGCACGGCTGAGCCGAGCCCGGACCGCAAAAGCCCTTGCCCTTCGATTCAGGCCTGGGAGGCGCTGCTGCCTTCGCTGAAGGCTTCGAGCCTTTCTTGGAGAAGGGAATCCATGGATCATTCTTCAGTGCTTGAGTAAGTTCTTTAAATATACCCATAACGGCTCTCTTCCTTATCATCCAGCATAACAAACTCTGCGGCCACCTTTTCCACTACAGTGCCGGGCATCCATCCATATCGATCCCCGCCTCAGGCTGGGAGTCTCCCCTAGTAAGGAAGACTGCGAGCGGCCGCTTCAGTCAGCGCCACAAATTTGTCTGGAAAAATCCCAAGGTATACGCTCAATCCAACCAGTGCAAGACTCATGGAGCGTGTCCATGCGTCGATGCGAATCGCAGGATAGGGCCGAACAGGCTCCAGGAGATAGGCTGCCTTGATGACAATGAGATAGTAGTAGAGCGATATTGTGGCGTTCACCATACCGATGACAACCAGAGCAAGGTACCCTTTTTCCAGGGCAGCTGCAAATACGAGGAATTTTCCCGTAAAGCCCACCGTGGGCGGGATCCCCGCCAGGCCGAAAAGCCCCATCATCAACGTCATGGCCAACAAAGGCGACCGTTTGTGCAGCCCTGCGAGCTCCTTGATCTGAAGGTTATGCCCATCGTCGGCAATTTTCATGATGACCATGAAGACAGCATAGTTCATCACCAGGTAGGCCAGGGCATAATAAATGGCGCTGGCAAATCCACGCTCGCTCATGCTGAGAATGCCCACGAGCATATACCCGGCATGGGCGATGCTGGAGTAGGCCAGAAGGCGTTTGATGTCCTTCTGGATGATGGCCACCAGGTTGCCGAAGGTCATGGAAAGAATGGAGAGGGTCATCAACACATTGACGAGCACCTCGCTCTCCCCGCCCGAGAAACCGACGAACCGGATGACCATGGCTGCAGCGGCCATCTTGGAAGCCGTCGCAATGAAGGTGGTCACCTGGTTGGCAGCGCCCTGGTAGACATCGGGGGCCCAGCTGTGAAAGGGGAACAGCGCCTGCTTGAAGAAGAATCCACACAGGGCCAGCACCAGACCTGCGATTGCCGCGGGCTCATGAATGACGCCCGGCAGGACCCTCAAGATGTCCGTCACGTAGGTCGTATGCGCCATCCCAAAAATGAGGCTGATCCCAAAGATCATGAATGCCGAGGCCGTGACCCCCACCATGAAATATTTGATCCCCGTTTCTGCGTACACATCCGCATTCCGTCGCATGGGGACCAGCAAAAAGAGCGTGTAGGAGGAAAGCTCGATGGCAACGTAGATGGTGAGGAGCTCCACCGCACTGACCAGCATCATCATGCCCAGGGTGCAGATGGAAATGAGGAAATAGAACTCGGGGTGCTGTCTTTCGTCGATGCCCTTGAGCTCGTTGCATGAAGAGATCACCCAGAAGGTTCCGAGCGATAGGAGCAATTTAAAGGTTTGACTGAAGAGGTCGACCCGGTAGGCGTCGAAAAACACCATTCCAGTCTGCCGCGCGCAGAACACCGTCACCAGAACACCAACCCCGGCAAGGGTCATGGCAATGCCATGAAGCCGTTTCGATGAGGCGTTTTTGCTGAGCGACAAAATGAAAAACACCAGGCCGAACAGAACATAATACAATTCAGGAATAAAAAGGACCCATTTCATCATCGCCACGTCTTCCCCTCACTTAGGCCTATAAGTTCCCCACAAATGGAACCACCGCACTTTGGATGACATCCAGCATCAGTTTCGGGAACATACCGAAAAAGAGTATGATCCCCACCAGAATGATGCGGGGAGCCGCCAGGAACAGTGGCACGTCAGGAATATGAGCCCATCGTTCGTTTCTCTCGCCATAAAAGGTCTTCTGCACAACCCGCAACATGAACAGTGCGCTGACCACCAGGCCTGTTACTGCCAGGATTCCCCGTACCGGATATGTTTTGACGGCGGCAACGAATACCATCAGTTCTGCCCAGAAGCTGGCCATGCACGGGACCCCTATCCCCGCGAATGCGGCGATGATGAAAAAGCTCGACGCAACGGGCATCGTCCTGGAAAGGCCACCGAGGTCGGGAATCATCTTGGTATGGGTTCGGTCATAAATGTAACCCACCGAGGAGAAGAAAAGGGCTGTCATGACCCCGTGAGCGAACATCTGGAAGACTGCTCCGTTGATCCCGTTGACGGTCATGGTGGAGAGTCCGAGGCCTACCATCCCCATGTGAGACACACTGGAATAACCGATGACGTATTTCAGATCGGTTTGTGCCAGGCCCACAAGCGCCCCATACACGATGGCGATGGTGGCAAGGAGTGCCATCAGATCCGCCCAGTAGACGAGCCCCTCGGGGCAGAGGGTCATCCCGAGCCTCAGGATTCCATACGCACCGAGCTTCATAAGAACACCGGCGTGAATCATGCTCACGGCAGTCGGTGCCGCCACGTGGCCGACAGGAGACCATGTGTGGAACGGCCAGACCGCTGCGAGAATGCCGAATCCGATGTAGAGCATGACAAAAGCGACCTTCTGGACGAAGGGGCTGAAGCCGATACGCTGCAGCTCAAACAGGTCGAAGGTCACTCCACCGGCCGATGCCCACAGATAAAGGATGCCCGGCAGGATGAAGGCACTTCCGGCAAGGAGGTAAAGGGTGAGCTTCATGGCCCCGTATTCCTTGCGTGTTCCACCCCAGATGGCGATCAGAGGGTACATGGGAAAGAGCGAGACGTCGTACCACACGAAAATCCAGAAGAGGTCCATGGACATGAAGACGCCGTATACTCCGGCCACCAGCAGGTAAATCAGGGCAAAAAACTCCTTCACCCGCACCTCCAGGTCCCACATGGTCCAGACACCGGTAAAGAGCACCACCGCCGTCAGCAGGATCATGGGAAGATTGATTCCGTCCACGCCATTGAACCAGTAGATGCCGAGGCTCTTGACCCAAAGATACCGCTCGGCGAATTGAAGCCCCCCCTTTTGTACGTCATAGGCTTGATAAAGCCAAAGCGCAAGCACCAGTCCTATGGCGGCAAAAATGAAGCTGACCTGCTTGACCAGTTTGGGTCGGTCATCGGGAATACACAAGATGACCAGCAAGCCGACAATAGTTGACATCAAGATTGCTGTCAGGATTGGAAAATGAGCCATCTCCATCGAAATCATAAGCAGTCCGTCCGCTACTCAGAAAGTGGGTTAATTCTTAATTGCCCTTTCACGTCAATGGTGCAGTTGCTTCTAGAAGAGGAAATAGAGAACCACCAAGCCAACGGCAGCCACCATCACCAGCAGATTGTGCTGGAGCATGCCCGACTGCAGAAAGCTGAAGACACGCCCACCAGCCACGGTGAAGAAGCAGATGCCGTCGATGCCTCCATCGATGATGCGCCTGTCATTCTTCGTAAACGCACTGGTAAGACCGGCATATATGAAATTATCCAGGGACTTTCTGAGGAAATCGTCCATATACCAGCGTCTGGCGAACAACTCCTGGATTTGAGGAAGTTTGGAGAGGAATCCTTCCTGTGCAGCCCCTCTCCTGCCAAATTCCATGTAGGCCCAGAAAATTCCACCCAGACCAAGACTTACAGCGGTAAAGAGGAGTACGTAGTGCCCGGCACCGTGACCCGCCGCCTGAGCTTCTCCTCCGGCATGTGCACCATGCGCCGCAACAGCCTGAACGGCGCTGCTGGGCCCCATGAGGAATCCCTCCAGGGCCGACTGGAAGAAACCGAGCAGCAGTGTGACCGTGGCGAGAGCCATTACGGGAACGGCCATGCACCAGAAAATATAGCCGTGATGCTCTCCACCATGCTCTTCATGCCCATGGTCATCCTCACCATGATGTCCGTGATGCTCTTCAACACCACCCTTGGGAAACACCACGAAGAAGATCAGGCGGAAGCTGTAATAGGCCGTCATCAGGGCCCCGAGAAGCCCGGCGTACAACCAGATCTTGTTGGGAGAATTGGCCAGTACCCCAAGGATCGCTTCCTTGCTGAAAAACCCGGAAAAGGGGAAGACACCGGAAAGGGCCAGAGCACCCACCGTCATGCAAACGAGCGGGATGCGGAGGTTTCGCCCTCCATGCTTCCCGATGACCCGCATGTCGTTGGAGTGAAATTCGTGGATGAAGATACCGGAACAGAGGAAGAGCAGGGCTTTGAAGCCGGCATGGGTGGTCAGGTGGAACACACCGGCGAAGTACCCCCCCGCTGCCAGGGACATGACCATGAACCCCAGCTGACTCACCGTCGAATAGGCCCACACCTGCTTGAGATCGTAGGTCACCATGGCCATGGTGGAAGCCAGGAGCATCGTGATGGTCCCGATGGTCAGAGCCATCGTCATGGCATCCGGCGACGAGGCAAAGAAGGGGAAAATCCTGCTGAACATGTAGACACCGGCGGCCACCATGGTGGCGGAATGGAGCAGCGCGCTGACAGGGGTGGGGCCTTCCATGGCGTCCGGCAACCATGTGAGGAGCGGAAACTGGGCGCTCTTTCCGATGACACCGCAGAAGATGAGCATGGCGGAAACGGTCACGAGCATGTTGGGCAGGGCATGGGTCTTCCCGGCTTCGCAGAGGTCGAGGATATTCAGGTTCCCGTATCCAACCACCAGGATGAGTAGTCCCATGAGGAACCCCAAATCAGCGAACCGTGTCATCACGAACGCTTTTTTGCCCGCTTGAGAAGCACTGTATTTCTCGTAGTAGAAGCCGATGAGCAGGTAGGATGCGAGCCCCACGAGCTCCCAGAAGATGAAGAGCTGAAACATGCTGGGGGCGATGACCATGTTCATCATGGCCCATGCGAAGAGAGAGTGGAACGCGTAGTACCGACTGAACCCAGGATCGCCCGCCATATACCCCAGGGAGTAGATCTGAACCAGCATGCTGATGGTGGCAACGATGGTCAGCATGAGGAGGCTCAAAGGATCCAGCAGATAGCCGAAGGGTATCAGAACGTCATCGGCAAGCAGCCAGGCCGTCTGATACTGAACGGGAGCGCTGGCGTGAAACAGTTTGGCAAGCAGGTAAACCGCACACACGAAAGAAGTACAGACAGCGCTGATGGAGATGGTGCACGAGGCGCGCGGATTTCCCCGGGTGAAGATCAAGATGACCGCCATGGACAGGAAAGGCAGGCCCGTACCCAAAGCAACAGCCAACAAAACCGGATCTTTAAAAAGCCAATCCATAAACTTTTATCCCTTCAGTTGCTGTGCACGCTCCACATTGATCGAACGCAGTTTGCGGAACAGAGCAAGGATGAGACTCAACCCAATGGCCGCCTCCGCAGCCGCCAATCCCATGATGAACAGTGTCACGATCTGTCCGACAGCCGGCTCGGGAGCGAGAAACCGATTGAACGCCATGAAGTTCAGGCTCGCCCCGTTCAGCATCAATTCCACCGCAATCAGCATACCGATGAGATTCCGCCGCTGTAAAACCCCCAGCAGCCCCAAACTGAAAAGCAACGCTGCAATGATCAGGTATGTGCCCAGCGCGTTCATGAGCTAAACCTCCGACTGTATCCTGCCGTCACGATCGCCCCTATAATGGCCACCAGCAGAACGAGAGAGATGACTTCGAAAACGAGGTCATACCGGGTGAGCAACAAGTGGCCGATGGTGACCACGGACCAGTCCCCGCTCTGTTCCGGAGCAGGTACCCAGTTGCTTTTGAAAATCACGCCCACCACCGCTGCGAAGAAGATCGCACTGGCACCTGCAGCCATGGCTACCTTGGGTACGCTTCGCTTGGGGACTTCCAGGTGCAGCGGGCGCGACAGCATGATGGCGAAGACGATGGAAATGCAGATGGCGCCGACATAGATCAGCAGCTGCATGAGCGCGATGAAGAAGCTCCCGAGATACAGGTAGAGACCCGCCACGCCGGAGAGGGCCATGACAAGGCCCAATACGTTGTAAATGATATTGCGCGGAAAAACCGCGATGACAGCGCCCCCGAAGGTCAAGCCCACCACGATCCAGAAGGCGACATGTGCGATTGCTTCAGTACCTATCAGAAAGCTCATGATACCCTTTCCTCCAAGTGAATCAGTCGGCTAAGGCCGAGTTTCCCCCAACCTGGCCATCAGATCGATCACTCCATCCCACCGAGATACCCCTTCCAGTTCATACTCTCGGGAAAACTTCAGAGTTTTCGTCGGACACACCTCAACGCACAGACCACACAAACTGCATCGCGTGAAATCAATGAAGTATTGCGTCCCCACTTTGCGCCCTTTGGCCCGCTCCTTGATCCCCTGGACCTTGATCAAATTGCTGGGACACATGCGCTGGCACTGCCCGCAGGCAACACACTTGTGGGTCCCCGTTTCCTTGAATTTCACAAATTCGATATGGCCGCGGTAGGCAGGTGAAAGTTCTACTTTCTGACGTGGATACTGCACAGTAACCACCGGGCGATACAATCGCCTGAACGTCACTCGCATCCCCTCCACCAAGCTCCAGCCACCATTAATGACTTCTTTCCAGTAGCTCATATGCCCTCACCCTGCCTATATGAATTTAAGAACAACCGCAGTGACCAGGAGATTGGCCAGACTTACGGGAATCATGAACTTCCAGGAAAAGTTCATCAGCTGATCGAAACGGATCCGAGGAAAGGTCCAGCGCACCCACATGATGACAAAAATGAGAAAGTAGGTTTTCAGCATGAACCACACGATGCCCGGGATCTTCATGTCAAACCCGAAGGGTCCGTGCCATCCGCCGAAAAAGAGGCTCGTCGCCACGGCACTGACGATGAACATGTTCGTGTACTCCGCCAGGAAGAACAACCCGAACCGCATGCCGCTGTATTCCGTGTGGAAGCCTGCGACGAGCTCCGATTCGGCTTCGGGGATGTCGAAGGGAGCCCGGTTGGTCTCCGCCGTGGCGGAAATCAGATAGATCAGCCCGGCGACGGGCTGCAGGAATATGAACCAGATGTGGCCCTGAGCCTGAACGATCTCCGAAAACCTGAGGGAGTTGACCATGAGAACGACGCTCATGACCGTCAACAGGAGTGGTATCTCATAGGCAACGTTCTGAGCCACCGACCGGATGGCACCCAGCAGCGCGTATTTGTTGTTGGAGGACCATCCGCCCGCCAGGATCGCCAGAACACTGAAGGTCGAGAAGGCGAAAATCAAGAGGACCCCGAGGTTCATGTCGCGAATGATGAGCTCCGGGGCAAAGGGCAGAACCAGAAACCCCACCAGTACCGGCATGAAGATGAGGACCGGTGCTATGACAAATAACTTCTTATCTGCTGCGCTGGGTGTAATGAGCTCTTTACCCACAAGCTTTAGAGCATCGGCGATGGTCTGCAGCAGACCGAACGGCCCGACTTCCTTCGGTCCCGGTCGGAGCTGGATGTGACCGGCCACTTTTCGCTCCAACCAAACCAGAAAGAGGGCATTCAAGGAGGCAAAAGCTAAAGCTATCACAGCCCCCACTATAAGGCGTATCCACTCCGAACCCACTTCATTTCCCATTTTCTGCTCTCCTGCGGCTTATTGTACGGAAGTCTGATCATCGGCATTTCTCCCTCCGCGACCGCCCCACCGGCTGAATCCCCACACCGCCTATCGATCAATCTCAGGGATGACCAAATCCACGCTGCCCATGGTTGAAATAGCATCCGCGAGCAAAGTCCCCTGAAAGGCTTCCACGAGCACATGGAGGTTCCCGAAACTGGGGACTCTCACATGGAGCCGATAGGGCATTGTAGAGCCGTCACTCACGATGTAGTAACCCGTCTGCCCCCTCGCACTTTCAAAACCAAAATAAAGGTCTCCCTTGGGAGGCCGCAGCCGGTCAGGAACTTTGGGATTCAGGAACGCCCCGCCGGGAAGCTGATCCAGAGCCTGTTCGATGATACGGCAGCTTTGCTCCATCTCGATCATACGGACGTAATATCGGTCGAGAGCATCCCCTTTCGTCCCCACGGGGATCTCGAAATCCAGCCGATCATACACTTCATAGGGCTCGGCCCTGCGCATGTCGAAGGCGACCCCGCAAGCCCTCAGATTGGGTCCAGTCACTCCGAACTGCCGCGCCTGCTCCAGGCTGATGACGCCAACATCGCGTGTCCGGTGAATGAAAATGATGTTCTTGGTGACCAGGTTTTCATAATCGGACCAGCGACTGCGAAGCCTCTTGAGGAAGGCGCGGGTCATGTCGATAAAGACTGAGTCCAGATCCTGACAGACCCCGCCAAAACGACAGTAGGAATACGTCAACCTTGAACCGCTCACGCGGTCCAGAATATCCAGAATCTGCTCGCGATCGTCAAAGGCATAGAGGAAGGGGGTGAATCCACCCAAATCCATGACGTAGGTGCCGAACCACAGGAGATGGCTCGAAATTCTGTTCAGCTCCGAACAAATGACCCGGATATACTTGGCCCGCTCGGGGACTTCAATCCCTGCCAGCTTTTCCACCGCCAGCACGTACCCATGGTTGTAGAGCATACCGGAAAGGTAGTCCATGCGGCTCGTGTTGGGCATGAACTGCTTGTAAAGACGATTTTCCCCCATCTTTTCATGGCCGCGATGACCGTAGCCAATGACCGGGTCCGTCCTGACAATGAATTCACCGTCCAGGTCCAAAACGACTCTGAGTACACCGTGAGTGCTTGGGTGCTGAGGCCCAAGGTTCAGGGTGTACACATTCTCGACAACGGGTTCTAAGAATTGTTCAGCCATAGATTTCTTCTCGTCTGCGGTAAGCGTTTACTTTGCCAAAGGTCTTCCTCAACGGATGTTCATCCGTATCTTCCGGGAGCAACAAAGGCCTCAAATCGGGGTTGTCGGCAAAGCGTATGCCGAAAAATTCGTGCACCTCACGCTCCTGCCACATGGCCGTCTTGAAAATATCCGAAACGGTGGGAACCGCTTCGTCATGACCGCACAACACCCGCAGAGCAAACCGCGACCGAGGCTCAAAACAATTAAAATGATAGACTATTTCGAAGGTATCCTGAAAATCGAGGGCCGCCATCGATTCAAGATAACATTCCATTTCGTTCAGGACCGCCGCAACCTCGCGCAATCGCTCCGCAGGCACCTGCATGGAAAAGGCGATCCCAGCCTTATAGGCGTCATCTTTGACAATCGTCCCCCCTTCAGGCATTCCCCGGAACCGCTGTAAGACATCGTTCACCTTGCCCATAATTTAAACTTTGCCTCCCTTGCGATGGAAACGTCGCAGATAGTTGCGGTCTTCTCCACGGGTGATCTTGTCTTCCAGGGCGAGGAGTCCCTGAATGAGGCCTTCCGGTCGTGGAGGGCACCCCGGAACACAGATGTCCACCGGAATGATCAGGTGAGCGCCCGGGACAATGGCATACTGCCCGTCATATTCGAAGGGACCGCCGGAAATGGCACAATTCCCCATGGCGATACACCATTTGGGATTGGGCATCTGGTCCCAGAGCCTCTGAATAGCCGGCCCCATCTTCTTGGAGATCGTTCCTGCAACAATCATGAGGTCGGATTGGCGGGGGGACGGCCTGAAGACGTTGGCGCCGAAACGGTCCAGATCGAATCGCGATGCACCCGCCGCCATCATCTCTATGGCGCAGCAGGCCAAACCGAAGGTCATGGGCCAGAGGGAGTTGGCCCTCGCCAGATTCAGGATGTCATCCAGAAGGGCAAATTTGATGACCGGTTCTCCGGGTTCTATTCTTCTCTGGGCTTCCACTCAAACACTCCTTTGCACCAGGCATAAACGATGGCTAAAGACAAGATCCCCACAAAGATAAAGACTTCCACCAGGTCCCGAATGGCATACTTGCCATAGGCCAATGCCACGGGAAAGAGGTATAGCACATCGACGTCAAAGGCGAGGAAGATGAGGGCGTAGATGTAATAGGCCACCGTAAACTGGATCCACGCGCTCCCGATGGTTTCCATCCCGCTTTCGTAGGTTTCCTCGCGCATTTTCCCGGTGCTTCGCTTGACGATCAGCGATGAGACGATGATCGGCGTAACGGCAAAGATCACGCCTACCAGGAGATACAGTGCAACTGACAAAAAATCCGTTAATAGTTCTTTGGGCAGCATGCCATTCTCCGCTCAGTGTCCAATTTTAAATGGCGCCAAATTTAAGTTCCCCCATCCCCAGAAAAATATTTCCACGTGCCACAACCTGTGAACTTCCCTCACCGGCACCACGCTCCGCTCCCCTGAGCGGGCATCGCACGGGTTGCCCGCACCATGCTCCGAGTCCCGGGCGGGACCTTCCACAAAGTCATGACATCGAGAGCTCAAAGCCGCAGAGACAATGCACCTTGCGCCGTCCAGCCACGGCGCTCTCAAAGGCCCATCACAGCGCTTTCCCTGCACAGCGTATTAAATGGGTGAGTTTTTCGCACAATTTTTCACTTGCGTCAAGCTGGAAACTATGCATCTGAACGGGCCTGTCTCAGCCAGGGGTTACGACAAATCATTGAGAGTGGAGCTGAGCATATCGAGAGAGCAACCGCGAGGCGGACATTGCTCTCTTTTGAGGGGAGCGAGGAGTCCTGGCTGTACCAGCTTTCTCCGGCAGAATCCGTCGAAGGCCGGGCGGAATCGGGACGCATCAAGACGAACGGTGTTTTCGCTCAGGCACTGCAGCACCAACCAGAACAGGCTTCGCTCACCTTCGGCGCATCTTGTCTTATAAGGATGACTTGTGGAGAAAATATTCACAAAGCAGAAAAAACTGGTCGAAGGTGACCCTAGCTGAATCGCGCTTGCGTGTCAACCTTAATTCGAGTATTAATTTCCCTGCCACCGTTTCCATGAATGCGATATCCCGAAACAAGCCTCCGTTTTCAGAGAATTTATTCACAAAGTTCACCCCGAGAGCCACACCAAAAAGGAGAAGCATAAATGTTCGAATCGCTGCGTATCGGCTTCATTGGAGGAGGAAACATGGGTGAGGCGCTGATGAAAGGGTTGCTTTCGGCCACTTCATTGGAAGCCGGCCAGATCTCCGTTTATGACGTCAGCAAACCCCGTATGAAATACCTCGAAAGCACTTACAAAATACAGCTCAAGCCCAACGCAGGGGAACTGGCGGCCACCTCCGACGTCATCCTCCTGGCCGTGAAGCCCCAGACCATGTCCGCCGTCCTGGGGGACATCCATGATCACTTGGCCCATGCACCCCTCGTGATCTCCATCGCCGCGGGAGTTTCCCTGTCTTTTCTCTCGACAGGCCTGCCCCAGGGGACTCCCATCATCCGCGTGATGCCCAACACTCCCGCCCTGGTACTGCAGGGCGCATCCACTCTGGCCCGCGGAGCAGCCGTAGAGGACAGGCACATGGACATCGGAGTGGCACTCTTTCAGGCAGTGGGCAAGGCCGTCGAGGTCCAGGAATCGTTGATGGATGCTGTCACAGGGCTCAGCGGGAGCGGCCCCGCGTATATTTTACTCGTTATCGAAGGTCTCATCGATGCAGGGGTCCTCATGGGACTCCCCAGGCAGACATCGCGCGATCTGGTCCTCCAGACCATCATGGGCACTGTCCGCATGGTTCAGGAGACCGGCAGCCACCCTGCGGTGTTGAAAGATTTGATCACCTCTCCGGGGGGAACCACGATTCGAGGCTTGCAGGTCCTTGAAGACAGGGGCGTTCGCGGCGCAATCATGGAAGCGGTGGAAGCAGCGACCCTTCGCTCACAGGAGCTTGGAAAAAAATAGCGCTTTTCTCTCACGTCATGAGTGTCTCACCCGGCACTCATGGTCTGTCATCCTGGCCGGAACTTCTGCAACCTCCGGCCTTTTCCCTACTTCTTGAACGATAGGACTTTTCCCGAAGCCTTGTAAGGTTGACCATCTTTCTCGCCCCCTCTCTGGTAGCATTCTACCAGGTCCCCCACCTTGGCCCCGCCGAAATCGTCCAATTTCAATCCCACCTGCTGGCCCCTTCTGCCCTCTTTCACCGGCCTCCTTTCGATCTGGAGGGATTCCAGCTTTCCGCTGTAAACAGGGCCCATGGCCGTGATGAGTCGAAAGTCGCTCCCCACCGCAAACACTCCTTCCGTGACTTCACAACCCAGGATGATCCCATGGCGGTGTGTTTTGAATAGAGCGATGACACGGGCCTTCCCCGTAATTTTTTCTTCAATCTTTCGGGGGAGCATGCTCTGTACAATGCCATGGACGTCTTCAACGAGCTTATAGATGACATCGTACAGCCGCACTTCGACGTCATGATCCTTCAGCCAGCTCTCCAGCCTGGGCATGATGTCGACATCAAACCCCAGAACCAGCTTACTTCCCGATAAAGCCATCAGCAAATCCGACTTGGCAATCGTCCCAATTCCCGCAGAAATGATCCTCACTTCGACTTCCGGGCTCTGAATCTTTTTCAGCGCCGATACAACCGCCTCCGTGCTTCCGTAGGAATCGCACTTGAGGACAATTTCCAGGACCCTTCCCGCAGACCTGCCAGCCGTTGACGGTCCCCCAGGCGGAGTCTTGTCTCCGCTCAATGATTCCATGTGCCGGGCATCTTTTTTACGCATCGCTCATTCCCTCCGCCATGAAAACCTGAACGTTCTCCCCCTACCCGTGCCTTTCCCCATGCAACGATACGACACAATTAAAATAAGGCGGCTTGTCCGGGAGTCCACCGCCAGGACAAGCCGGCAGAGGAATCCGCACCGATTGGGACCGCTTTCGGGCCTTTTTCTTGTCGGAGGTCCTGGGACTGTTCAGTGAGATTACAGCATCAAAAGACCTGTGCGGCGAGCCAGTAGAGGAACATGCCGAAGACGACGGTTCCTCCCAGGGATCGGGTCTTGAGGGCGAAAAGAAAAGCAGGAAGAGCCACAAGGGCCTTGGGGTGGAAAAGATCCAGGCGCCTCACCTCTCCCGTCACGAAGATCTCGGGGAATATGAGGGCGCTCAAAATGGCAACGGGAATGAGGTCCAGCCATTCCACAAACCACTGGGGCAGTTTTCTCTGAGAAAAGAGGAAAAGAGGAAGCCAGCGCGGGAGATAGGTCACGATCCCCATTCCCGCCAGCAGGAAAAGATATTCAGGACCGGGCGTCATAGGGCGTCGGCTTTCGCAGGGTTCGCTTCAACATGAACCCGGCTGTAGCGGCCATCAGGGAAGCAATGATGACGTATGCATTGCCGGGAATCCACAGGGAAAGCATCACAGCAAAGAGGCCTGCCAGGAGAGCGGTGATGCCGTAGATTCGGCCACGCAGTTGGAACACCAGAAGGCAAAGGAACATGGCGACGAGAGCATAATCGATGCCGAAGCTTCCGGCGGGAATGAAATGCCCCCCATAGCCCCCCAGCATGGTGCAGGCGATCCAGGCGAGATTGGAGATGTGATTCACCACCAGGGCGCTGCAGGTGCTCCATTCGCCTTCCCGAAACCGCGTCATGTTGACCGCGAAGCTTTCATCCGTAACGCCATAGGCAAAAAGGGAGAGCAGCCTCCGATCCACCCCCCTGAGAAAAACAGCCAGAGAGGAGCTCATCAGCACGTGACGCAGGTTGACGATGAAGGTCGTGAGGATGATGGAAACGGGGGATGCACCGCTCACCATCATGGAAACGGCAATGAACTGAGCGCTCCCGGCAAAGACCAGGAGAGACATGAGGCCGATTTCAAGGACGCCGAGCCCGGCCTTCTGGGCCAGGACTCCAAAGGCCAGCCCGATGGGTGCGTATCCCAGGCAGATGGGCCAGCCGGCTTTCACCCCCTCAGAGACACACCGCTCCCCTCCCCCACGTCCACAACAGCCGGCGGGATCTGAATTCAACGAAGGCATGAGATGACTCTACCGAGAGGAATATTCCAGGCTCAGATCGATGGCTCGAGCCGAATGAGTCAGCGCTCCACAGCTCACAAAATCGACGCCGGTTTCCCCGATGGCGCGCACCCGATCCAGGGTCACCCCTCCCGAAGCCTCCAGGACAGCCCTCCCCCCGTTCTGAACGACCGCCTCCCTGAGAAGATCGAGGGGGAAATTGTCCAGAAGGACAATGTCGGCGCCTGCACCGAGGGCTTCCGCAAGCTCTTCCAGATTCTCGACTTCGACTTCAATCTTCAGCAGATGACAAGCTTTCCGACGCGCCCGGCGGACCGCTTCCCCGACACTCCCCACGGCCGCAATGTGATTGTCCTTGATGAGGATTCCATCGGATAGCCCAAAGCGATGATTCGTCCCTCCCCCGTGGCGGACGGCCTCCTTTTCCAGCCCCCTCCACAGTGGAGTTGTCTTTCGAGTATCCAGGAGCCTGCACTGGGTTCCCGCCAGGGCATCGACCATCCGCCGCGTCAGGGTGGCCACCCCGCACAAGCGCTGCAGCAGGTTGAGGGCCGTACGTTCCGCGGTCAGCAGGGAACGCACCCGTCCCTGAAGGTGAAAAACGGGAGCACCGGCCTCAATCCTGTCACCTTCCCGGAAGAGGCATTCCACTGCCACCGACGGATCCACCAGTTCGAAAATCCGGCGAAAAACATTGGATCCTGAAAGCACGAAAGGCTCCCGCCCCACCACGTGAGCGCTTCCTTCCAGATCCGGCTCCACAACGGCTTCGCAGGTCACATCCCCATGGCCGAGATCTTCCTGGATGGCCAACTGCAGCAAACTATCCCAATGCTCCATGATCATTCCCCCGCCGCCGCGCTCTCCCGCAGTGTATTGATGATGTCGTAGTGATGGCGGAGCTTCTCCAGCTTCTCTCCGAGACGCGCGCCCTTGTCCCGCTCCTTTTCTATGACATCCTCCGGAGCCTTCCCGAGGAAATCCTCGTTGGAAAGCTTCCTTTGTGTATTCCCGTATTCCTTTTCCAGCTTGGAGATTTCCTTGTGCAGGCGCTTGGACTCACTGTCGAAATCCAGGATGTCTTTCAAAACGACATACACTTCCACATGCTGGGTCACCATGCCGGCCGCAAGGCGAGGTTTGCTCATTTCCCCGACTGCGGCGACCTTGAGGACGGACAGCCGGGCCAGATCGCTCACCATGGCTGCATGCGAAGTCAAAAGGTCCCTTTCGAAATCCCTCTCGCAAAGGCAGACCACTTCCACACGCGTGGCGGGTGGAACATTCATTTCCCCCCGGATATTGCGTATGCCGTTGACCACAGACATGATGACTTCCATCTGCGCTTCGGCGTCGGCATCCAGTCGTTCGGGCTGCAACGGAGGAAAGGATGCCTTCATGATGCTCCCGGACGTCTGGGGCAATTTCTGCCAGATTTCTTCCGTCACAAAGGGCATGACGGGATGCAGCAGAAGCAGGACCTGCTCCAGGACACGCGCCGCGACAGCCTGGGCCAGGGCCTTCACCTCCGGGTCTTCCCCGTAAAAATCCGGCTTGATCATTTCCAGGTACCAGTCACAGTACTCATGCCAGATGAACTGGTAGAGCGATTGGGCGTACTGGTTGAAATGATAATTTTCGATGGCTGCGTCCACCTCCTCGACAACCCGCTGCAGGCGGCTCAATATCCACCGATGCACCAGGCTCGAAGGACCGGCGGGTATCTCCTGAAGCGTCTCCACTCCCTCCAGATTCATGAAGACCAGGCGGCTCGCATTCCATATCTTGTTGATGAAATGCTTGTAGCCTTCGATGCGCTCCTCGGAGAGCTTCACGTCCCTGCCCTGCACGGCGAAAGCCGTCAGAGTGAACCGAAGCGCATCCGTTCCGTATTCATCCATCATCACCAGGGGATCGATGACATTTCCCTTGGATTTGCTCATCTTGTGCCCCTGCGCGTCACGGACAAGCGCATGGACATAGACGTCTTTGAAGGGAACGTCTTTCATGAAATGCAGGCCCATCATCATCATGCGGGCCACCCAGAAAAAGAGGATATCGAACCCCGTCACCAGGATGGAGGTGGGATAGAATTTCTTCAGCTCCGCCGTCTCCTCGGGCCAGCCCAGGGTGGAAAAGGGCCAGAGGCCGGAGCTGAACCAGGTATCCAGGACATCCAGGTCCTGCTCGAGACGGCTGCTGCCGCATTGCGGGCAGCCGGTCGGGTCTTCCATGGAGACCGTCACCTTCCCGCATTCCCGGCAATACCAGGCTGGAATGCGGTGCCCCCACCATATCTGGCGGCTGACGCACCAATCCTCAACATTTTCCAGCCAGATGAAATAATCCTTTTCCCACTTGGCCGGAATGATCCGGGTTTCTCCCCGGCGAACCGCTTCCATGGCCTTCTCTGCCAGGGGTTTTGTGGAAACGAACCACTGCAGGGACTGCATGGGCTCCACGACACTCTTGCACCGATAGCAGTGCCCTACGCGGTTTTTGTAATTTTCTACCTTGACGAGGAAACCGTCCTTTTCCAGGTCCTTGAGAATCTGTTTGCGACAGGCATAGCGATCCAACCCCTCATAAGCACCTGCGGCGGCCGTCATCACCCCGTTTTCGCCGATCACCTGCACCAGTGCCAGGCCATGTTTACGCGACAGCTCAAAGTCGTTGAAGTCGTGTGCAGGGGTCACCTTCAGAGCGCCGGTTCCGAATTCCTGTTCCACGTAGGAATCGCCAATGACCGGAATGAGGCGCTCCATGAGGGGCAGAATGACCTTCTGTCCGATGAAGGCACTGTACCTCGGGTCTTCTGGGTGCACCGCCACCGCTGTATCGCCGAGCATGGTTTCCGGACGCGTCGTGGCCACCACCAGGGCGCCCTTCCCGCTGGCCAGGGGATAACGGATATGATAGAGATGGCTGTCGAGCTCTTCCCCTTCCACTTCGATATTGGCCAAGGCTGTCATGCAGCGGGGGCACCAGTTGATCATGCGCTTTCCGCGGTAGATCAGCCCCTCTTCGTAAAGCTTCACAAATACATGGCGGACCGCCCGGGAAAGGCCTTCATCCATGGTGAAGCGCTCCCGCTGCCAATCGCAGGAAGCCCCCAGGCGCTTCAATTGATTGATGATGATCCCCCCGTATTTTTCCCTCCAGCTCCAGACCTTCTCCAGGAAGGCCTCCCGCCCCAGTTCGTGGCGATTGAGTCCCTCCTGGGCGATTTGCCGCTCCACCACATTCTGCGTCGCTATTCCTGCGTGGTCCGTGCCGGGGACCCACAGCACCTCGAATCCCTTGAGTCGCTTGTACCGGCAAAGGATGTCCTGGATCGTGTCGTTGAGAGCATGCCCTATATGCAGCTGCCCGGTGACATTGGGAGGGGGGATGACAATGCTGAAGGGGGGACGGGAACTTTCAACGTCCGCATGAAAATAGCCATTTTGTTCCCAATGAGTATACCACTCGGATTCAACTTCCTGGAACACGTATGCTTTAGGCAGACTGCCTTCACTCATGTAACTGCTCCCTTATGGCTTGATACTGTAACCGCATGCCGGAATTCCGTGCAGGGGCAAGGATAAGGCCTGCCCTCCGACGCGTCGGGCGCCATCCCGTTCAAACCGGCAGACGGTAGAGGCAATGCCCCTCAAACACAAAACAAAAGAGGCTCTCCGCCTATCCCATCGATTCCTTTTTCATCTTTTCGATTTCTTCGTGGAGGACGGTTCGAACGATATCGGGCAGTCGGGCTTCGACAATCTGGCGCACAGCCTCCAGCAAGCGCGATTCTATCTGAGAGACAAATCCCTCCAGAGCCGGAGCGGCTTCATCCTGCTTTTCGCTCTCAGCCCCTGGAAAGAGCGTAAGAACCTCTCCCCCGGGCTCCTCCGGCGAAGGCGTCAAGGGCTCGTCCCGGAATTTGGCGAAAATATCTTCGTCAAAATCCAGCTGCTCTTCGGGCTCTCGCCCCATCCCGCCAAGCTCTTCCCCGGCAATCGTGTCCTGCAATTTCGCATCGATTTTGTCCCCAAAGGAAAACTCCTTGAAGAGATCCTCCGTCAGAACATCTTCATCCAGGATGTCCTCCTCACTCGAATCATCCTCCATGGACATGACATCGATTTTAGCACCGGATTCAGCATCCAGGAGCTCGGCATAGTCGAGATCCTCGTCGTACGTGTCCCCTGCCGATCCCTGGCCGGACTGACTCGGCACCATGTCCTCCAAATCGATGATCTCATCATCGTCTTCCAGTTCGAGTCCATTCCCGGAATCCTTGGAAGGATCCAATTCACTCTCTTCCAACTCAAAGGGTCGCTTTGACTTTTTCATCAAGAGTCTCTCATGTGTGGGTCAAAAATCTAAACTATAATTGGATTCAATCCGTTACGCCCCCAGGGGACGTAAAAGTATCCTCGGGCTTCAGAGCAAGCTACCGATACCACGCAGAAATTTCCTCTGTCAAGGTAATTGCGGCTATGGTGAGAACCGCAGCCCATAGAATCTCAAAATTCCGGTGCTGAAAATTGTGCTCGCAAAACGGTCGGCTTTGAGCCTGTCAAGGTCCCCCCTCACTCCAGTCCTCCGCCTTGTCTCGCCGAAAGGATGAGGGACATTTTTTAGGATCGCCCCTCGAGGGAGGCACCGCTCTCCGTATGCCAAAGAATCGTGTTGATCGATGCTGTTGAAAGTGGTAGTTTTCCATCCCTGGAGAAAATCATACGACCATGTATCGAAAAACACACTATTATTTGTTCTACAGCCTGATCGTCCTGGGGTTGATTTCTCTCATCGCTGTCCTGGAAACGATTGGCTCAGGCGTTAAAATGAAGCTCATCCAGGAAGGCGGCCCCATCGAGCAGCTTTCGGCCGTTGGCTATTTTATCTGTTTAATGACGCTTTTGTTTTTTAGAATAGGAGACGCCAAAACCCATCTGTCCGTGATGTTTCTTGTGCTCATGTTAGGTTTGAGAGAGCTCGATTTCCACGTTTTGTTCACACCCATGAGCATGGAAAAAATCAAATTTTATTGGAGTCCGGATGTTTCGATCCATTCCAAAGTCGTTGGTGCATCCATCATCCTGTCACTGCTGTTGTGCTGTGCTTATTTAATGAAGAAACACCTTTGGGGCATTATAAAATCCCTCAAGAGACTGGAGCCGGATGCTGTCGGGCTTTTTTTGGGACTTGCATTCATCGGCATCGCCAAGACCCTGGACGGTATGCAGAGAAAACTGGGAGATTTTCATATTACCATTACCCGCAACATGATGGAGCTCACGACTGTGGCGGAGGAAATCCTGGAGCTCGGCATCCCTTATATGTTCATCATCGCTGTCCTGGCGCATCATTACAAATCGTCCCAAAAGATGCAATGACCCACCCTCGAGCCCCGGCAGCGGGCCAACGGTGTTTCTCTGAAAAGTCCCTGCAGGGAGGACACATTTCATCCTTCGTTGTGGCCGAAAGCCCATGGGGGGTTGCCTTAACGTCACCCCGGTGAAAACCGGGGTCCAGAAAGTCTTTATTTTTCTGGATTCCGGCTTTCGCCGGAATGACGAACGTTGGTTGAGTCAACTCCATTGCGGCAGCGGGGCTGCCGGTGGAAGGTCGCTCCCCCGCTTTTTTCTCATTGACCGAACTGTTCTCTATTGGGTAAGAATAGCGGGTCATGGGCTTAACACTATACCGCTACCTTTTGAAAGAACAGTTTCTCCCCCTGAGCATCTGCCTGTTGGGTCTGAGCTTCGTTCTCGTCACCGGACGGCTGCTGCAGCTCACCCGCTACCTCTTCACCTCCTCCGTAACCGCGCTGGACCTGGTCGAGCTGATGGCGCTGGCCATGCCCAAGCTGCTGACCTATACCCTTCCCATGGCCACCCTCATGGGCGTGCTGCTGGCTTTCGTGAGGCTGAACAGCGACAATGAGCTCATCGCTCTTCGCACTGCGGGAATCAGCTTCAATCAATTTTTTCCTGCTGTCTTCATCATTCTTCTGCTCACCACCTCGCTGTCCCTCTTCAACTCTTTCACCATCGTACCCGCTTCTAACAAATCCTTTGAAATTAAGCTCAAATCCCTGGGCCGAGCCAGCCTCCCTCTGCTCCTGCGGGAAGGGGTCTTCATCGATGCCATCCCGGACCTTGTCTTCTTTTTCCGCAATGTCGATGCCTCCAATTTGACGATCGAGGGAATCCTGGTACAAGACCAAAGAGAGCCCAAAGTCCGCATGACCATCGTCGCCGAGCATGCTCGCATCATGTATCAGAAAAATTCCAGCCAGATCGCTTTCAAAATCTCCAGCGGCATCATCACCCGCGTTCCCGACAACCTGCAGGATGCTCAAGCCGTTTCCTTCCGCACCTATGACCTCGTGCTGTCCCTGGATGAGCTCTTCGCCTCTTCCGCTGAAGATTCCAAGGACAGGACACAAATGACTTTTCGTGAAATCCTCCAAAAAATCCAGCAAACGGGTCCTGAACAAGAGGCGCGGTATGTGATGGAACTGCATCAGCGCATCGCGCTTCCCCTGGGATGCTTCATGCTGGGGTTGGTGGCCCCTCCCCTGGGCGCCCTGTTCCGGCAGAAGGGGCGCATGACGGGAGTGACCCTGGGAATCGGAATCTTCCTGGCGTATTATGTAGTCCTATCAGCGGGCACCGGGATGAGCAAAAACGGAATCCTTCCGCCATCCCTTGCCGTCTGGATGCCCAACCTTCTCGTATTGTGCGTCGCTTCCTATCTCTGGAGGAAGCTGCAGCACGAATCTCCGTTCCCCCTGGCGGCCTGGGCGAGCTCTACCTGGAATCGACTGTCGCTCACCGGGTGGAAATCCCTCCGTTCGCGGGGAGCGAGCAGAGAGCGCAAGTCCTGAAATGAATATCATCTCCCGCTACATCGTTCGGCAATTTCTGCCCATTTTCACCCTCGCTCTCGTTACGTTTCTGGCGCTTTATCTCATCATCGATTTTTTCGAGAAAATCGACAACATGATGGCGAAAAACGTCTCCGCTTCTCATATTGCAGCTTATTTTCTCTATAAAATTCCTTCCATTGTCACTCAAGGCATCCCCATGGCCTCCCTCCTGGCGACGCTGATTGCCCTGGGGATTCTGAAGCGCAACCGGGAGCTGACGGCCCTCGAAGCTGCTGGAATCAATCCCACAAAGTATATTACTCCGATTGTGGCGTGTACTCTTCTTCTCTCTTTCATCCACTTCGGATTGAGCGAGACCGTCTCCCGACCCATGAATCAAAAGTCCCAAAAGATCTGGCAGCAGGAAGTACGTCAAAACAAGGCATCCATGTCCTATATACAGGAGAATGTATGGTACCGTGGCAAGGGCGTGATTTACCAGATTCACCTCTACGACCGCATACAGAAGACCATGGAAAAAGTCACTCTCTTCTACCTGGACTCGCAGTTTCGTCTCACGGAGAGGTTGGATGCCATGCGGTTTCGGTGGGAAAACCAGCGCTGGATGGCCGAAGACGGCCTCCTGCTCCGTTTTGAGGGGGACGAGACAGTGCAGGAACAGTTTCAACAACGGGCACTGGACCTGAAGGAAACCCCTCAGGATTTTGAAGGACTCGAGACCATGCCCGAGGAGCTCAACTGGGGAGACTTGTACAAATATTCGAAGCGGATTCGTTTGGAAGGCTACAACTCGACCCCTTATGAAGTCGAGCTCCACATGCGCCTGGCTTTCCCCCTGACGACTCTCATTCTGGCCCTGTTAGGTATCACCATCGCCATGCGCCAGGGAATGCACGCCGGCATTACCCTCAGTGTGGGGATAGCCCTGATTGTGGCATTTCTTTATCTCACCGTACTGCAGCTCGGCAGCGGGCTGGCCACAGCATCCATCCTGCCCCCTGCACTGGGCGTGTGGGCTTCCAATGTCATTTTTACATGCTTTACGGTCTACCTGTGGATGACGAAGCGCTGATCATGAGAGATGCCCTCCATCAAGGCGCATCTCTCATGATCAGCGTATCCGCAGGACTCTCCACACCACGATTCTTTCACATGGCTATGTGGGAAGCCGTGTTTCAAGAGCCATGGCGATTTTCTTTTTCAGCTCGGTCAGATCGAAGCTTTTCACCACATAGAAATCAGCAGCAATGGACTTCGTATCTTCTTTGAAAGTGTCATAGGCCGTGGATAGAATCACCGGCAGGTCATAGAAGTGATTGCGCAGGTCCTGTAGAATATCGAGGCCATTGTAATCGACCATTTTGATATCCAGGATCACGAGGTCCGGCTTCTCGTCCTCGATGCGCTCCATCAATTTATATCCGTTTTCGGCCGTGATTACTTCGTACCCGGCCTCCTTCAGTTCTTCCGAATAAAGCAGCCGAATGTGCTCTTCATCATCGACAACCAGAATCTTAGGCATTCCTTAACCTCCCTGCTGGTCTCATCAATCCCAGGTTTTCACGAGATAGGGTTTGTTTTCTTCAAAAATCATGCATTCGTTCTCGATGTATTCCTCAGCCTGCTGCTGAGACATCCGTTCCGTCTTCTTGACGAAGGAGAGTACCTTTCCCAGGTACAATGGCAACAGTGAATCCAGAACTCTTTCCTTCTCCGACGCCTCCGCACGATGATAAGCCACGGCAGCGTCGAACAAAATACGGGCCCATGTCTGTGTAGGAAAAGAAAAATGCTGTAGTCCGAGGCTTCTTATTTCCTGCAGCTTGGGGCAGACCGTCTGGTCATAGACGTGCTGCCACAGATCGCTGTATTTATCGAACCCCTGCAAAAATTTCTCATGGAGCTTCTCCATGTTGACCTCAACGGGCAGGGGAGTCTCCACATCATGGGCGTCCGTTCCATACAATGCGGTGGGCTTGCTCCACTTTACCTGCTTCCAAAAGTCCGCGTACACATCCATCATATCGAAGATGGTTCCGACGATCTGACGAAAAAGAACCGACATGTGGGCATAAGGGTCTTTCAGTCGATGCACCTTCGGAGAGCCGATAATGGACTGGCAAATGGGCAATCGCGAGTGCAGTGCAATGGTCGTCATCCATATGTCGATACCAAATTGCTGCACGGATTCGGTCCAGACGGGAAGATCCAGAAAGGCATTGACCAGCTTCCCGCTGAAGCCGAAATCCCCCACATCAGGTTGGCGAACCCTCCGCCCGTAAAGGCATCGTATGAGAGGATATATGATGGAACTGGTCAGAGTCAGTTCATATTTATGACGCACATACAGGGGGCATACATAGCCCGCTCCCTTCAGCAGAGGCTCCCCGAGATTCTTGATCCAATATGGGGCCAGATTCTTGATATCCGCCTCAATGACAACGGTGGCCTGCGCCTGCAGGTCACGAACCTTTTCAAAAAGGTTTCGCAGATTATTCCCCTTCCCTTGAAGATTGGAGGGGGTGGAAAGATAGATCTTGGGAATTTCACCCGGAGCAGCAAAAAAGGCTTCTTTCGTTCCATCTCCTGAATGGTTGTCGCAATTGATGAGCACACATTTCAGATGCCCGAAGAATTCTGTCAGGCTCCTGGCCGCAAGCTCCGCCGTTCGCCCGATGGCTTCTGCTTCATTGAAGGAGGGGATCGCCACCACCATATCCGCCTGGGTGATTTGATGGGGATTTTCTTCATAATATGGCATAAAGGTGTCTCCTGATCTACTTCTTGGATGTTTCCCCGCTGTCTTTCAGATACTTGAAAATATCAGCATCTGTGCTCAGGATGAAAGAACTTTTAGCGTTGTCAAAATTTCTGTAGGCCTCGAGCGTTCGATAAAATTCATAGAAGCCTGGATTTTTCTGAAATGCCGCAGCATAGATGCGCGTTGCCTCGGCGTCGGCCTTACCGCGGATCTCCTGGGAGGTTCGGAAGGCTTCGGATGTGATCTTCGCAAGCTCCTTCTCCATTTGCCCCAGGATGGCCGCCCTTTCCCCTTCCCCCTGTGAACGATATTGCGCCGCAATACGCTTCCGCTCCGAGATCATCCGATCGAATACTTTTTGCTGAACCGTGTCCACGTAATTGATCCGCTTGATGCGGATATCCATGAGCTCGATTCCGTATTCGGGGAGGAGACGTGACGCTTCCGCCACCATTTCACGGGTGATTTTTTCACGCCCCTTCGTCAATCGGTCCGGGATCTCCTCCGTCTGCCCTCCCCCTGCCTGGATGCTAAACAATGCAAAATCCGGCCCTCCCGCTTCCACGAGACTTTGCCTGGCATCTTCCCATCCCTCGCTTCGTACCAGCTCCACCAGTTCATTGTTGGAGACATAGTCCCGCACAACGGAATCAATGATTCCCGTCAGCCGGCTGAGTGCCGTATCGACACTGCCCACGCGTTGGAGAAACAAAAGAGGGTCCTTGATGCGCCAGCGAGCAGTAGTATCGACCCAGATGTATTTCTTGTCCCGGGTTGGGATTTGATTGGGGTTTCCATCCCACTTCATGACTCGCTTTTCAAAAAAATTCGCTCTCTGAATCAGAGGGATTTTAAAATGCATCCCCGCCTGGCTGATGGGCTCTCCCACAGGTCTTCCCAGTTGGGTGATGACCACCTGCTCCGTCTCGCTGACAATGAAAAGGGAATTTGCCGCAAAGATTCCCAAAAAAATGACGACCACCGGCAAGTACCGGATTCCCTGTGGAATCATCTTTTCTCCTCGCTCTGCAGGGCCTCGGATCGCGAAGGATTATTGCTCTGAAGCCTGCCCGCGCCAGGGCTCTCGGCATTGGAGGAAGACCTGCCCACGTCAAGCCAGGGCAGAAGGTTCCGCTGGCTTTCATCCATGACGTAGAGGTGCCCCACCTTCCCCATGAGGTTCTCCAGCGCATCGATATACATCCGTCGACGCGTCACATCCGGAGCTTTTTCGTACTCTGTCAGGATATCTCCAAATCGCTGCACTTCACCCTGGGAACGATTGACGCGCTCCAAAGCGTAGCCTTCCGCCTGGTTGATGGTCTGCCGCGCTTCCCCCACAGCCTTGGGTATTTTTTGATTATAAGCCTCCTGAGCTTCGTTGATCATGCGCTCCTTTTCCTGCTGTGCCTCGTTGACTTCATTGAAAGCAGCCTTGACGGGGTTGGGGGGATTTGCATTCTGAAGCTGCACTGTGACGATCTTGAGACCGGTTTTGTACTGATCGATGATATGCTGAATTTCCGCCCTGCATTTCTCGGCAATGGAAGCCCTCCCAACAGTAAGGACTTCATCGGAATAACGGTTCCCCACAATGCGCCGCATGACCGATTCCGAAATGTCGTCCAGTGTCAATTCTACATCCTGCACCTGAAACAGATAGGCTTTGGGGTCTTCAATCTTGTACTGGATGGTCCACTGCAGATCCACGACATTCAAGTCGCCACTCAGCATGGTGGATTCTTCTTCATACCCCTTCGATGAGAACTTCGTCTGGACTCCCGGCTGGGTCGTCCGATAGCCGTATTCGCGCTGAAGCACCCGCCCGGTGACGACTTTTCTCACCGTCTCGATCCCGAAAGGAATCTTGAAGTGCAAGCCATTGTCAGCGGTCTTGACGAATTTCCCGAAGCGTTGAACGACGGCTGTTTCCTGAGGCTCGACGATGTAATAAGAGTTGGAAGCGACAAAAAGGATCAAAAGCACGAGAGCGATCAAGCCCACCGGCCCCTTGGAGAATGAAGAAAACTTGAACCGGTCCTTCAGTCCCCTGAATATCTCCTCCAAATCTTTGAAATCACCCGGCCCTGGGCCTCTACGAGGCGGCCTTTCCCAATCCATTGAACCTCCTTTGGAGCAAGATTGAATACCTTCTCATACCCTTACAATCCGCATTCCCCTCTGTCATTGGATGAAGCGGGAAGACCCGACCAGCCTGTCAGCAAATCATTCCTGGCGCCATCCCCCTCAAGTTCCTGACGAGGCGCCTCCTTTTCAACAACCTGGGTTCCCGCCGGAAGCATGCGGGAATGACAGTATCGGGCTCATTCGGGGATCATGACAGGAAACTGACTTCCTCATTTTTGGACACGCACTCAGGCAGGTCATCCCCCCGTTCCTCCGGGGAATCCACACAGACCCTTCCCAAAATTGAATACAGGATGTCGTCACGATGATCGAGATTTGGAAGGAATCAGCGCTCCTTCATCGCTCCCGCCAACACGTCAAGCTAATTTCTTTGAATTTAGAACGGAATACCATTTTTCACAAATGCCATGAGCTCCCATCCTAATGACACCTTAGATTATTGTCAAGATTATCCGATTTGCTCCAACCCTCAGCAAATGCCCTGCAGCGGCTTTTTAAGGTTAGGTATTGCGTTCTTCTCACCAAGAGAGGTATAAATCACCGTGGAGCCTTTGATGGATCGTTTTCACATCAAAGCAGGGGAATACAAGCTTTTTGGACCATGGTTTGCACCGGGGTGACGTCAAGTCAGCACAATTGAGCGCGAGACATGACCCAGGGTGCGCCTCGCAGAGGGATTACCTGCGGCACGAATTAGAGAAACAAGGAGAAAACATGTCCACCAGCCTCTTCAAAAATATCGCGTTCTGCACGGACTTTTCAGAAAATGCGGATGAGGCTTTTTTGACGGCCTTGGATCTGGCATGGCACTATGGAGCAACCCTTCATATCGTTCATGCAATGGTGAATTTTTCGGTATCGCCTCCCATTCATTCGACTTATATGCCCATCGAATATGATCCGGGGTTCATCGAACAGGTGACGGAGGCAGCCAAAAGCTCCATTCAAGAACGATACGTCAGCAAATTGAAGGAGAAGCAGCCTTACGCCGTTCACCTTCTTTCGGGATACGCTTCCACGGAAATCCTGCGCATCGTCGAAGAAAAGGACATCGATCTCATCGTCATGGGCTCACACGGTCTGACAGGTCTCGCTCACGTTCTTTTTGGAAGCACGGCTGACCGCGTTGTACGAAAGGCCGCGTGCTCCGTTCTCACCGTCCGGCTGCGGCCCAGGAATGATTGAGGGTTTTCTCCCAAAGGCAACGACATCGAGTAAGGAGTCCTCATTTCCATGAGCATGAAAAAGCCCATTCTTGTCACCGGAGCCGCCGGTTTTATTGGATATCACCTCTCCATGCGCTTACTGAACGATGGGCACACGGTCGTAGGCTTGGACAACCTGAACGACTATTACGATGTCGACTTGAAGAAGGAGCGCCTCAAAAGGCTCCGGGAGTCCACCCGTTTCCAGTTCCACAAACTGGATCTGCAAGACCGCAGCGGCGTAGAAGCCCTGTTCAGGGACTGTTCATTCGGCGTTGTGGTCAACCTGGCCGCTCAGGCCGGCGTGAGGTATTCACTGACCAATCCTCATGCCTACATCGATTCGAATCTGTCCGGTTTCACTAACATTTTGGAGGGATGCCGTCATCATGGCGTAGCCCACCTGGTTTTCGCCTCCTCCAGCTCCGTTTATGGCGCCAACACCAACATGCCCTTTTCCGTGCACCACAACGTGGACCACCCGGTCTCTCTATATGCAGCCACCAAAAAAGCCAATGAACTGATGGCCCACACCTACTCACACCTGTACGGTCTCCCCTGCACCGGGCTGCGCTTTTTTACGGTGTACGGTCCCTGGGGCCGCCCCGATATGGCGCTCTTTCTCTTCACCCGGGCCATCCTGGAAGGTGCTCCCATCAAGGTCTTCAACCAGGGAAAGATGATGCGGGATTTCACATACATCGACGACATCATCGAAGGGGTTGTTCGAGTCATGAAAAAACCCCCTCGGCCCGATGCCTCCTGGAGCGGCGATGCACCCGATCCGGGGACGAGCTATACCCCATACCGCATTTACAACATCGGCAACAACAAGCCCGTCGAGCTCATGGACTTCATTGCGGCCATCGAAAGCTGCCTGGGAATCCAGGCGGAAAAAGAGATGCTCCCCCTCCAACCGGGGGATGTGCCTGCTACATACGCCGACATCGAGGATCTCGAACGGGATTTCGGGTTCCACCCCAAAACTTCGATACAGGAAGGAATCGCCCGTTTCGTGGAGTGGTACCGCAGCTATTACGCCAAATCCCGTTGAGTATTCAAGCTACACTTGTTCAGCGTGAAAAGTTCCCTTTCTTGACTCACGCAGAGACGCTGAGGCGCGGAGGGCGCAGGGAAAGGCAAGCGGCAATAGGCTCTGCGCCCTCTGCGGCTCCGCGTGAAAATGAGGTTGTTCAACCTCCAACTGAATCCCAGGCCTCCCGTCTTCAGAAGCTGTAAAACAGGTCCGCTTCATTCAGCACTTCACAACCCGTAGCCGTCACTCGCACCATGTTCTCCAGTCGAACGCCCCCAAAGCCCGGCAGGTAGATCCCCGGCTCCACGGTGACCACCATGTTTTCCTCGAGGACAGTGGGATTGCGCTTCCGCAATCCTGGCCTCTCATGAACGGCAATCCCCACACCATGCCCCAATCCATGCCCAAACTGCTCTCCATACCCCGCCTTTCCGATCAGGTCACGCGCCACGGCATCGATCTCCACGGTCTTCTTTCCGGCATGGATCGCCTCCTGAGCTGCGAGCTGGGCTTCACGAACGATGCGGTAAATTTCCTTGAGGCGCTCCGACGGTGTACCCGCTATCCAGGTGCGTGTCATGTCTGAACAATAATGCTCGAGCCTGGATCCGAGGTCCAAAATGACGCCTTCACCGGGGAGAATTTTCCGGTCCGTCGGCACGGCGTGGGGGAGGGCTCCATTGGGGCCACTGGCCACAATGGGCGGAAAAGAGACGGATTCCCCTCCCCCTTCGCGGATACGACGCTCGATCTCCCAGGCCATCTCCTTTTCCGTCTTTCCCGGTGCAAGCAATCCCCAGACAGCGTTCAGCGCTGTTTCGGTCAGTGCAAGAGATGCCTTGATCCGTTCGATCTCGGCAGGCTCCTTCACCACCCTCAACTGCTCCACCAGGTCTTCGAAAGAAGACATTTCGGCACCGGGGCAGGCGTTCTTGAGCCCCTCCTCGACATCCCTGTAGGTCCGATAACAAAGATGGTGCCCCTCCGCACCCAGCCTTCGCACCCTCAGAGAGCTAAAGAGCTCCGTCAAGGACTGCGTCAGGCCTTCCGTGTAGATGACCAGTTGGAAATCGGGAGCTTCCTGCTGCGCCTCTTCCTGGTACCGGAAATCGGTCAACAGGTACTGGCGGGATTCCGCGATCAGAAGATATCCCGAGCTTTCCGTCAGCTGAAGGTCCTCGGCCTCGTAACCGCTCAGGTAGTAGCGGTTCTCCGGAACCGCCACCAGGAACGCATCCAGGTGATTTTCCGCCATGAGCTTCCGAAAACGTGCGAGTCTTGTTGCGTAGGGTTCCCGATTCATCAAGCTCTTCTCCTCTTCACCTATAAAGTTTCCATAGACAGAGGGTCGGGTTCACCAACCCCTCGTCTCACGCACGGTAGGGTGCGTTTTACGCACCCTTGTTGAAACAAGCATTTCTTCATTGTAGATGGTGCATAAGATGCACCCTACCCCAACCGTTCGTCTCACGCGCAGGCGGCAAGTCCCGCTCCAATGCCCCTGTCCGTTCCTCCAGCACATCACATCGCAAAATACCCTATCCTCCCCAAAAATTCACTGCTTTCCCTCGGCATTTCCAACGGTGATAGCCCCTGAACAAAAGAAATTGACAAAAGAAGTTGGGTATTTTTTGCGGAAATGTTATTTTTGGGTGTTTTAATCAGGACTGCCTGTGACAAGGAGCGAAGGGACATGTATTCTAGAATTCTAGTGCTGCGCTTTCCCAAGGATATCGTGGACAAACCGATCATCACCAACCTGGTCAAGGATTATGGCCTCACCTTTAATATATTGAAGGCTCAAATTTTTCCCCGGAAAGAGGGGATGCTCGTTCTGGAATTGAAAGGCGACCGGAAGGACTACGAACGGGGCATCCAATACCTGAAAGACACGGGCGTGGAAATCGAGCCCGTAGCCCAGGGTATTCGCCGGGATGAGGAGAAATGCTACCAGTGCGGTGCCTGCACCGCGGTTTGCCCCACCGGTGCCCTCCACATCAAACGTCCGGAAATGGAGGTCCTCTTCGAGTCTGAACGTTGCAGTGCGTGCGAGCTCTGTGTGAAGACCTGCCCCGCAAGAGCCATGATCGTAACATTCGACAAAATTCTGACGGCTTAGTCCGAACATCGTAAACCGTCCGAACGGAAGGGATAAATGGTTGGGCTGAATGACTGAGTGCACTGATTGTTAAGGAGCTTAGAAGGATGAACTACAGCGACAAGGTTATGGAACATTTCATGAACCCAAGGAATGTGGGAGAGCTTGAAAATCCGGACGGCATCGGCCAGGTGGGCAATGTCAACTGCGGCGACATCATGCGTATGACCATCAAGGTGGGCGAGAACCGGATCACGGATATCAATTTCAAGACCTTCGGATGCGGCGCAGCCATCGCTGTCAGTTCCATGGTGACGGAGATGGTGAAGGGAAAAACCCTCGAGGAAGCCGTTGCCATCAACCGAGACGATGTCGCTCTGGCCCTTGGAGGATTGCCCGATAAGAAGCTGCATTGCTCCAACCTGGGAACGGATGCGCTGAAAGCGGCCATCAATGACTTCTGGCGTCGTACGGGGCAGCCCGAGAAAGTCGTACCCTTGGAAGACGAACATCTGGAACAGGAAAGCGAACAAGCCAGTGCGTGTTGCGGTAGCAATGAGCGGGGGTGTGGACAGTCTTCGAACAGCGATCCTGCTTAAAGAAAGCGGGGCGGATGTCTTCGGGATCCACATGCGTCTTGTGGCTTCTTCCCGGGCCGGAGATGACGGCGGGGCAAGCTCCGTCGAAACCGACCAATACCGGGAGGAAGCCATTCGGGATTTGTGCTCCCGGATGGAGATTTCACTTTTTGTTATCGATATGCGCGAGCGTTTTGAAGCATCGGTCATCCAGCCGTTTCTGAGGTCCTACCTGGACGGGCTCACCCCCAATCCCTGCGTGGTGTGTAACCCCACCATCAAGTTTGGTCATCTCATGGAAGAAGCGCGTCGTCGAGGAGCGGACCGCCTTGCCACCGGCCATTATGCCAGGATCCTCCCCCCCGATTCGGAATCGAAGCGCTTCAGGCTGTGCCGCGGTTTGGACCCCGTCAAGGACCAGAGCTACTTCCTTTATGGGATGACCCAGCAGCAGCTGGCTTCGACCGTGTTTCCCCTGGGGGCCTCCACCAAGCAGCAGGTGATGCGATGGGCCGAACAGGCGGGCTTGGCGCATTCCCTTCCCAGAGAAAGCCAGGAGATCTGCTTCATCCCCTCCGGAAGCTACCACGAATTTCTGAAGGAGCGCGTTCCCTCGTCAGCCATGGAGTGCGTGGGTCCCATTTGCGACCTCCAGGGCAACTGCCTGGGGGAGCACAAGGGCATTTATGCCTATACCGTAGGGCAGAGGCGGGGTCTGGGGATTGCGTCCACAGCTCCCTACTATGTAGTGGCCCTGGAGCCCGCCACCCGCACGGTTCGGGTGGGGCGCTCCGACGATCTCCTTTGCCGGGAATGTACCGTGAGCAATGTCAACTGGGTGTCCATCCCTGCCCCTGGAGCTCCTCTCCGCGCGGAAGTGAGGATTCGCCATCAGCACATCCCTGCTCCGGCCCTGCTGACTCCTACCGACAATTCCACGCTGATCGTCCGGTTTGAAAATCCTCAAAGAGCGGTGACTCCAGGCCAGGCGGCCGTATTTTACCAGGGGGATGTGGTGCTGGGCGGGGGCACCCTTTCCCGCAGGAACGTCTGAAGCCGGACCACGGCATCCATGGAGCGCTGCATGAATCTGACGGTGGCCCTGGAAACATTGGGCTGCAAAGTAAATCAATACGAATCGTCCTATTTCCTTCAACTTTTGGAGGATGCGGGCTATCGCATGGTCTCCTTTCGGGACCACGCCGATATTTACATCGTCCACAGCTGCGCTGTCACTTCCAAGGCGGGCTTTCAAACGCGACAGCTTTTGCGACGGGCTCAACGACTCCATCCTGAGGCGAAGATCATCGTAGCTGGATGTGGAGCGCAGCTCGACCATGAGCGCTTTGCCGATGAAGGATTGGCCACCCACATCCTGGGAAATGCGGAGAAATTCGACCTGCTCCACTGGTTGCAGGTCGCCGGCAGCCTGTCCCAGCCGGTAAAGGCCATCAGCAACCCACGCCGTTACACCCATTTTGCCCGCTCTCCCGTCTCGCGCATGCATGCAGGACGCGCACGGGCCGTCTTGAAGCTTCAGGACGGATGCGACGCCTTCTGTTCATACTGCGTCGTGCCTTTTACCCGGGGCAAAAGCAGGAGCCTTCCCCCGGACCAGGTCCGCATCCAAATGGAGCGGTTTTTGCGCCACGGGTACCGTGAAGTGGTCCTCACGGGCATCCATCTCGGGCAATGGGGCAGGGATCTCGATCCCCCCCGGGAACTGGCGGCATTATTGGACAGTTTCCCTGCAGATTCCCTCCCCCCACGGGTGCGCCTCAGTTCCCTGGAACCCATGGAGTGGACGCGAGAGCTCCTGCGCCGCCTGCCTTCCTGGGATTGGATCTGCCCCCACTTCCATGTGCCCCTGCAGAGCGGCGACAACGAAATCCTGGAGCGGATGCATCGGCCTTACACCACCCGGCGGTATGCAGAGCTCATCAGGGAGCTGCATTCAATTTTTCCGGAAGCCGCCCTCGGCGCGGACATCATGGTGGGCTTCCCGGGAGAAACAGAGCACCACTTCCACAACACGTTCCAACTCATTCGTGAGCTTCCCCTCGCCTACCTGCATGTATTTCCTTACTCACCCAGGCCCGGGACCCTCGCCGCCCAGTGGTCGGGCCGGGTCACGGGAAAGGAATTGAAGCGGAGGGCGCACCTTTTGCTCGAATTGAGCGCAGAGAAGCGGCGGGCCTTCCGCCAACGATTCCTGGGCCGGGAACTGGAAGTCCTCGTGGAGAACCGTGTTCTGCCCGGCCGGTGGCAGGGTACCAGCCGGAATTACCTTCAGATCATATTCACGGCTCCGGACGATCTTCCTCAGGGCTCACTGATGACAGTACGCCTCCTGCGCGAGAGCGAGGAGGGATTGATCGGAGAGCTGACCTCTATTCCCCACTGAACATGAAAAACTTCATGAGTTGGGCGTCGGGTGGGGCATCCCCGGCAAATCGCCCCATATCCTCTGAATATTCCCGGAACAATGGCTCCAGATATTCCCGAGCCAGGGCGAGATTCGAAGCATCCATCCTTAGGGTTTCAAGCCAGACTCGGATCGTCTCCTCCATACGAACGGGCGTCAGCAGAGGAAAATAATCCGGCCATTGGGTGACTGGAATCGGAGCCACCTTCCAGGCGCCTTTCCCCTGGAACCGGGCTGCGGCCGTCCAAATCATGCTGCCCAGTGTGACGTCTTCCAGACTCCGAATCAACCCTTCGTGCCATAAGCGGCTCCCCAGAGAGCCCGGATCCACTTCCAGGGCATCAAAAACCGGTCCAAGACCCTCTACCATGTCTGCGAAGTGCTTCCCCTGGGCCAGATCGCCTCGCGTTCTGAAAAAATCCTCCTGGGGAAACGGGTGGGACGCAGATACGGAACGCAACAGGCGCGGCGTTTTCTGCGCCAGCAGCTCGGCGGATTCCAACCACTCGGCATCCAGGCATTTTATTCCCGGCGGCCACAGGGAAAGCCAACCTTCCCTCATGATCTGCCGCAGACGATTCCTCAAACGAATCACCTGCTCATGCCCCCAACGAAAGAGGTGCTCCAAAAAAACGTTTTCCAACACCTCTTCCGCCAGCCGCAGGTTGCCTGCGCTCCTCATTTCGAGGCCGAGATTGACATAAGCCACCGCTTTGTCCACTCCCCGCCGCAGCGCTTCGGGATGGTCGGGGGACAATTGATCCGCAACGATAACCTTGTTGGCCAGGCCGGCCAGTTCCATTTGAAGTGCCCCCAGGAGCAAAGGGTCCTCCAATTCCTGAAGGGCAGCACCCAGCAAATCCCCCTGGGGCACCAGGGCCAGGGCAAAAGACGGACGGGCACCGCTTTCCTCACTCAGTAAAGCAGGCTCCTTGCGAAGGCTGAGCTCTTCGGGACCAACGGATCGATAGATTTCCAGGGCATCGTAGAAATCGGGAATTGCCTGATCTTCCAAACGCCCCTTGTGAAACCAATAAGCGTCCTCCTCCACTTCTGCGCCGGCAGAAAACAGAATGTGGCTCATGAGCTCCCCATAGAAACCCGGGTTCGCTTCAAATATGAGGCTCAAGAGGTGCATGATGAAACCTTCATATTGCGGATAAAGGCACTCCCAAAAATATTGATCCTCCAACGTATGGGGAGGAAGCGAGTCCCTGGCTTCCAGCAGGTCGATGTCTTCCGGAGCTGTGGCCACGGATATCCATCGTTTGAAGAGGGTCACGAGCAGCTCGAAATCCGCGTGATAGATCCAGGCCAGGAGTCTTTCCTCACTGGCTCCAGCCAGACGCTCCAGCCAGGCGACCGCCTGAGCTGGGTTGAGAGCGTCTTTTTGCCACCATTCCAGGTCAAAGAGGTGATTCGTCTGCTCGACGGACGCCAAAGCCAGCAGCGGGGAGGCATCGTTCGACCCGATCTCCTTGACGGAGAAGTAGAAATCCTGGGGGGCCAGAGCAGCCACAACGGCTTCGGCATCGGCACGGGACAGGATGACTTCCATCCTTTGCTTGGCGGGCAGACGCATCAAATGAGAGCTGAGCTCCCGGGGAGAAAGCCGCTGAATTCGTTTTTCATCCAGTTCCAATAGATTTCCTTTCATATGTGCTCCATTGATTCACCCATCATTCCCAAATGGTTCCCAAACTGCCAATCATTGCCCCTATCCCCTGGCTGCAAAAGCTCGCCACGTCATGATGCCATCATTGATTTATTCAAACGATTCCATCAATTAACAGGAGCGCAGCTCCTGAGCGCTCACACGTATTCCCTTGCGCTCACGCAGGAGAAAGATTATAGAATTAAAAATATTCAAAGCCATGGTCAGTCTATCAGGGTTTGATGCTGTTTGGGCCCCTATATGGACAGCCGATCGGGACTCTCGAGCATTTTACCCGAAAAGATTTGAATGTTTAATGGGATAGGAGAGAAAAATGTTACTCATAGAGGATCTGCAGGTTGAGCTTGCAGGCAAAACCATACTCAAGCATATCGATCTTGAGATCAAGCCGGGTGAGACGCACGCCCTCTTCGGTCCCAACGGATCGGGCAAGACGTCGCTCCTCATGACCATTATGGGCTACCCTCAATATAAGGTGACGGGGGGCAAAATCATCTTCAAGGGCGTGGACATCACTCACAGCCCCATCAATGAGAGAGCGAGTCTCGGCATCGGCATGTCCTACCAGAGGCCTCCAACCATTCATGGCCTCAAGACGCGCCAGATGGTGGAGATCTGCGCCGCCAAGCGGGAAGTCAGCGTGGAAGGCCTCGCCAGGCGGGTCAACTTTCAAGACTTTCTGGAAAGGGATGTGAACGCGGGGTTTTCGGGTGGAGAGATCAAGCGTTCGGAATTGCTTCAATTGATGGCGCAGAATCCCGATTTCATGCTGTTCGACGAACCCGAATCCGGCGTGGACATGGAAAACATCGCCCTCGTGGGAAACACCATCGCGAAGCTCCTGCAGAAGGACTGCGAATCGACGGATCAAAAGTCCCGGCTTCAAATGAAGCGGGAGCGGACCAAGATGGGACTCATCATCACCCATACGGGGTATATCCTGGACTACGTGGCCGTAGACAAGGGTCAGGTTCTCTACAACGGCGTTCTGAGCTGCAGCACGAACCCTCGAGAAATTCTGAGATGCATCGGGGAAGTCGGATATGAGGAGTGTGTGAGATGTACGATAGACAACCTTTAATCAACAAAGCGGCAACAGCCCTGGACAAGAAGGCGCCCATCGGTCCGGACATCGACCTGGGCCAGTTCGAGCAGACTCCCGTTCCTCATGAGCATCTCGACGATGCAGGTTTGTTAAAGCTCCCGGAGGAGGAAAAGCAGCAACTGCTCATGGCTGGAGTGGATGTCAGCGAGAGGGAACGAGGCGGCACTTTTTTCCAAAAAGACACGGAAGTCGTACACTGCAAATCCAAGCAGGAAGGGATCGAGGTCATCCCCATTCGGGAAGCCCTGGAAAAGCACGACTGGATCAAGGATTATTACTGGAAGCTGGCCTCTGTGGACGCTGACAAGTATACAGCGGCGTCGGAGATGAACCTGCACAACGGGTATGTCATCCGCGCGCTTCCCGGGGCCAAAAGCATCTACCCCATCCAGGCCTGCCTCTACCTGGACAAGCAGGGGCTGCAGCAAAATGTCCACAATATCATCATCGCGGAAGAGGATTCCGAGCTGCACATCATCACGGGATGTTCCACCTCCCCCCACGCCACCAAGGGAATTCATGTCGGGATTTCCGAATTTTATATCAAGAAAAACGCCAAACTGAGCTTCACCATGATTCACAACTGGGCTGAAGACATGGTCGTTCGCCCTCGTTCCGTCGCGCAGGTGGAAGAGGGAGGCCTCTTTTTGAACAACTACGTTTGCATGAAACCGGTCCGATCTTTGCAAATGTATCCGACGACACACCTGGTGGGAGAGAACGCCGTAGCACGCATGTACAGCATCATCGTGGGCAGTCCCGATTCTGAATATGACGTGGGAGGCCGAGTATACCTCAAGAAAAAGGGCAACCGGGCCGAAGTCGTGGCGCGCACCATCACCAACGGCGGAAGAATCATCTCCCGGGGGCATCTCATTGGTGAAGTTGCAGACATCAAGGCACACCTGGAATGCAAGGGTCTCATCCTCAAGGGTGGGCTGGTCTACGCAGTTCCGGAACTGGAAGGACACGTGGACGGCGTGGAAATGTCTCATGAAGCTGCAGTGGGTAAAATTGCACAGGAAGAGATCAACTATCTCATGTCCCGAGGTCTCAGTGAAGACGAGGCAACGTCAACCATCGTGCGCGGCTTCCTGAGCGTCGACATCCCCGGGCTTCCACCGCAGCTGAAGGCTGAAATCGACAAAGCGATCGAGCTGAGTGAAAAAGACGTGATGTGATTTCCCAGTTGTCCTGAGGGACACATTTACGGGAAGAAATGGGAGGCGGAGATTATGAAACGAATAGTGACCGTAATGATGCTTCTGTCTTTTATTCTGGGTGGAATCGGCATCCCCGCCCGGGCAGAGGATGCGCCACGCCCCCCATTTCCCATCCCTGAAGATTCCGGCCCCACGTATAGCAGTCCGGGTCGGTGCGCAACATCGATGGACTACGACTCTGACAAACCGGCCCCTCCGGGTGAGCTCATCATCGTGGACACCCTCGTTCTGAGGCCCCTGGGATTCGTAGCGCTGACGATCGGTGCTGTAGGAGCACTGATCAGCATGCCCTTCGCAGCCATGACCAACAGTTGCGACAGGGTGCAGGAAGCCCTCATCGAAAGACCCTATCACTACACTTTTACACGTCCCCTGGGTGAACTGGACTATTAGGTCGTGCCTGCCAAGACGACCAAGGTGGCCATCACTGGGGGGATTGCCACGGGCAAGAGCACGGTCTCCAAAATGTTTCAGGAGCTGGGGGCCGTTATACTGGACGCGGACCAGGTGGCGCGCGAGGTTGTCGCTCCAGGCAGCCCCGGCTGGAAGCGCCTCCGCCAGCTGCTTGGACCGGACTACTTTGGCGAAACGGGTGAGCTCAAGCGGGCCATGTTGAGAGATCTCATCATTGCCGACCCTCAGTGCCGTGAGCAAGTGAATGCCATCCTCCATCCTGCCATTATGGAACGCATGGACGGGGAATGGCGCCGCCATGCGGAGGCCCATGACGGACGACCCGTTTTATTCGATATCCCCCTGCTTTTCGAAGGAAAGTGGGATCGCTACTTCGAAACCATTGTCCTGGTTTACGTTCCACGTGAGATCCAGATCCAGCGATTGATGGATCGAGACAGACTCTCCCGCCCGGAAGCCGAAAAAACCCTCACCATGCAGCTTCCCATCGATTCCAAAAAGGTCCTCTCCCACATCATCATCGACAACAGCAAAGATCTCGAGCATACACGGCGCCAGGTGGAAGCCGTGTGGAATCAATTGAAAAACTGACCTTTGTACGACAACGGGACATTGCTCTGCCGCGTAGGGTGGGCTTTTGCCCACCAACCAATGCTTTCGGCGCGGAACGGTGGGCAAAGCCCACCCTACGCAAGAACTCTCGTTGTAGTACTAAAGCCTCAGGCCCTTCACCGACATCACAGCTCCCGGTAGATTTCCACCTTGGATTTGATCCGTTCAGCCTCCATCCAGGACTGCCACAAGGCACCCTCCTTGACCTGCCGGATCCTTTTCACAATGGAATCCCGTTCCTTATCCAGGCCTTCTTCCACCGCCTTTTTGCCCAGGAGCTGGACTACGACGTAGCGGTTTCCCATGGAAAGAGGAGCATCGGGGAAGGGCCGTGAGCCTTCCAGTTCGAAGAGGGTATTGAAGCCTGCTCCCTGGCGCAACGGCATCAAATCCTTATCCGGATCGCGTCGTGAGAACCACCCGCTTTTTTTCACCTCGAATTTCTTTTCCTTTGCAACCTGCTCCAGGCTGCCGGCATTTTTCGCTGCAGTGATCAGCTCGACCGCCTTCATGTTCGTGAGCTCCGAAGCCTTCTCCCTCTTGAAATCCTGTACCACGCGATCTTTCACCTTTGCAAAAGGCGGCACCTGCGGCTCCTGCTTCCCTGTCACCTCCAGCACCAGGAAGCCTTTGGGCGTTTCCAGCACGTCGCTGACCTCCTTTTCACCCAGGGCAAATATCTTCTGCATCAGGGGAGGATCCGCCGCTTCCAGTCCAGGCAGGATTTCACTCTGGCTCACCCACACCTTGTCGCCTGTCAACTTGACCTTCTGAGCCTCGGCTACATTGGCAACCTCTCTCTGCGCGTAGGCGATATCGGCAAAGGCCTGTGCCTTCCCAAAGGCAATGTCACGTGCCTTTTCCTCTTTCATGGATTTTTCTACCGAGGCTCGTGCCTCTTCCCACGATTCTGTCTTTTCAGGCCGGACATCCTCGACCTTGATGATGTGGAATCCGAAGGGGCTGCGCACCAGATCACTGATCTCCCCGGGCTTCATGGAGAACGCGGCCTCGGAAAAAGGTGCGATCATCTTGCCGCGTGTGAAGTATCCCAGGTCGCCACCGTTTTGTGCTGCAGAGGGATCCTGTGAATATTTTTTGGCAAGCTCGGTGAAATTCTTTCCCTTTTTGGCCTCAGCCAGCACCTTCTCAGCCTCGGCGCGAACCTTCGAGACTTCCTCCTCGGGAGCGTCCTGCTTCAGATTGAAGAGAATGTGCCGGGCGTGCACTTCCGCCTCGTGTCGATACTTTTCCTTGTTTTCCTCATATCTTTGGCGTACATCGTCTTCGGTGACCTGAACTCCTCCAAGGTAATCCTCTGCTTTGAACAAGACATAGGAAACCTGACGCTTCTCAGGGTCCCTGTAGCGATCCTGGGCCCCTTTGAAAAATGATTCCAGGGCATTGTCATCGAAAGCAACCTGGTCCTCATAACTCTTGGGGTCCAAAATCACGTAGCTCACCTGGATCGTGCTGTTGTTGAAAAGGAATTCTGCGCGCACTTCCGCATCGGTGACAATGGCCTGCCGGGTGACAAATGCTTGGACTTTTTGAGCGGAGAGATCCTCGGAAAGCCTCTGCTCAAAGGCCTCGGGTGAAAGGCGATTTTGCTGGAGGACCCGGACATAGAGATTTTGATCAAATTTCCCATCCCTCTGAAATACGGGATACTCGAGTACCTTCTGTTGAATCTCGGATGTCGTGGCCACAAGTCCCAGATCCTGGGCCGCCCTGGAAATAACGTAGCGGTCGACGAGCATATCCAGGGCCTGCTTCTTCAGATTGAGCTGACGGATCATGTCCTCTGAAAATGCCTTGCCGAATTGACCGCGATACATCTCCACCATTCGGGAGTAGGCCTGGTTGTACTCATTGATGCTGATGTAATGGTCATCCACCCGGGCCATTTGCGTGTCCTTTTGGGATTTATAGCTGTAGCCGCCCCAAAAGATGAAAACGATGACGATCAGGAACAAGGCGACTTTGATGAGCCACGAAGTAGCATGCTTTCTGAAAAGATTGAGCATAGGTCCGATGTGCCTCCTTTTAGTGGACTAGGGGGTTGTGACGGGTTCGGTATGGCGTCGCATGAACAGGATATACAATACGGCGCCCAGGAAGGGCAAAGTGGAAACCGTGAAAAACCAGAGCATCTTTTTTCTATGACTGGGAAAGCGCCGCCTGGGGATGTCCACCAGCGCCCAGAATGTGGGAATCAGGGGGAGCGCAAGCAGCAGCAGAACCAAAACAATCTTTACGGGCATTCATTTATCCTTCACTGGCGTTTTTGCAGGGCACCCACTCGTGTGATCTGCCCTTCGAGATCCTGGTCAAACTCCATTAAACCATTGACAATCCTATCCAATTCATCTTCACGCAATCTCTGGACCTCTGATTTGAGAGAATCTATAAACTTTTGTGCACGGCGCTGCAAGGATTTCTTATAGTGGCCATAAAAGCGAAACGCCAAGAAAAACTGCAGGAGGAGAAAGCTTCCCAAAGCCGCCAGCCCGACCGGCCCGAAAATAGTCTCCGTCATTCCGGCAACCAGATCCACCCAGCGGGACCAATCCGGGCTCGCCAGAAGCTCCCGCCAGGCGGTGCGGCCCCCCAATGAAATCAAAAAACCAGTCAAAACCAGGAAATAGATGCTGTATTGCCGGACGCGAAAACCGAGGCACTTTCTGTTCTCCAGGGCAGTGAAACGCATCTGGATATGGTCACTGAGGCGCCCCACCCAGCCTTCCCAGCCCCCGACGGCGCGGACCCGTGCCTCGAGCTCCTGAATGAACCCTGCCGGCAGACCACGCCGCAACAGGTGGTTGGCCATGTGGTCCTCCCAGCGCTGCAATTGGCGGCGCAAGGGGGCGAGGGACCCATCCTCCCGAAAAGAGGCCTGGATAGCATCCGGAGTGCTGCAACCCGAAGCGCGCTTCTGCCAGTCGAGCATCAAGAGGCCAAGGCCATAACCCGGCCCTACCAGGCAGGATGGGTCGGCCAACCAGGAAAGCGCTGCCGGTTTCACATCGCTTTCCACCCAGAGATCCAGCGTCTTGCGGCTCGCCTGGAGCCACTCCCCTTTTGCGTTCTTCAATTCCAGGACCATTTCCCCCAGCGCCTGGCGAAAGGCATTCAGGTAGAGGACCTCCTTTTCCAGCACCAGCAGGAATTGCTGGATCTCCACATCCAGATTCGCCGCTTTTATGGCGAGAATTTCCTTCAGATCACGCTGCTGAAAAATTTGATGTCGAAAAGCCGGGAACTGATTCCAGGGGGAGGCAGATTGAGAAGCAGCAGCGTCGGTGACGGAAACGGAGAAAAGAAGCGGGCGTGTCACGCCTTTGTCATAAAGATGCTCCTGGAACTTTCTGGTCACGCGATCCAATTGATCGTAACCCTTCTCCGTCCCTTCCTCACCGAAGAACAGATCGACTTTATTGAGGACAAAATAGAAATTTTCCCTGGCCTTGGGGACATCCTTCAAAAAATCATAGAAGCGACCGTCGGCATATTTTTCCGGAGAGGTCACCCAAATCAGCAGATCGAGATGCTCGAGAAAGTTCAAAACATGGCGGCGGTGCTCACCCACCAGGCTGTCAAAGTCTGGAAGGTCGCACAGGATGATCTGCCGTACGGGGTCCGCATTGTGAAGGATTTCCGACCAGGGAGCCGTTGTCTGCTTCAGAGCAGCCGGCAGTGATGCGGTTTCGTGGCGATAAATCAAAACCTTCTCCGTGTGAGGACGCCGATGACTCGTCGAAGCGATCTCTCTACCGGCCAGGGCATTCATGAGACTGGATTTCCCCACACCCGTCCCCCCCAGGAATCCCACGGTCAAAAAGCTTTCCCCCAGCCTGTCAATTTTTTGGAGAAATTTTTGAGAATCGCCCAGCAGTTTTTGCCGCTCCTCCGGACTGAAAGAAAACAGACCTCCCTGGCTCAAGAATTTTTGAATTTGATCCAGATCGGTTCGATATCCCTCAATGGGATCCCCCATCACTCAACCTCCAATGTCTTTTCGGGTCGTGGCTGTCAGTACGACAACGAGAGTTCTTGCGTAGGGTGGGCTTTGCCCACCAACCCATGCTCTCGGTGCACAATGGTGGGCAAAGCCCACCCTACGCAAAAACTACGCGGGAGATCAATGTCTCGTTATCGTCCTAGGGCCTTTCCCCACAAACCTTTTCTCCGTAAGACTTCAAGTGTTGGATCGTTTCATCCGTGGTCAGAAGAGAGGCCATGCACCGGGCATAACGATCCCTCTGGCGCCGCACCACCGAGACGAGGCCGTCCTGGTAGCGCTTCCCCAGTTCCAGAGCGATCTTGCGGAGCTCACGATAGGCGAACAATTCCACGGCACCCTGGGTGACGAAAGGCGCGATGGCCGAATCCAGGACGGCTTCCAGGATACTGATCCCCCCACCGATAGCTGTTTCGAATGCGAGGATGAGTCCTCCCCAGAGAATCGATGTGGAGTAGATACCCAACTCCTGGCTACGGGGGATTCCGGCAGCCAACTCCTGGAATTTCTCTTCCAGCCACCGGATGAGCCCATCCTGTTCCTCCTTCACAGCCTGCTGCACCTCTTCATGGGAGAGGGCCGTCCCTTGCGCACGAAGGCTTTCGAAGAGGGCCGAAGACCGCTCCGAAGGTGAAAGATCACTCAGTACCGAGCGGTGAAAACTCTCCAGGGCGGCGTGGATGGGAACCAGATCCATATGGCTGCGGATGCGCGCGAACGTCTCCTCCCGGGATTCGGGGGCGCCACTGCCGATCATCCCCAGCCAGCGCAGTGGGGTACGGACGATTTCTGCAATGAAGCGGCGTGGGGCTCTCAACAGATCGTACCGGCCAAAAGTGTCACGGATTTGCCGCTTGAGGTAAGCCCGCGTTTGCTCGTTGAGGCCTTCTTTCTGCTTCTCCTGAAGGAACCGGCATGCAGCGTAAAATGAAATATCCAGTCGATTGAGCCACTCTGCTGCTGCAGCCTTTTCCTTTTCGAGGTGATGGATCAGGAGACGGAGCTCCTTAACCCCCTTTTCCCTGTCTTTTTTCCGTTCGGATTCCAGGAATCGGGGAAGTGTCGCTGGAGAAAGCATCCCGAAAAAGGTTTTTTGAAACCGCAGAAAATTCTCATCCTCCGGGAGCATGACGGAAGTGTGGGAGGGAAGGTAGGGGAAGGCAAAAAATCGATCCTGCGGCAGGGTCAGTCCCTGCTCTTTCAAGGCTGTTTGCACTTCTCCCACCAGGGAAGCCTCCCGGCTCTTATTGAGGAGCAGAAAATAGGGCTTACCCTCCTTGTCCATTTTCCTCAGGAATTGAAAGGGAACATCATCCGCGTACTTTTCAGGACTCGTCACAAAAACCACGCTGTGCGAGAGAAGATACAGGTCCTCCACCATACGGCGATTGGAAAGCTCGAGGCTGTCCAGATCGGGGGTATCCACGAGAACGAGGTGGGCCAGCGCATCGTGCTGATGCTCCCTAAGCACCAATCGTCCCGTCGCCCCGACAGCTCCATGGCCAATTCCATCATCCCCGGAGCTCCGAGAAATTTCCATGGACCTGAAGGGGAAGCCCTTTTCCAGGGCGACATTTCGGTGGACATAACCGATGGGGCCGTAGGTCTTCGGCCGTTCTACCCCGGCTTCACTGAGATTTTTGCCGCAAAGTGCGTTGAACAGGGTGGACTTGCCCGTGCCGGTTCCCCCGACAAAGACCACCCACACGACATTCCCCTCCCCTTTGTAGCGGGAGGCCGCCATTTTCCTCGGAATCTCCCTCACCAGGCGGAGCACTTCGGCGGCCGAAGGGGTCAATCCCGGACATCGCACCTCCTGCCAGAGATCATGAGGTGAGGAATTCATTTGCGCAGCTTCGTCGGGTGCATTGGATTCAGGGGCAGAGGACATCGATCTCATTTTTCGGTCCCGTCTTCAGGTCCTGGAAATCGCAGGGAAGCGTCCTGGAAAGAGGCTGATACAACGAAAACACCCAGTCTCCCCGGGCCGTCCGGAGGAGCCATCGGCATAGCAAAGTCCCGGGATAGGTCTTCTGACTTTCGATTTCATCCAGCTTCAGGACATCATGGTGCTTTTTCAACCACTTTCTGTAGAGTAAATGTACCGCCTGGGACGTTATGACCACCTGCATGGGGGTGAAGCGCCGCACCTGGGGCGCTCGAACGGCATAGACACGCCCCGTCCAGCACAATCGCTCATGGGATTCTCGACCTGCATCCCAGGCGGAATCCAGGCAAAAAGGCAGGGTTCGCGAAGTCGTCCAGGCCGCATCCTTCTGGAAAACACATCGCAACCTGAAAAGCAGGGCGGAAAAGATCATCCGCACCGCTCGAAAAATCAGGGGCATGAAAAAAAAGACGAGCCCCAGGCAGATCAGCGTCAGGAAGAAGCTCAAGACAGGATGTGCCAGGCAGAGATAGGTAAAACCAATCGCTCCCACATCCTCTCCGAAGCTCACCAGGATATTGGAAAAAGGCTCGGGGCTCGTGTTGACGATGAGCCGGGTTCCCGCTTTAGTCATATGTGCGGCGGAAGCAAGACTGGCTCCCAATAGAAAAACGAGGACATCGAGAACGGGTGATACCTCTCCCACCTGCATCAGGGCCAGCATGGCGCCACCGACAGGCCGGATCAGCGTGTGGATGGAATCCCACAGGGTATCCAGGCCGGGAATCTTGTCCGCAAAGAACTCTACCAGATAAAGCACCACTGCAACGAATATCACCCCCTCGTTCCCGAGCGCATGGAGCTCGGGAGGGATGCCTTCCACAAGACCAAAACGGGTACAGATCCCCACCACCGCAACCGTGGCGTAGAGGTTGATCCCCGAAATGAAGGGAAGCCCCAGAAGGGCTCCAAGTTTTGCAATAATTTCCATCGAATATCCCCACTAAGATTGAACATGCGAATTATTCTATGAAATTTCGTTTCTTTCGGCAAGGAGCGGCTCAACCCAATTCGCAGTTTGACATGCTTTGGAATCGTATACTATAGGAGTAGCTTCTCAAATGAAAAAATTGAATGAGGAACCGGCCTTCAGTGGAGCGACGGCAGGGAGAGCGGAGCGTGTCGAAGATTTTCGTAGCGGACATACAGCCCAGTCAGGATGTGGCCTCGACGTTTGTCCTCGCCGACAAGCAGCTTCGCACGGCACGCAACGGCACGGCGTTTCTCACTCTGAAGCTCGTGGACAAAACGGGGGAAATTACGGGGCGCGTCTGGGAAAGGGCCGAAGAGACAGGGCGGATTCTCAGCACCGGGGGCGCTGTTTTCGTTCAGGGACGGAGCGAAACCTACCGTGACGAGATGCAGATCCAGGTTCAGCGCATCCAGCCCGTCCCCGCAGCAGAGATCGATCCCTCGGATTTTCTTCCCGCCGGCCCCATTCCCGCCGAAACGCTCCTGGAACAGCTCAGAAAAATTACGGCCGGCATTAAAACACGCTCCCTCGCACAGCTGGCGCGTCACCTTTTCATGGACCGGGATCTCATGGAACGATTCAAGCGGGCTCCCGCCGCCAAGTCCATGCACCATGCGTATCTCGGCGGACTGCTTGAACATACGACGGCCGTGGCGCATCTTGTTTCCCATATCAGCCAGCATTATTCGGACCTCAACCGAGATCTCCTCATCGTCGGGGCCATCTTCCACGATATGGGAAAAGTCGACGAATTCGTTTACGACCTCAGCATCGATTATTCCCACGCCGGGCGTTTATTGGGGCACATGATCCTTGGCGTTCAAATCCTGGAGGAAAAGCTGGCCGGCTTGAAAAATTTCCCCGCGGAAGAATCGCTGCTGCTGAAGCACCTCATATTGAGCCACCACGGCGATGCACAGTTCGGGGCCGTCAAACTGCCCATGACGCGAGAAGCCTTCGTCCTCCATTTCGCCGACGATCTCGATGCTAAAATGAATACTTTGACGCGCATCATGCAGGACAGCAGGAGTGGGGATAAAGCATGGACCGCCTATCAACCGGTTTTCGACCGGTTTTTTTTCCGGGGTCTGCCCCCCGATTTGACCGAAGCTCCCGGAATGGGTTGTGAACCGGAGGAAGAAAAAGGTGTTCAGCTGAGTCTTTGGTCTTCAGGAAAGAAAGACTGATCCCCACGTCAATGCAAGGCGTACTCCGGTTTTCGGGAAATAGTTTTACCTGACTATACGCATCAAGGATTGAAAACTTCTCTTTTGTAGGAGCGGCTTCCAGCCGCGAAAGTAAGCCAGTCGCGGCTGGAAGCCGCTCCTACAAAAACAGGGAGTGATCAAATCGAAAGTTTCATATGTTATCGACTATAAGTAAGCCGATATGTCTTTAGAAAGTATCCCGGGTCAGCCGAGAACAAAACGCTTTTTGAGGCAGCTTTTTCGAAGCGGCCACATTCCTCATGCCCTGCTCTTCAGCGGAATGACCGGCATCGGGAAAACCGCCATGGCCCTTGAACTGGCAAAGCTTCTCAATTGCCGGGCCCCCCGGGACCTGGACTGCTGCGACGTCTGCCCTTCCTGCCGCAAGATTCATGCGGGGCGACACCCTGATGTAGTCCCGATCGAACGGGAGGGGGCGTTCATCAAGATTGACCAGATCCGGAGCCTGCAGACCCGGTTCCGCTTTCGCCCCTTTGAAGGAAATTATCGGGTTGTGATCCTGCAGAACGCTCACCAACTCACGGAAGAGGCGGCGAACGCCCTTTTGAAAATGCTCGAGGAGCCCCCCAAGCACAATGTCTTGGTTTTGACGACACTGGAGCCCCAGATGCTCCTTCCAACCCTCGTCTCCCGCTGTTCCCACGTTCGTTTCCAACCCCTCGAAGAACGCTGGATCGAGCAGCATCTCATGACGGTACAGGAAGTCCCCCCCCTCCAGGCCGCCCGGTTGGCCCGTGTGGCCGAAGGGAGTCTGGATCGGGCCGTGCGGTTCCTGGAGGAAGATCGCCTGGCCCGATGGGAAGAGATTTCGGCCCAACTGGAAAGCCTGCAAACACTTCCCATGCTGGAGCTCTTTTCCGTCTTGAATCAGTGGGTCCAAAAAACAGAAGACTTGGAGCAGGACATGGAATGCATTAAACTTTGGTTGCGAGATCTCATATGCTCCCGGTTGTTGAGCGACTATCACCCGGTTTTTCCTTTCCATGAGGGGCTGTGGAGCGCAGCCTGCCGCGTTCCGGCAGAACGTCTCTTCCTCTTGTACGATCACGTGGAGCAAGCGGTTCAGCACCTTCGCCAAAACGCCAACAAACAGCTGACACTGGAAGGGGTGTGCTTAGCCATTAAGGATGGTTTATATGGACAAAGTAGTTGGAATTCGTTTCCGCCGGGGAGGCAAAATCTATCATTTTGATCCCGGTGACCATACATTCAAGAGAGATGATTTTGTAATCGTACACACCGAACAGGGCGTCGGGCTGGGACAGGTTGTGGAAGGTCCCTTCCCCAAAGACCCTCGTGTCCATCCCAAAGAAATCAAAACCATCGATCGGCCGGCAACGGAAGAGGAAATCAAGACCCACCTGGCCAATCTGGACGTGGAAAAGGACGCGAAAGGCTACTGTCTCGAAAGGATCACGGCGCACAATCTCGCCATGAACCTGGTGGATGTCGAATACTATTTCGACGGCAGCAGGATCATTTTTTACTTCACTGCAGAGGGGCGTGTAGACTTTCGAGAACTGCTCAAGGACCTCGTGCGCAGGCTGAGGACGCGGGTAGAGCTCCGCCAGATCGGCATTCGAAACCAGGCCAAAATGGTCGGCGGCCTGGGCGGTTGCGGGCGCCCGCTGTGCTGTGCGTCTTTTCTGAAAAATTTCCACGCCGTTTCCATCAAAATGGCCAAGGAGCAGAACCTCAGCCTCAATCCCACCAAGATTTCCGGAGCCTGTGGGCGCCTCATGTGCTGCCTGCAGTACGAGTACGACACTTACCGGGAATATAAAAAGGATATGCCCAAGCTGGGGAAAAAGATCGACATTCCCGAGGGGCGGGGCAAAGTGATTCGCCAGAATGTCATGGAAAGGACCGTCACCATTCTGATGGAGGACGGGAAGGAAATCGAGAAACACCTGGATTCTTAGACCCGCAATAAAGACCGAACGAGGCAGGCGCCATCCTTCAAAGGGACGCTGAAAACGCTGATGCCCGCAGAAGAACGCTGAGAAAAACTTTTTATTAATTATTAAGAAAATCAGCGGCAGTCAGCGCTGATCAGCGTCTTCAGCGTCCCCGCCTCGCCCAGTCCTCCGCCAAACGCTTACGCATGAAAGGGATACTGATGGAGCGTTTTTATGTCTCAACGCCTATTTACTATGTCAACGCAGAACCCCACATAGGACATGCCTACACCACCATTGTCGCCGATGTCATGAACCGCTTCCACAAGCTCATGGGGGACGAGACATTTTTTCTCACGGGGACGGACGAGCACGGGGACAAGATCGTTCAGGCGGCGCAGGAAGCGGGCACCGATCCCAAAAGTTATACCGATCGCATCAGCGGATTGTTTCGAGACACGTGGCCTCGACTGAACATCAGCCATGACCATTTCATTCGAACGACGGACCCGGAGCACATTCGGGTGGTGCAATACTTCCTGCAAAAGGTGCATGATTCCGGGGATATTTATTTCAGCACCTACAAGGGCCTCTACTGCGTGGGCTGCGAACGCTTTTACACCGAGAAGGAACTGGTGGACGGAAAATGCCCGGACCATGACAAAGAACCGGTCGAGCGCGAAGAGGCGAATTATTTTTTTCGCATGAGCAAGTACCAGGACTGGCTGATTCAGCACATTGAATCGCACCCGGATTTCATACGCCCGGAGCGTTACAGGAACGAGGTGCTGGCCTTTCTCCGCGAGCCGCTGGAAGACCTTTGCATTTCAAGGCCCAAGGAGCGCCTGAGCTGGGGGATTCCCCTCCCCTTCGACGAAAAATATGTCACCTACGTGTGGTTCGACGCCCTCATCAATTACGTCTCCGCGCTGCAGTATCCCGACGGCGAGCGATTCCGCGAATTCTGGCCCGTCGTGCAGCACACCATCGCCAAAGACATCCTCAAGCCCCACGGCATCTACTGGCCCACCATGATCCGGGCCGCGGGGTTTGCTCCGTACCGGCACCTGAATGTGCACGGCTACTGGAAAACCAGTGAGGGCAAGATGAGCAAGAGCCGGGGCACCGTCGTTCGCCCCCTCGACCTCGTGCCCATTTACGGCCTGGACGCCTTCCGGTACTTTCTGCTGCGCGAAATGGTCTTCGGACTGGATTCCAACTTCAGCGAAGACGCACTGGTGCAGCGCCTCAATGCTGACCTGGCCAACGACCTGGGGAACCTCTACAGTCGCACCCTGGCCATGACGGCGAAGTACTTCGACGGAAAAGTGCCTCCCTTTGGAGCTCCACTCGACGAGGTCGACAAGGATCTCATCCGCCACGTGGAAGAAGCGACGGCTCATTACGTGGAAGAAATCCCCAGGCTCGGCTTTCATAAGGCCCTGATGAAAATTTGGGAATGCCTCAGCGCCGCCAATAAGTACGTCGACCATGTGGGCCCATGGAACCTGGCCAAGGACCCCGGACAGCATGGACGTCTCCAAACGGTCCTTCGCATCCTGCTGGAGCTCAACAAGACGGCTGCAGTCCTCATTTCCCCTTTCATGCCCGAAACCGCTGAAAAAATGCTGGACCGCCTGGGAATTCCCAAGAAGGCACTGGACCTGAGACTGGAAGACGACGCCGCATGGGGAACCCTGAAAGAGGGAAGCCCGGTTCAAAAGGGTGAGTCGCTTTTCCCGCGCGTGGAACTGCGCGTCCAACAAGTGGAACAAGTGGAATTAAAGGGGCGCAAAGAAGAAAAACCAGCCGGAAAACCTGCGGTGCAGCAGGCCAGGGATGCGTCTCAGCAGCCGGCGGCGGATAAGCGGGTTGAAAAATCCCAGGAAAAACCCGAAGAAAAGCTGGAGAACATCTCCTTCGATGCCTTCAAGCAGGTGGACCTGCGCGTGGGGCTCGTGAAGCAGGCGGAAAAAATCCCCAAGTCCAAGAAGCTTCTCCGATTGACGGTGGACATAGGGGAAGAGCGCCAGGTGGTGGCAGGCATTGCGGAATATTACACGCCTGAAGAGATGGTGGGAAAGCAGGTCGTCCTGGTGGCCAATCTCCAGCCCGCCAAGCTCATGGGCGTGGAATCCCACGGCATGGTCCTGGCCGTTCGAGACGGCGACGCCCTCTGTCTCCTGGCTCCTGAAAAGCCCGTCACTCCCGGGCGGAGGGTTTCGTAAATTCGCCCGCCGGGAGACATGAAAACCCCCAGAATAGAAACCGGACCATTCCGTTTCGACAAAAGGAGCAGCACCAATGGCAAATATACTCAACGTGCGCGATTTGGATACGGAAGATCTTGAGATTATTGAAAGACTTGTCGAAAGGCTGCGTGCAAAAAAGAAAAAAGACCACCTGAACTCTGAGATAGACGGCTTTTCGAAAAGCGCTGGTTCGTGGAAGGACCTGATCGATGTCGATACGTTCATCACCAATATTTACGCTGACAGGCTGGTTTCACCCAGGGCAGAGGCGAGGCTGTGAAAATCAACTATTTGATCGATACCGATTGGGTTATCCATTTCTTGAATGGCACTCAGGATATTGTTGATAAACTGAAGCAGTTGAGGACGGAAGGGTTAGCGATCAGCATAATCACGCTAGCGGAATTATACGAAGGGGTGTTCTATTCGAGAAACCCCGAAGCCAGCCGTGATGGGTTAGCGAATTTTTTGCGGGGAATTGTGATAATAGATATTGACGATGAGATCTGTACTGTGTTTGGAAAAGAGAGAGGTAGGTTGCGGAGACAAGGAAACATAATTGGGGACTTTGACCTTCTCATTGGTGCAACCTGTCTCTCTTATGATTTTACGCTTCTCACAAACAATGTTCGCCACTTTGAGAGACTCGAGGGACTCAAAGTCATTTCGTCAAAAAAATAGTCTTTACAAACCATATTTAAACAGCCTCCCCCAATCAAGATATCCATCAGCGTCCCTTTCTTTCCCAGTCTCAAACGCAGCGCCGCCAGCGCGCTCCAAAAAATCCGTCCGTTCCGTGGCGATGGGGCCACGACTTGAAAAACACCCCTTCCACCATGGACTGCGCCCCTTCGGGCAGGCAGCTCCCCGCAGGCTGGACGTCCCACCCCGGATGAGCGGCTGAAAAGTCCTCGGCCACGCCCTCGTCCTCTTCCCGGAAGAAGGTGCAGGTGGCATACACCATTACTCCGCCTTCCTTGACAAAACGGGACGCATGGGCAAGCAGGCTCTTCTGCAGCTGGGAAAAACGGTAGGGGTCTTTGAGATGACGGGTCCATTTGATATCGGGCTTCCGCCTCAGAGCGCCGAATCCGCTGCAGGGAGCGTCCAGCAGGACCCGGTCGAAGGTTCCGATGGCTTCAGGCTTCAGCTCCAGGACATCACCGGCTAAAATTTTCACAATGCCCACCCCTTGCCGTGCCGCATTTTGACGCAGCTCCTCCAGTTTCCATGGAGAGTGGTCCACGGCAAGGACCTCCCCGACGTTTCCCATGAGAATCCCCAGGTGAGTGGACTTTCCCCCGAAGCCGGCGCATAGATCCAGGATGCGCTCCCCGGGCTGCGGCGCCGCCAGATGGGAAATCAACTGAGAAGCCTCGTCCTGTACCTGGATCCAGCCCTCCTGGAAAATGGGAAGCCGGGAGATGTCCTGGCGAAGAGCGGTGATGCGCACGGCATCCGGAAGATAGGGGGAGGGCTCCGCGTCCATATCCCTCCCACGGAGCCACTGGAGGACCTCGGACGCCGACGTCCGCAGGGTATTGACGCGCAAAGTCATGGGAGCGATGGTGTTGCTCGCCCGGCAGAGCATCGAGGTTTCGTCCGCCCCGAGCTCCTTCAGGCACTTCTGAATAAACCAGGGGGGATAGGAAGTCATCACCGCCAGCCGGCCTGCGGGGTCTTCTTCCTCCGAAGGCCAGTTCCAATCGGCCCCCCGCCGGAGCGCTTCCCGAAGAAGCGCGTTCACAAACCCCACCACATGAGGGGGCTGCGTGGCCTTGGCAAGGTTTACAGTTTCGTTCACCGCCGCATGGGGAGGAATTCGGTCCAGTATCAGGATTTGATACAGGGCCAGCCGCAGCAGGATACGAATTTCCGGCGCGATCTTTTTGGCGCTCACCCTGCTCAGCTGGTCGATGTGCCAATCCAACCGCCCCTGCCACCTCAGGACGCCATACACCATTTCCGTCAAGAGCGCCCGGTCGCGTTCCTCCAGGCGGGAATGCCGCTCCAGCATGGCGCGGATCAGCCGGTCGGGATGCGCCGCCTTCCGGTTCAGATGGAGCAGGATTTGATAGGCCAAGGACCTGGCATTGATCATGATTTTTCTCGCTGCAGCCCGACGATCTCCTGGAGCACAGCCTCCACGCGATCGATGGCGACCTGCGTGTTCAGGCAGGGGCCATGGGGACGTTCGTTGAAAATACCGTAGACAGGGAGCGGCATGGTATCCTGGATGCCGCTGGTGAGATCGCGTTCACAGGCCACCGCAATGATCAGGTCGGGACGACGCTCCATGACGATGCGGCGGGCCAGGGTGCCGCCCGTTGCCACGGCGAAATCCACCCCGTATTTGGACGTCAGCTCCAGGAGGTCCTTGATGGGACACTTCCCGCACCGTTTGCAGTTTTGCACCCGGTGGGTGACTTTGACGGAGCAGTCGGCATTCTGCAGGCAATGGGGCATGAGAAGAAGGATTTTTTCAGGGGGGCGGCCGTGCCGGCATTGAGCCATGACGATTTCATTGTTGACGGCCACGAACGCGTGCTGCACATCCTCCCGCCGGAGCCCCACCGCACGGCCCACGACGACGAGCACCGGAAGCAGGAAGCGGGCGGAAAAGCTTCTCAGGTTTCTCGAGAACGGAACATCATGGCCGAGCAGGGTCACGGCGACAAGGAGGGAAACCGCTGTCAGGGTCAGAAGGCCCAGTGAACCCAGGAAGGTCCCCAGGATCCATGAAAACTGGGAATGAAGATGGCTGAATCCGTAGTAGGGGATCATGTAGCAGAGGAAGAGAGCCAGCAGGATCAAAACCCCTGTCAGCCCCCAGAGGCCCACCAGGGTCATTTTAGCGGGCTGTCTGACGGGCGCGGAACGGCCTGCCGGGGAATCCTTCTCTAAAGCCATCTTTCCAGATTTTCCAGTTTATTGTTTTATACTCCAAACGGATGAGATCCTGACTTATTGATGATCCTGTAGGAGCGGCTTCCAGCCGCGACGGGAATAGCTGGATCCATGAGAATCGCGGCTGGAAGCCGCTCCTACAAAAGTCAAGATTTCAACCGTTCGTAGTATAGTGTTCAGTTGCCGTTTCAGGACCCTGCCCTATTCCAACCGTGATCCCGGCGGCATGGGACGTCCCCGCATGAATTCCCCGGCGGTCATGCGGCGCTGTCCTTCCCATTGAAGCTCGCCGATGCAGACAGCCCGGCGGTCCTTTGCCCACACCACCAGTCCCTTTTCCGTACAGCCCGCCACTTCCCCGGGCATTCCTTCCCCTTCCTTCCAGTCGAGCAGGAAGGCCTGGAAGCATTTCAAGCGCTTCCCAAGGAAAAAGCCGTATGCTCCAGGAAAGGGATCGAAGGCGCGGATCATGCGGACGATGCGCTCTGCCGGGAGGTTCCAGTCGATGCGCCATTCCCCTTTGGCAAGGGGCGGAGCGTACGTCGCCAGGCGATTTTCCTGGGGCACGGGTTGGATACGGCTGCGTTTCCATTCCACCAGTGTTTCGCAGAGGAGGTCGGCTCCCAGCAGGGCCAGTTTGTCATGGATCGCTCCCAGGTTATCTTCCGTTAGAATGGGAATTTCCCTCCGGGCCAGAACCGGTCCCGTATCCATGCCCGCATCCAGGAGCATGATGCTGACACCGGTGACGGCATCGCCGGCGAGGATCGCCCGCTGCATGGGGGCCGCTCCACGGTAACGCGGCAGCAGAGAGGCGTGCACATTGAGGGCTCCCAGGGGAAAGGCGTCGAGAAAGGCCTGGGGCAGCAGCTGGCCGTAGGCGACGACCGCCGCACAGTCGGCATGGAAGCTTCGGACGTGATCCAGCACTCCTGGGTCCCTCACGCGCTCGGGCTGATACACGGGAAGTCCCAATGCCTCAGCCACGACCTTCACCGGAGGCGGTGAGAGCTTCTTGCCTCTTCCGCTGGGCCGGTCGGGCTGCGTCACCACCAGCCGGATATCCGCCCCCGCTTCGAACAGCCTTCTCAGGGAGGGCACGGCAAAATCCGGTGTCCCCATGAAAATGAGGCTGGGGAGCCTCACATCCATGTCGCCTTCGCTCATGCCGGGGCGGGATTCAGTGCTTGCGACGGTGGAGTCTATGCCCGTTCCTCTTTCAGTTTTTTCTTCCATTTTCTCTTGAAAATATCCCTTGCGATGAGGCCGATCCGGTCGATGAAGAGCTTTCCTTCCAGGTGGTCGATCTCGTGCTGGAGTGCCACTGCCAGGAGTCCGCTCGCCTCGATGCGGCAAGTCTTTTCATGCTGATCGATCCCCTGCACCACGACTTCTTCGAACCGCTTGACCTTGGAGAAAAACTCCGGGACGCTGAGACAGCCCTCTTCACACGTGATCTCGCCTTGCCCGCTCACGATTTCAGGGTTTACGAGAACAATCAATCCATGCTCGTCTTCGGGCTTCTGGATGTCAATCACCACCAGTCGGAGAGGCTTGCCCACCTGGTTGGCAGCCAGACCGATACCCGGCGCATCATACATGGTCTCGGCCATGTCGTCGATGAGCTTTCGCAACTCCCGATCCACCTTTTCCACCCGGATCGCCTTTTCGCGCAGCACGGGATCGGGATAGGTACAGATTTCAAGCAAAGCCATTCAAAATCCCTTCATATTTCGAATCTGGAAATATTGGCAACCGGAATAAAATGGGTTGAATTGTTCAGGCATTTTTTGCCGAAGACACAGCATCATAAACACTGGGGGCGCTCTTTTCAACTCCCTGTCCCTATAAGCGGTCATCTTCTCCTGCGCCCAGGACTAGCGATTCTATTTGATCCACGGCATCGAAGTGTTTGTCGCGTGTCAGCAGCGTTCCCCCCACCTCCATGCAGCAGGCTGCAATCCAGACGTCATTGAGGGGAATCTTTCTACCCTTTTTTACTAGAGAGAGATAAATGACGGCGTATTTTCCAGCGACATCTTCGTCTACTGGAATGACTTCAATGTTGAGCCTGGAGATGATCTGCCGCAGTTTCCTCTCATTGAATTCCTGCCGTCTACCCTTCAGGAAGCCATAACGCAACTCACCGAGAACGATGGCTGGAATGAAGACGACCTCGCCGTAAGCTGCAATGGCATCGACTGTATGGGGCACCCCTTCGGCAAAATCACAATAGATGTTCGTATCCAGCACCAGCTTCAATCCCAGTCCCCTTCATTGATCTCAGAGAAGACTTTCAGTGAAGCTCTCAGATCTTCGGCGTCCTCGTGGGACATCCAGCCGGCCAGTTCTCTGACGGTCTGCTCCCGATTTTTGATCAGGCCCAATTTTTCATCTATGGCCTCGAGGATGTATGCTGTCTTGGATTTTCCCTCTCTGGACGCCATTTTGCGAATCAAGTCTTCCTTTTCGGGAGGAATCCTCAAACTGATCGGCATGGAAAACCACCTCCTTGTATCTCGTTTTATTTATTTGTATCTCGATTCAAGAACCCGGTCAATGGAGGCACCGTCATAATGACGGTAAAATTTTGCATTCGATTCTATACGCATCAACCCCATGACGGTGGCAATCACGACGAAGGATGAAAAGACTTGGTGACGCCATTTGCGTATAATGGATTGAAAACAGCTTTTTTGTAGGAGCGGCATCCTGCCGCGACAATAAGCCCGTCGCGGCAGGATGCCGCTCCTACAAAAAACAGGAAGCCATCCACTCGAAAGTTTTGCACCTCATCGCGTATAGTTTATAGTGCCATGATTGATCTGGATTGAAGATAATGCTGAGCGGAGCTCGGCACAGGCAGCCGCACGAATCCCCTCCCCCGCAAATCAGGATATGATATGAATCGCCCAAAATACACGGACAATGAACCAACCTTCCGCGAGCCCTCTGAAAGCGCTTCGCCCCACCCCTTTCCGTCAACGGAAAGCGGCACCTCCCAATGGAAGGGCATCATCCTGGCCGGCGGCAGCGGGACACGCCTGTACCCCATCACCATGGCCGTCAGCAAGCAGCTCCTGCCCGTTTACGACAAGCCCATGATCTATTATCCCCTTTCGGTTCTCATGCTGGCAGGGATTCGGGATATCCTCGTCATCTCGACGCCTGAAGACCTCCCGAGATTCCGGAAGCTCCTGGGAGACGGATCTCAGTGGGGCATCCGCTTTGACTTTGCAGAACAGGCACATCCCGAGGGACTGGCCCAGGCGTTTATCGTGGGAAGAGAATTTATCGGAGACAGCCGCGTCTGTCTCATCCTGGGGGACAATATCTTCTATGGCCATGGATTCCGTCAAATTCTGGCCAGGACCATGCGGTTTGACAGAGGGGGTCGAATTTTTGGCTACTGGGTGCGAGATCCACAGCAGTATGGAGTCGTCGAATTTGACGCTGCCGGCCAGGTCCTGGACATCGAAGAAAAGCCCTCCCGCCCCAAATCCAACTATGCCGTGCCGGGTCTCTATTTTTACGACAACACGGTCGTTGAAATCGCTTCACGGCTCAAGCCTTCCCAGCGCGGGGAACTGGAAATCACCGACGTCAACAGGGAATATCTCGCACGGGGAGAGCTCCAGGTGGAACTGCTGGGGCGGGGCTTCGCCTGGCTGGACACCGGGACCCATGAATCCCTCCTGGAAGCCTCCACCTTCATTGAAACCATCGAAAAGCGGCAGGGACTCAAAATCGCCTGTGTGGAAGAAGTGGCCTACGTTATGGGCTATATCGGCGCCGAAGAGCTGAGAGACCTGGCAAAGCCCCTCGCAAAGAGCGGCTATGGCGAGTACCTGCTGTCCCTGCTCGGCGGTTCGCAACCGGAGTAAGGACGCTCTGTTCTACAGCAACTTGCTGAAAATTGGTATCCTCGTCATTCCGGCAGTCTCTAAGCCGGAATCCAGCCCAGCGAAAAACCTGGTTCAGCGATGCAGAAATAACCGTTAGAAATGTCAGCCCGTAAGCACCTTGTCTTGATATACTCCAAACGGATGATATCGTGACTTATCGATGATCCTGTAGGAGCGGCTTCCAGCCGCGATGGAAAAGCTGGCTCCATCAGAATCGCGGCTGGAAGCCGCTCCTACAAAAGTCAAGATTTTACCCGTTCGCAGTATAGGTCTTTTTCCAACGGTTACTTATGATTTACTGAAGTTTCGCACACCAGCTGAGTGGTGCCATGGAGTGCAAACAGCTGGGATTTCACCGTTTTAAATGGAAAGGCAGCCCCGAATGTAGTAGTGTTGCTTTACCTAAGTCACCACAACTACAAACAAAAAGGAGCTGCCATGAAGAAGGATATCGCATTTTCTCTCTCCATCCAAAGAGAAATTGAAAAACGTCACCTCAATGTGGAATCTGAGGTCAACAAGTCCATGAATGAGCTGGGGATCAGGACATTACTGCACCAGTCGGGAATACAGAAAGAGAAAGGCTTTCCGACCGTCACTCTGCTCTTTGCCCTGATCATTTTGCCCGTGATCAAGCAGTCCCTCACGGCTTTATGGTCAGGGAAGTTCTTCGAGAACATGCTCCAGGCTCACAAGGACACCTACTACCGCTTCTTGAATCATCCGTGCTTCAACTGGCGAAAGCTCGTCACTCTTCTTGCCTGCCGGGAGATCGCCCGAACAGATCGCACTCCCTTCAACGAAAAGACCATCATTGCCGATGACAGCCTGCTCGGTAAGACGGGAGAGAAGATGGAACTGGTGAGCTATCACCATGATCATACGACCAATCGCTCAAAGCTCGGCTACCAGATGCTCCAGATAGGCTTGCACAACGGGACCCGTTTCTACCCTCTGGATCTTGGCTTCCACACGTCGAAGAACCGCCCCAATGACAAGCTGCGGGAGATGGACAAGCGAACCAACGGCTGGAAAAGACGCATGGAGTCTTTCGAGAAAAAGACAGACCTTCTGGTTCAAATGATCCGCAGGTGCTGGCAAAACGGGATCAGTGCCCGCTTTGTCCTCTTTGATTCCTGGTTTGCCTGTGACAAGGTCATCTCCCAGATTCTTGCCATTGGCTACGGGATCATCTGCCGGCTCAAAGCCAACAAGACTCACTACCACTACAAAGGTAACCCCATGACGTTGTCCCAGCTCTGGCACACCGAGGCCAGACACGAGCTTCGCTGGATCAGCTCCTGGCAAATCAAGGCTGCCATCCTCAAGGTTGAGCTGCCCCTTGCAGGGGAGGTGAGCATTGTGTTCGTCCGCTGGAGCAAGAAGAAATGGCATGCCTTCCTCTGTACCGAAACCGACATGGAAATCCATGAAATTCTCGACTATTACTCCCGCAGATGGGCAATCGAATGCTATTTCAGAGACTGCAAACAACTCCTCGGGCTTGGAAAAGGTCAGAGCGAGACATTCGATGCCGTGGTGGCCTGGGCATCGATTGTGGCGATTCGCTATCTCATCCTCATCTACATCCTGACCAAACGCCAGCTTGCTGGTCCCATAGGACCCTTGTTCCAAGAGCTTGCCCGTGAGCATCTCCAGCTGGCTCTTATTCAATCCATCTGGACTCGAATCCGGCAGATTCTCATGTTGTCAAGCCAGCTTTTTTCCACCAATTCTGCCCCGGATGAGTTCTTCTACTTGCTTGACGTACTTGAAAATTCGCTCATTAACTCCCCTGCGGAGGGGTGTGCGAAACTTTAGTGATTTACTGTTCTGGATGGCTGAGGCCCTAAAAATATACGCTCATTGAACCCGGTAAAGGAAAATCGTATGCCAACACCCGCATCAGAGCCGCAAGGCTCTTTCAGCTACTCAGATTATCTCACCTGGCCGGACGATGAGCGGTGGGAGATCATCGACGGAAGGGCCTACAACATGACGCCTGCGCCAAGTGTCAGACATCAGCAGACCCTCGGAAATATTTACGTTCTACTACGGCATGCCTTCCATGGCCGCGGGTGCTTCATCGGCATGGCGCCCACCGACGTCGTGCTGTCGGAACATGATGTCGTGCAGCCTGATCTATTTGTGGTCTGTGATCGGAAAAAGATCACCGAGCGCAATATCCAGGGAGCTCCCGACATGGTGGTGGAAGTGCTGAGCGCCTCCACGGCCAAGAAGGATCGCTGGGAAAAGAAGCTCCTTTACGAAAGGTCCGGCGTATCCGAATACCTTCTTCTCGACCCGGAAGGCCAATTCCTGGAACGTTATGTTTTGGAAAAGGACGGACGCTTCGACCGGGGAGAAATCCTTGGCCCGCATGAGACTATGGTGCTGAAATTTATGGAAGGCATCTCCATCCCGTTGCAGGAAGTTTTTGGGCCTGTTGCCTGACGCTAAAACGACGTTTCGGTAAGCATGGGCGTTTTGAGCAGAGGGAGAAATCCAAGAGCCGACGTGCAGAAAATCGGGGATGTTGGCATTGTTTTGGCTAATCTCATGGCCGAGGTGTCGCGTGATTTGAGTGTCGACCACGCATCTTTTTACCAGGGAACAGCAGGAAAAAATGCCGGCAAGGAGTAAAAATTCAAATGGTACCAGAAAAACTGCCCATCTTGCTCAGATTACCCGACAAAACCCAGGAAGAACTCCCGGACGTAAGCATCCTCATTCCTGCAAACAATGAAGCCGCCGGCATCGCGGATGTTGTCGAGAGAGTCCGCCAAGTCATGGACTCCCTCGACTACCTGTATGAAATTCTTGTTATCGATGACGGGTCGACAGACGAAACGGCCCAGAATGCCCTAGATGCCGGAGCCAAACTCATCAAGCATCCTTACAACATCGGCAATGGCGCAGCCATCAAAACCGGCATCCGAAACGCCCGCGGCAGACTTCTCGTTACCTTGGACGGGGACGGTCAACATCCTCCCGAAGAGATTCCTCAGCTCCTGGAAGAGCTGCAAGAGTTCGACATGGTCGTGGGGGCTCGTGCTCAAAATTCGCCAACCCACATGCACCGCGATATGGCCAATAGAATTTACAACTGGTTTGCCTCCTACGTGTGCGGCCGCAGGATCAAGGACCTGACTTCCGGATTCAGGGCGGTCAAGGCACATATCGCCCAGGAGTTCATTTCCCTGCTCCCCAACACTTTCTCCTATCCTACGACCATCACCATGGCCACATTGCGATCAGGGTACAGCTTGAAATATATCCCCATCACGGCGGCAAAACGCAATGGCGGCAGCAAGAGCAAGATCAAGATCTTCCGTGACGGCTCGCGGTTTTTCCTGATCATCTTCAAAGTGGCGACGCTGTTTTCACCCATGAAGATATTCTTGCCCGTCAGTTCTTCGACATTTTTGTTGGGTGTTGGCTATGGGCTTTTTAAGGTATTCTTTTTGGATGGACGCTATGGCCCAACATCAGCCATGCTCATGACTCTATCTGTTTTGATGTTTTTGGTTGGCCTGGTGTCCGAACAGGTAGCACAGCTCCGATTCGATAGACGCGAAATCTCAGTCAGCAACCTTCGCATTATACATGAGTCACTTCTCATTCAACAAGGTTGAGAACAAAATGCTGCATTTTGTTGTCGGAACCAAAGCTCAATTAATAAAAATCGCGCCCATCATGGCCTCCCTCCAACAAAGGCATATTGAGTACAATTTTATTTTTACCGGACAACATAAGGACACTATTGATAAACTTATACAAAACTTTAACATCAAACAACCAGATATAATTCTATATAGTGGTAAAGATGTGACAAGTATCATCCAAATGCTTTTTTGGATGATACGCATTATTTTTATAACATTAGTTTACAAAAAATACATTTTTTGTAAACAGGGTAAAAACGATATCGTTTTAGTTCATGGAGATACCTTTTCCACTCTTCTAGGTGCTCTGATGGGAAGACTATCAGGTAAAAAGGTTGCGCACATCGAATCAGGCTTAAGGTCATTTAATGTTTTTCATCCTTTTCCAGAAGAAATTATCCGTATCTTGACGCATGCACTCTCGGATCTCTTTTTTTGTCCAGGCGAATGGGCCATGAGAAATATCAACAATTCACACGGAATGAAAATTGATACATCTTTCAATACACTATACGATTCCCTAAGCATCGCAAGAGAGCAAATTGATAAAATCTCTATCGAGGTCCCGAAGTATAAATACGCCATAATTTCTATTCACAGATTTGAAAATATATTTAATAGAGACAGACTATGCGCAATTCTAGATTGTTTAAATCTTATTTCAGAAAAAATAAAACTTTTATTTGTACTCCACCCACCAACATGGAGTCAACTTTGCAAATATAACCTAATTAGTAAAATAAAATACCAAAAAAATATTCAGCTTTGCAACCGTTATGACTATTTTGATTTTATAAAACTTCTAATTAATAGCGAGTTTTTAATCACTGATGGTGGTAGTAATCAAGAAGAAGCATACTATCTAGGCAAGCCAACTCTACTAATGCGCAAAACAACAGAACGACAAGATGGTATTAATAGAAATGTCGTTATTTCTAATTACAACATCAGTTTAATAATGGCATTTGTTACAAATTATAAGATATATTTAAAAAACGATACAAGAGTAAATACTTCGCCATCGAGTTTAATAATATCGTACTTAAAACACTATTTTTAACATTGAATCATATTTATATTATGCATAAATTGAAATCAACCAGCATCTATGATGAGATATACCTAAAATCATTAATAAATAATAGCAGTATCCGAATAAATAGAATAATTGAGTTTATTGCTTTTAACAAATCGGATATAATTGGTGATTTTGCATCAGGTAGCGGAACATTAGCGTGGTCTATCAATAATAGAATCCTAAAATATTATGGTATTGACACATCATTAGATTTTATAAGATTTTCTAATAAACAGGCAAAGCTTTATGACATAAAAAATGTCTATTTTAAGTGTGAAAAAATATCCGAATTTTGTTCCAAAAGACCCCATTTTTTAGATAAAGCGTTTGCTTTAGATTTTAGTGAGCATTTAAATGATTCAGACTTTAACAAAATATTTAAAAGTATATGGACATCACTAAAACCAAATGGAATTCTTTATATGCATACTCCAAACAGTAAATATTTTATAGAAATATTAAAACATATTCATTTTATTCCCCAAACACCTGGCCATATTGCTGTTAGAAATGCCTCTCAATATAAAAGCATGCTTACCCAAATAGGGTTTAAAAACGTACAAATAATATATCTATCACATTATCTTCCAATATTAAAAAAACTACATTTTATGTCTAAAATACCACTAATTAATTATTTTTTTAGAGCCAGGATTTTTTTAATCTGTCAAAAGTGAATTTTAATAGTCTTGTTAATCTAAAACGATACAAATTGATTACATGAAACTCACTGTTATTATCCCTGCTTACAACAGCGAAGATACAATTGAAGAATGTATTAAAGCTATTATTTATCAAAAACGTGTTAAATTAAATTCAGATTACTCTGTACTCCTTGTCGATGACGGATCAACTGATAAAACTATTGACATTGCACAAAAATACCCCATAGAAATTTTATCCCTACAAGAAAACCACGGAAGGATAATAGCTAGATTAACTGGTGCACTGCATACAAAAACAGAAAAAATACTTTTTGTCGACTCCAGAGTGATCCTTAATGAAAATCTGATTTCACTACTAGAAAAATATTGCGCCTATCCTGCTGTCATGGGTGAACAAGAGAATGATCCAAACATCAAGTATGAAAACTTTTTTTCAACCTTTCTGTACTTGATGAGAAAGAAATATTATGGAAAAGAAAATTTCCCTCTCAAAATTGAACAACTCATAATTAATAAAGAAAACTTCAGAAAAGCCCCTAAAGGCACCACTATATTATTCATCGATAGAGAACTCTTTATCAGTCTGACCCCAGAAAGAACTGGTAAACATGTGAACAATGACACACTCCTTTTCCAAAAACTGATTTTTGAAAAAGGGATAGACCTGATAAAAATCAGGGAATTATTTTTTCAATATAAGATGAGGTCTGAATTAAAAAAATTTCGTCCTTGGCTATATGATCGCGGTATGGCATTCAGTGATTTTTATCTAGTGCAGGGAGGCTACTTTCATAAAGCATTCTTAACGAGTACCATTTTTATATTGTTTTTAATAATGACCTTAACTATATCTGCTTTTATGATTCCAAAGATATTTATCTTTATTAGTATTTTGCTATTAATAGCTTATCTTATTGTAATTATATATTTAAGCGAGAACATTAAAGATGTGATGATTTTATTTTTTTCTACTCCAGTTATTATTTTTATTTTTGGTGCAGGGATAGTAAGTTATCATATAAAGTTGTTAAAAAATACACTTTAGAATTCAATAATATTGAAAAATTTCATATGACAAAAATATCAAGATATATATTATCTATTTCATTTGTTTCTCTGCTATTATTATTCTTTTTTTATTACTTAATTAATAATCTTAGAGCGTTTAGAATTATAGAGAATATATCGGCAAGTAATATTATTATTTTAATATTATTAAATCTCACAATAGCTATAATCAATGGTGCATCAATGAATATCACCATTGCATCACACAAGGTCAATCTAAGTTTCAACGAATACACATCTATTTCGGTGCTTTCGAGCTTTGGGAATATTTTTCTACCATTTCAAGGAGGAATTGGGTTAAGAGCGGTTTATTTTAAATCTAGATATAATCTTAATTATACGCTATTTATTTCATCGCTTGCCGGTAATTATATCATTATTTTTAATGTTATTTCTATATTCGGGTTAATAGTAATGTATGTATTATACTTAAGAGGGATCTATAACACAACAATATCTATAATTTATATTGTAATGCTTATAGGATCGATATATTTTATATTCTGTTACCCAATAAAATTTTACTTTATCCCATTTTCGGGGATAAAAAATAGAATACAAATAATTATAGATGGATGGTTAGTTATAAAAAAGTCTGTTCGTAATATTATTTATCTATACATACTAACTTGTCTTAATTTTAGTATTTCTATTTTTATTATGTATACCGAATTCAAAATGTTACAAATAACTGATACAGAAGGATTGCCAATAACCTTCTTACAATCAACGTTTATTTATTTGATTACAACGCTTTCTCTCTTTATAAATTTGACACCAGCTTCACTAGGTATAAGAGAAGGGCTAGTTATACTTACCTCTAACATTGTTAATATTTCACCTTCTTATGCACTTGCTGTCACAATACTGGATAGGATTATTAACTTTTCATTACTTCTAGTATTGGCATATCCAGCATCTCGATTTTTAAAAAATAACCAACGGAAGCAGCAGGAGAAAGGGATTCTGTGAATATCGAAGAATATGCAAACAAACATTTTCAGTATTGGTATAGCCAAGTAGAAAATTTAGAATTAAAATTGTTATTTGAAAATAATAAATTCAAAAATATTATAGATATTGGTTGTGGTGACGGGTCAATTCTATACGCATGTAGTCAATCTGGCTATCTAAATAAATGCAATGAAATATGGGCAATAGACTTATCATGGCAAAGACTATCACAAGTATATAATATTTCCAATTTTATCAAGTGCGTTCAAGATGACGCACAAGAGCTGCGTAAAATTCCAGAAGAATATTTTGATTTTGTTATTTGCACTCAGGTAATTGAACATGTCGAAAATGATTTATCTTTGTTAAAGGCTATATATCGCATATCAAAAACTGGAACAATAATATACTTAGATACAATATTTAAAAAACGATTTGGTTGGTATTTCTATATTAATGAAAAAGGCAAAAGAACATTAGATCCAACACATGAAAGAGAATACGAAAATGATAATGAATTATTTTCCATAATATGTAATGCTGGACTAAAAATTATCTATTCAAAAAAACAAATTGTAACTTTCTCCATAATGAATTATATAATAAGATTATTAAATATAAAAAATAGACTAATATTCCAGAATAAATTTCTACAGATTTTACAAAAAATAAAACTCCCTATACCTGGATACTACATATGGAAATTAATTTTAGCTAAATAGGCCGGGTGCGGCTCTTTTGGATCGAGGGTCAAAGAGTAGGGCGTCCAAATTGGCGAACGCCCGTTGGCTGGTATTTGACTCCAGCACTGGGAAGCAATGCTCCTGGTTCCAACGGATTCTGTGCATTCCGGCGATATCGTTCTTACGGCTCCGGAATTTTCTTGAAAATATTTTTACTTTCATTTAGTTATCGGCAACTAAAGAGAATCATATGGTATTTAATGGAGGAACTCCATGGAATCGCTCTTGGTTGCCAGCAAAGTCATCTGTCTGCCTTTTTGCAGTGAGGAGCACTACGAGGAGTGCATGAAGGATAAAGGTGCTTTTCGGCAGTTCATCACAGACATGTACACCAAATACCCCGAGATCTTCCCCCATCAGATGAAGGAAGGATTCAACTTCCGAGGATTTACCGCCTCATCTCGCAAGCTGGATGGCTTTCGCATGCGGCGCATCACGCTGTCCGATAAAAAGGTCTACCAGATCCGTCCTTCTTTCATGATGCCTTACCTGACGGGTAGAACCGATGAGGTGGAAAAGGCCCTCTTCCTCTGCCGGTTCGGAGTTCCCCTTTGGGCTCTGGTCTATGTCTTCGGGAGAAACGAGATGTACTGTAAGCGTTCAGGGGGCTTTTCGTAAAATGGTCAATTTTCCTTTTGTATTACCGGCGGTCAGCAAACCTGCCAAAATGGCCGGTTGGAAAGTCGTCCATCGCGATGAAAGGGCGTAGCTCAGCGACGTTGTCTCTTTTTGAGAACAAAAAAAGGCCACTGAGGGATCTCGGAGATTTAGAGAGCCCTCAATGGCTTACAGCTTCTTTTTTGATTACTTCACTTTTCTTCTATAGCTACTTCCCCCGAGGATGAGGATTTCCGAGCGAAAAACGAGACGATCGGCTATCGCGGTGGCCACAGTGGTG
>NZ_BQXM01000010.1 GCF_022836495.1 Desulforhabdus sp. TSK
CGCAAAGGGAAGAGAGGCAAGGGAGATTGGAAGGAAGTCAAAGGATTCAGGCTCTATCTCATTGACGAGGACAGAATCGAGCACCTGATCAGCTGGCATCAGATGGCGGACAATCATAAGATAGCCGCTGCTCTCCGCACCATCAAGGAAGCCGGCCTCATTCCCATTGAGAAGGTCAGGCTCTGTGTGGTGGCGGACGGAGCGGACTGGATCTGGAACAGAGTCGAGGAGCTCTTCCCCGATGCCAGGCAGGTCATGGATTTCTATCATTGCTCAGAGTATCTCCACAAAGTGGCTGCAGCCCAATATGGCAAAGGGAGCGAAAAAGCACGGGAATGGGTCCATGCCACCCTGGTAAGGCTTTCCTTGAGTGAGGAAGCCCAGGTCATCGGAGGCCTCAAGAGAATGAAGCCGGCATCCGAGGAAGCGAAAAAGCTCATAGACAATGCGATCGAGCATCTCACGAAACACTCCGGCAGGCTTGACTATGCCTCCGCCAGGCGGGGCGGGTACCACATTGGATCCGGTGCAATCGAATCGGCCAACAAGATGATCTGCCACGGTAGGTTGAAACGGACAGGAGCATGGTGGTATCCGACTTGTGCCAACAACATCCTCAAGCTCCGCTGTGCCAAATACAACGGGACCTACGACAGAGTGATCGAGTTGTATCGAGAGCGCCATCCCATCACTGCTGTCCGCCCAGGGAAGAAACGGGGCTCACTTGGCGGGGATACCGACCTGTAAAAAACGGGGAATGCGCCCGTATCTTTACGGGGACCGTGCTCAGGAGCTTCAGTACTCCCTGGACTATCAGGGCAAACCCATCTGGCAGGACTGTGAGTACGTTGTCGTTGCCGTCATCAAGATCCACTTCAGGCCTTACAGCATCAAGCGCGGGGACCGTTCCACCAAGATCATCAAGAAATTGTCCCGCACGCTCGGCACCGAATTGCTTTCCCTCCATGTGCGTGAAACTCTTGCGGAAGAACAGAAAAAACTTGCCAGGGAGCGCCTCCAAAGCTGCAATGACCTGGCCCACGAGCTGAGAAATCTGCTCATAAAGTTCCGCTTCCTCTTCAAAGCCATCAATACAGAAATCGGCCTGCTTCGTGCGGAGTGGGAATCTCTTTTGAACAAAACGTTTCCCGAGCTGGATCGAAAAAGTGCTGTCCTCATGCGCCTGAACGAACTGGTCCGGCTTCGCCTGGACAGCGTGAAGGGGAAGGGCGAACTGGTGAAGCTCGGTGGGGCCCTGGTGGCAGACCAGACCGAGTTGGCCCAGATGCCGATCCTGCCCAGCCTGGGGAAGACATGGCTCGAGAATAAAATTCGACCCAAGTGGAAGCAGTTGCTGGAAAGCCGGGCCTGGGAGGATGAGCGGGACGAGTGCAAGGACCTCCTGGATCGGCTGGACAAGGGAATACAGATGGGTTTGGATGAGGGTCTGGCCATGAAAATGACCCATCTCCCGGAGGATCTCAGGAAGAAATGGCAGGAGCTCGCTTATGTGGATCTCAATAAGGACAACCTGCATCTCCTCAATGAGGTCATAAAGTTTCTGGACCATCCCTCCCTTGACATTCCCCACAAGCATCAGTCCAAAAGAGTCCTGATTTACCTGAAGGTCCTGGCCGAAATCATCCCTGAAATCTCAGAACGAGCCGACCGGATTATGGATTATCTGAAAAACGGGAGCTCCTGCCGGGATTGGTGAGAAACGGTGAGGGGTGTATGGGGCGGTTTTACAGGCGTCTTCCTGAGGCGCCGCAGTCCAACGCCATCGTTTCTCATCCCTGATGCTCCGGGGTGCAATGCTCCCGCCGGGGCTATTTCTTCTCTCCCGTGGACCGTTCCGCTATCTGGTAGTTGACGGTCACTTTGTCCGGGGAGCCGGCCACCAGTTTCAGCGAGGGAGGCGTCAAGACCACGGGGGCCGTGAGACTGCCGCTTTTGCTGAGATTGTCCAGTTTTACGGGGGCGGTATAAAGCGTATGGACCTTTTCCAGAATCTTGCTCCCTCCGGTGACCTTGACGGTTTCAGGCGCTAACGTTGTATTGACGAGGAGCAGGTTTTCCGGCAGGCGTCCAACCCAGTCCACCTGGAGCGGTACTTCCTTGGTAATGGGAACGTCCAGGGTCACTTCGATGGTCGGGGGAAAGACCTTGTTGAGGGCAACGCCGGGAGGCAGGACAATGTTCTCCTGTGTGATGGGGAATATGTTGCGTCCTTCGGTGGCTTTCCCGAGGTCGATGCGCACCTGCACCTGGCCGGAGCGCAGAGATCTGATGAGCGCACTGGAGCCATAGAGCTGCAGGCGTGCCTCGTCCATGGAGGTTTCTAGGATCTCGAAATTGGCCGGCCGGTTGACATATTCAACGGGAACATTGAGGGCGATGACCGTGTCGTCACTTCGTGTGAACCCGAACCAGATGCCCGTCATGACAAGGAGCGACAGTATCCCCGCCAGGCTCAGCTTCAGCTGTTCGCGTTTCTGTTGATCGACGGAAAAGCCGTCCGAAAGATTGAGGTGCTTTCTCAGGAGCTGAGTCAACTCCTCAGGCTGAGCGATGGGCTTGATCCAGGTGTCTTTGGCTACGGTCACACGCCCGCGTTCCTCCGATACGACCACCACCAGGGCATCGGTGCGCTCGGCCAGTCCCGCAGCGGCCCGGTGACGCGTTCCGTAAAAGGTGGGCAGATCCTGGCGCTGGGAGAGGGGCAGCAGGACACCCACCTCCGTAATCTGGTTTCCCCGCACAATGATGGCGCCGTCATGCACAGGGTTCTTCGGCCAGAAGATGCTCACGAGCATTTCCTGCGAAACCACTCCGTTCCATGCAATGCCTCCATGGATCACTTCTGACAGGTCCTCTTTACCCGGGAAAACAATCAGGGCGCCGATGCGCTTTTTCCCCATTTGATAGACGCTTTCAGTAATGATTTCAACGGATGTGGTTTGCTCTCTCTTGGGTGAGCCCCAGAGAAAGGTCTTGAGGTTCCGGACCTGGAGGGCCGTTCGGATTTCATTGCGAAAGACCACAATGATGATGACGGCTGCTGCGGTGGTGATGCCTCGAATGGCCCAGCTGGTGAGGATGAGCCCGATGGATGCGGCTACTTCCTGAAGGATCCACAGGGATGTGATGCCCACTAGAACACGAAAGGCGTTTGTCCCCTGGAAAAGAACGTACACCCGGAACAAAATGTAGCTGTTGATGATGATGTCCACCAAGTCTTGCCAGCGGACCGTATAGAGAAAGGCGAGAAATTTCATAATGGGTCAGACTGAATCAGTCGGTTATGCTGAATCGAAAAACATCGAACACGTGGCCGTTTTGATCGGTCACTTCCACGCGCCAGGGGCCCTTGTCCGTTTCTCTCAGCTGTATGACGCTGTAGGTGGCCCACTTGGGCGGATAGAGCCTGAGCCTGGTTTGAGTGCTGAGCTCATCCCGGTGAAACCAGCGATGGTAAATCAGCGTGGGCTGAGGAACGGGATCGAAAGATGTGAAGCAGCAGACCTGTCCGGCGGATACAGAGAAGGCGACTGCAGATCGGATGGGAGTCAGGTTTTCGACCTTCTCGCACATGGTAGCCTGGTGCAGTATCAATTTTTGAAGGGAATGATCGGCTGGTGCAGCCTGCTCGGGGACTTCCGGAGTATTCTGTGCCCATGCTTGAGGTGTTGGGATGACGCATATGCCGGCCAGGAAAGTGACGAGAAAAAAGATCCTGGAAAGTACGGCCATCGAAGTTATCCTCCGGTTCATAAATGAGGGGAATCTAAACGGCGAAACGATAGCGCCAAGGGGCTGTTTCGGGTGTGGCGGATGAGAGAATCAATGCTCTCGATAATTTTGAATCCTGAGAAGCATACCATGCTGCATTCGTGCGTCAAGAAATTTTCTCCTGCGAAATCAAAGATACTTTCCTTTGGATAGTTGCCTTTGGATAGTTGCCTGTAGGATGTTTCATGGGGCCTCTCAGCCTGCGTGAGAGTATTGACTTGTATTGGGACATGGGATATTAAAGCTCATCTCATATCAGCATTGCAGATTGCCTCAAACTGCAAAATTAAGGATACAGTGGTGCGAAACAAATTGTGGATGAACGCAGCTGCCGCCGCCGCGCGCAAGACAGCCTGGGCGACGGTCGGAGATGTGACGAAACCTTAAAGTTATATTTCCTTTGGACGCCATGGGCTGCTGAAGCGGGCTCATGGCGTTTTTTTTTACCCTGAGCCCACAGCCCAGGGTTTTTTTTTGCCTTGATAACGATCATTGAATACAGGAGAAGGTCATGTCGGAAGATTCCATAGTCCGTTTTGCCCAGAGAATGAACCAGTTGCCTCCCTATCTCTTCGGGATGATCAACAAGATGCGGATGACCAAGCGCTCCCAGGGACACGACGTGATCGATCTCGGGATGGGGAACCCCATCGATCCGACCCCGGAGGTCGTGACGCGGAAACTGTGTGAGGTCGTTCAAGACCCCAAGAGCCACCGCTATCCCGTGGCGGCGGGCTTGAAAAATCTCAAGAGGGAAATCGGCCTTTACTACGATCGGGAATACGGTGTGGGATTGAACAGTGAATCGGAGGTGATCTGCACCATAGGCTCCAAGGAAGGGATTTCGCATTTATGCCTGGCCCTGATGGGGCCTGGAGACACGGTGCTGGTACCAACGCCCGCATTTCCCGTCCATATCTATGCCGCCATCATTGCCGGCGCCAATGTCATACGCATCCCTCTCGCTCCTGAAGAGCTCTTTCTCGAGCGCATCTCCACCATGTGTGAATCCCTTTACCCCACGCCAAAGGTTCTCATTCTCAACTACCCCCACAACCCCACCTCCGTTGTTGCCAACCTGGAACTGTACAAAGAGGTTGTGAAGCTGGCACACAGGTACAAATTCATGGTCATTCATGATTTTGCCTATTCCAAAATTACTTTTGACGGCTACAAGGCTCCCAGCTTTTTGGAAGTTCCCGGTGCGAGGGAAGTGGGCGTGGAGTTCGGTTCTTTTTCCAAGTCCTACAACATGGCGGGGTGGCGCATGGGCTACTGCGTGGGGAACCGGGAAATCATAGAGGGTCTCGCCAAGATCAAAGGCTATTACGATTACGGCATCTTTTCGGCCATCCAGATTGCGGGCATCGTTGCGCTGAGGGACTGCGCGGCGGAGGTGGAACAACAGGCTCAGATTTATCAGCAGCGTCGCGACGTCTTGTGCCAGGGGCTGGAGCGCCTGGGATGGTCCGTAACGAAGCCCAAAGCCGGCATGTTTGTGTGGGCCAGGATTCCTGAACCCTTTGCAAAGTGGGGCTCCATGGAATTTGGAATCCGGCTGATGGAAGAAGCCAACGTGGCTGTGGCCCCCGGGATCGGTTTTGGTGAAGAGGGGGAAGGGTACCTGCGCCTCGCCCTGGTGGAAAATGAACATCGCATCCGTCAAGCCCTGAGGCAGATGGGGAAGGCGCTGCGCAAATGGTCGGAGGAAATGCCGGACCACGAATCCGAAGCAAAGCTGGAAGCGGCCGAGGCCTGAGGCCTGGCGCACGGAGCATTTTTGTTTCCGGCAGTGCCATTCCACATGGGGCCTGCCGGGCATCACCGAGACAACCTGCCTCGACCGGAACCGGGCACTTCCTTCGGAGCCTCCACATGAATCGACGTTATCCCGAGCATCCCATGGTGGGAGTGGGTGCAGTGATTTTTCGCAATGACCGCGTGCTCCTGGTGCAAAGGGGCAAACCACCGTCCCGGGGGAAGTGGACGGTGCCTGGGGGGCTGGTGGAAGTGGGGGAGAGCCTCGAAGAGGCGGTGAAGCGGGAGGTGCAGGAGGAGGTGGGGCTGCGGGTAAGGGTGGACGCTTTGATTGCCGCCCTGGACCGCGTGTTTTTGGATGAGGCCGGTCGCATCGAATATCATTATGTTCTGCTGGATTTTCTCTGTGTCTCCCTGGAAGGAGATCCCTCACCCGCCACGGATGTCATGGACTGCGCCTTCGTCGGCCTGGATGCCTTGTCCCGGTACGACCTGACCGAGGGAACCGAGCAGCTGGTCGCGCGTGCTCTTGCTCACGTACACGGAGCTCGGTTTCCCATTTACGATTCCAGCCTTTAATTGTCGCGGTTTCCGCTCTTCTCCCCAGCTGCGTCCCCTTCGCTGCCTCTTAATTTTTTTGGGCTCCCTTCCATACATCCCTTTCCTCCTTGACTTTCGCCCTCGTTCTGTGGTTTATGACTGACCAGTCCGTCTCAAGAGGGATCTGAAGGAGTGGGGTATGGGCCAGGAAAATAACCAGCACGCTGTGCGTGCCTGGCTGAAAAAGCTTTCTCAAAAAGGAGGGAAACGAGAGACTCTCGACCGTCTCGTGGACAGTGTTATCCCCGAGGGGGCGGAGGAGGAGGTGCTGGAAGAAATCGTGCGGTGGCTCATTGCCTTACGGGATCTATCCCGGCAGGGTGCCCTGCCGCCCGAATTTTCCCTGCCGGCCTTCATCTCCGCTTTCCAGCGCAGTGCGGAATCGAGAAACGTGCATCCCGATCGCTTCTATACCGGGATGCTGGAAAGAGTCCTTTTGGAATCGAACGGCGCCATGCAGACTGCCCCCAAGGCTTCCACGAAAGACAAGATCCTGGACGCGGCCCTCCACGTCTTTTCTGAGAAAGGTTTTCATCCTGCCACCGTCGATGAGATCGCCGAACGCGCCGGTGTGGGGAAGGGCACACTCTACCGCTATTTCGCAAACAAGGAGACACTCTTCAATGAACTGATGCGTTTGCGCCTGGCGGAGCTGGAAGAAAGTGCCATGGCGGTTCTGGATAGGCATGATGACGTGCTCACCATGATCACCAAGTACCTGAGGATCTATTTCGAATTTTTCGATCGCAATCAGCAGCTCTATCGTCTCATTGTGCAGGAGCGGCTGGATGTGGGAGACCAGGTTCACGACCTTTACTTCAAAAAGGTCATGAGACGCATTCCCCTTTTGAAGCGGAAGATTTACGGCGCCAGCCAGCAGGGGGTCCTGAAGGATGTGGACTTTCATACGGTTTTCTATGGCGTTATCGGCTTCATGCACGGAGTCATTCAGAAATGGCTGGCTCGTGATTGCTCGTATTCCCTCGTGGAAGAATTACCGAGTGTTGTGGAAGTGCTCTTTTATGGGTTTGTGAATACACCGAAAAATGGAAGCAGTGAACATTGTTTGAACCGGGAGGAAATGGAACATGAGTGACATGCAGAACAAAGTGGCGGACATCATAGCGAATCAATTGGGCGTGGACAAGGAGATCATCACTCCTGAAGCCAGTGTGGTGGACGACCTGGGAGCGGATTCCCTCGACGTGGTGGAACTGGTCATGGCTCTGGAAGAAGCCTTCGACCTGGAAATCCCCGACGAAGATGCCGAAAAAATCCGTACTGTCAAAGACATCTACGACTATCTGGAAAAGAACAAATAGCTTTCCAACTCCCTACGGCAGGTGGGCGGTGCGTTTGCCGCTCACCGCTTCAATCCCGCTGGTCAACCAAAAGGGTCATGCCTTTCGGGCTCAAGATCTGGTCGGATCTCCAGACCTGACTCCCTCTGTCCGCTTTCCAGGCTCGACGTGGATCTCACGATTCATCCGAGTCGTCTGTCTGCAGAGCGTTTGTGTCAATCCGAGGAACCTGCGCGTCCACAACCGTGCGCTTCAGGGTCCAGAAGACGCTTTTGAAATTCTCCTCGAAGTTTCCAGGGGAAACCCTTCCCAACTCAATGAACTTGATGATGATCTCTTTGGATAACCTGAGGAATTTTTCGTCATCCGGCTGCATCTTCCCCTCCTTTGAAACCTTCCCCAAAAAATAAAAAAGCCTCTGCCGGTCTTGGGAAGGCCTACGAATGTTTGCAGAGGCTTTTCGGGCTGATGGAAATACCCCTGAAGGCATCTCGGCGCCCACTCTCCCTTTAACATAGAGCGACCTTCCTCTGCAATGAAAATGGGAACAGCTGCCTCCTGCGATACTTAACTATAAGATACTGTATTTACAATATAATTGTTGTAAAAGCTCTCTTCGGGTGAAAGAGGGTGCGCCCCAGAAAAATTTAACGAATCTTCATTTAATTTTCGAGGATTTGAGTTTGACAATGCTCATAACGCGGTGATAAATTCTTTCAAGTGGGAAAAAGTGGGAACGTGAGGTGAAGATTGGGGATCTTGACGAAGCCTTACTTCAGAGGACGCTCCATTCATCGGCTGGATGCCAAGGGACGCCTCCGTATTCCTTCTAAATACCGGGATATTCTCAAGAATCACTATACTGACGCGCTGGTTGTCGCTCTGCTGGAAGGGTGTCTTGTGGCTTATCCCCCAGAGAGGTGGGAAAAGTTGGAGGAGAAGGCGGAGCACCTCTCGGACGTCCATCCCAAACACCGCGCTTTCATGCGATGGTTCATCTCTTCGGCGGAGGAATGCGAATTTGACAACAAAGGAAGAATTCTGCTCTCTCCGTTCTTCAGGAGCAAAGCCGGCCTGGATTCGGAGGTGATCCTGGTGGGTGTCTTGAAAGGCTTTGAAATTTGGGATGTGGCAGCGTGGGAGAGTCACGACGAGTGGAATCGAAGTCATTACCAGGAAATCTTGGAAGGCATTGCTGCTGAAGGATTATAGGAGATCATGCAACCCGCTCCGGCCCAACAGCATGTGCCGGTCCTGCTTCGGGAGGTGATGACCATCCTGGAGTGCCGCCCTGGGGGCATCTATGTCGATGGGACCGTGGGGGGAGGCGGCTATGCTGAGGCCATTCTCCATGCCACCGCGCCGGATGGGAGATTGCTGGCGCTGGATTGGGATGCCGAAGCGATTCTCCGGGTACATCGCCGACTTTCGGCTTATGGTGATCGCTTGATCCTCGAAAGGGCAAGTTTCGCCGCTTTACCGGAGGTCATCGAAAAGCTGGGTTTGGGACCGGTAGACGGCGTCGTGGTGGATCTTGGCGTTTCCAGTTTCCACTTGGATGATCCTTCACGGGGGTTCAGCTTTCAACAGGACGGTCCCCTGGACATGCGCATGGACAGAGGACTTCCCCGAACGGCTGCAGACCTGGTGAATGAACTGCCGGAGGGAGAGCTGGCCGACCTGATCTTTCACCTGGGGGAGGAGCGGTTGTCGCGAAGGATTGCACGAGCCATTGTCGCCCATCGCAGAGAGCGCCGCTTTGAATCCACCGGGGAACTGGCCCGGTTGATAGAGAAAATCGTTCCCCGGAGCCCCGACACCCGGCGCATTCACCCGGCTACGCGTACTTTTCAGGCATTGCGGCTGGCTGTGAATGGGGAGTTGGAGGCGTTGAAGGGATTCCTGTCGGGTGTGCTGAATGTTTTGAAGCCGGGGGGACGCCTTTGTGTCGTGTCCTTCCATTCCTTGGAAGACCGCATGGTCAAGGAGCAGTTCAAAGACTGGGCCAGGGCGTGTCGATGCCCCCGAGCGGTGCTCGCCTGTCACTGTGAAGGTCGGCCTCTGGGGAAGATCCTGACAAAAAAAGTGCTCCGTCCCGGGGAAGAGGAGTTGGACCGGAACCCTCGGGCGCGCAGTGCGAGGTTGCGGGGAATTGAAAAGTGTTGATGGCCGGACCGGTGGGGGGTGGCCGGTCTTTTTCGGCGAGGCAGGTTGGGAATGGACAGTCTGAAATCCGGGAAAAATCTAGATTTCCATGAAAAACTGTTGGTCGGCCTGGATTTTGGCTTCAGAAACTGGCTTTTCCTTTCCGCGGCCCTGGGCGTGACGGCGGCGATCATGGCCATCGCATATGTGTGGCTTTATGATTTACAGGTCCAGAACGGCTATCGTTTGGCAAAGCTGTACCATGAACAGGAGCAGCTGTTGGCGACACAGAGGAAACTGCGCCTGGAGTGGTGCCGCTTTGAAGATCCTTACAAATTGGAGGAGATGGGCCGCAATCAATTTGGATTGCAGCCACCCCGGGCTGATCAAAAGTTCATGATGCGCTGAACATACAGAATTTTAAAAAGGGGCTGCTGGTGGAGAGGCGCAATTCTCGAAATTTTCTCAATGCACGCTACTGGTCGTGTTATGTGTTTTTCAACATCCTCGTAGCTGCGGGATCGTGTATCATCCTGGCCAAGGCTTTTCAATTGCAGGTTCTCGATCACTCCGTGTGGGTGGAGCGGGGACGGGCTCAGACGGAAGTCAAGCTCCAGGTGCCGGCCTACCGGGGGTCCATCTACGACCGCGAGGGGCGCCTCCTGTCCTTTTCGGTGCCGCAGTGCTCGTTGGGTGCCGAGCCCAAGGCCATGCAGGACATGAAGCTGTTGGCCGGGCAGTTGGCTGCTGTATTGGGTGAGCCCCAAAACGCCATCAAGCGCAAGTTCGAGAGCAAACGGAATTTCGTTTATCTCAAGCGCCATCTCACAGATCAGCAGGCGCTGGCAGTGGAGGACCTGAAGGGGCGTGGGATACGGCTTGTCAGTGACTACAAGCGGTTCTACCCTTATCGGCAGCTGGCCGGGCAGGTCCTGGGGTTCGTGGGGATGGACGGCGCCGGGCTTGAAGGGGTAGAAAAAGGCTTCGATGCCGTTCTGCGTGAAAACCCCGTAAAAGTGGATCAAGTCCGTGACGGCGTGCGCAAGTGCCTCTGGATCGAAGACGAGCCGCCGCCGGCACCGGCGGAAAGTCTGGGCGTGAAGCTTTCCATCGACGCGTTCCTCCAGTATGTCTGTGAGTTTGAGCTGGAAAAAGCCGTAGAGCAATATCAGGCCAAGGCTGCGGAAATTGTTGTTCTGGATGCCGGGACCTCCGAAGTCCTGGCCATGGCCAGTTGGCCTTATTTTGATCCGAATTTTGCCGCCAGAAAAACGGCGGATGCCTGGAGAAACCGGATCATCACCGACTCCTTCGAGCCCGGGTCGACTTTCAAGGTTTTCTTGATGAGCGCTGCCCTGGAGGAGGGAGTCTTCCGGGAGCATGACCGCGTTTTCTGTGAAAATGGAAAAGCGAAGATCGCCGGGCATTTTATCAACGATACCCATCCGTACGGATGGCTGAACATGCCCGAGGTCATCAAGTATTCGAGCAACATCGGAGCCAGCAAGATCGCCCTGCAGTTGGGCAATGAACGTTATTACAAGTACATCAAGGCCTTCGGCTTCGGTTCGCCGACGGGGATCGAATTGCCCGGGGAAGTGAAGGGCCTTGTGAGGCCCGCTAAAAAGTGGCGCCCCATCGATCTGGCGACAACCGGATTTGGACAGAGCATTGGTGTGACTTCCATGCAGCTCACTGCGGCCGTAGCGGCCATCGCCAATGGCGGTGAATATATCCAGCCCAGTATCGTCAAGGCGATCGTGGATTCGGAGGGGAATCCGGTGAAGGATTTACCGCCTCGGCCCCGCAATCGCGTCATTCAAAAGGCTACCGCAAAGAAGGTTGCCAACATGATGCGGAAAGTCACCGAGGAGGGGGGGACGGGCGTGAGCGCTGCCCCCGAGGGATATGAGGTAGCCGGGAAGACGGGGACGGCGCAAACGATGGATCCTGTGTCCAAGCACTATGACAGCCACAAATATACGTCGCTCTTCACCGGTTTTGTCCCGGTTGAAAACCCCCGACTCGTCATTACGGTTGTCATCCACGAGCCACACGGGGCCATTTATGGTGGAGTGGTCGCTGCGCCTGTCTTCAGAAATTTTGCAGCCAAAGCTCTGCCTCACTTGGGAGTGCTGCCGTCGACCAGGGGAGAAAGTTATCCTCCCGGCGTCCATTCGGCCAAAAATAATTCAGCTCCACCTGCTCCAGGGCCTGCGGTTGCGGCTCGAAAGGACAACGGCCCGAAGAGCGCTGCAATCATTCAGGCTAAACAAAGTACCGAGCAGGCTGCTGTCCCCAAAAAGGCGATAGCCGTCAAGGTCGCTGCCCCTGTCCCGGAATCGGCTGCCGCCCGTCCCAAAGTCACTGCCCCCATTCCTGTGAATCTCTATACCCTTAAAGCTGAGAAGCGCGATACGAAAAGGATCGACTGAGTACTCATTCCAGTCTGGATGCACTCAACTCTTAGAAAATGAAATTCCTTAAATGCTGAAGACGTTAGAATCGCTCATAGATGGAGTGGATTGTCTGGCCGTCCTTGGAGACCTTGGGACTCAAGTGGCGGGCCTCGCCTACGACAGCCGGAAAGTGACGGAGGGGGATCTCTTTGTTGCCATCCCGGGAACCCGGGAGGATGGGGCGCGCTACATCGGTGATGCCATCCGGCGGGGAGCCCGTGTCGTCGTGGCTGAAACCCTGCCCGAAGGCTGTGAGAATGTCGTCCTGGTGCGGGTTTCCGACAGCCGGAGTGCTCTGGCGCGCATGGCTGCCAATTTTTATGATCACCCCTCCCGCAAGATGCAGTTGATCGGGGTGACGGGTACCAACGGCAAAACGACGACCACCCTTTTGATGGAAAGCATTCTGAAAAAGGCGGGCTATACGGTGGGAGTTCTGGGGACCCTCGGCTATCGATGGGGAAGAGAGAATCGGACGGCCCCCATGACGACGCCCGAATCCCTGGACCTCCAGTCCTTTTTCCACCAAATGCTCCAGGACGATGTTTCCCACGTGGTCATGGAAGTTTCCTCCCACGCTCTGGCCCTCGGACGGGTGGAAGGCTGTGTATTCCGTGCGGGAGTCTTTACCAACCTTTCCCAGGACCATCTGGACTTCCATGCAACGATGGAGGATTATTTCGCCGCCAAGGCGATCCTGTTCCGCGACGCATCCCTTTCCTGCGGGGAAGACTTCATCGCGGTGATCAATGCCGATGACCCTTTTGGCGCGCGTTTCCTCCAGAATGCCGAGGACGCGAACCTCTGGTCTTATTCGACGGAAAAGGCCGGCGCGAGGGTTTCTGTGAAATCGTCGGAGCTTTCGGCCGAGGGCATCCGTGCTGTCCTGGCCGTACCTGGAGGGGATTTGAGCATCCGTTCTCCTCTCCTGGGGCGTCTGAATCTCTACAATGTGCTCTGCGCCGTCGCAACGGCTCTCGCTCTGGGTTGCCCCGGGGATGCGGTTCAGGAGGGACTGGAAGCGGTGAGTCATGTGGATGGGCGCTTGCAGCGCGTGCCCGTTCCGCGGCACCTTGGAGTGGATGTGATTGTCGATTATGCCCATACCCCGGACGCCATGGAAAAGAGCCTGAGCTGCCTGCGCGAAATGACCCGGGGACGCCTCTGGGTCGTTTTTGGCTGCGGCGGTGATCGAGACCGTACCAAGCGTCCCATCATGGGAGAAGTGGCAGCCAGGGCAGGGGATGTCGTGGTGATCACGAGCGATAACCCCCGGAGTGAAGTCCCTGAAGACATCATCCGTGAGATTGAACCGGGGGTGCGATCTGGAGGGCTGAGCCCTGTTTCCGGCGATAAACCGGGTGTCGGAGAAAAGGGCTATCGTATTGAACCCGACCGTAGAAAGGCCATCGAGTGGGCCCTTGCCGGTGCGGAACCGGGCGATATGATTTTCATCGGTGGAAAAGGGCACGAAACATACCAAATCGTTGGAGGTGAGGTGCATCCCTTCGATGACCGCCTGGTGGTTCGAGAATATTATGAAAGAGTTGGGGGAACGACCCCTTAGAGAGTATGCAGGAATGGACTGGACAGTCGCCAAAATTTTAGAAGCCACGGGCGGGCGCCTTCTGCAGGGGAGTCCCGATTCCCACGTGCGGAGCATTTCCACGGACACGCGTCTCATAGAGCCCGGGAGCTGCTTTGTGGCGCTCATCGGGGAAAACCACGACGGGCACCGCTTCCTGGACAAGGCCCTCGAGCAGCAGGCCGCTGTACTCGTTGTTGCCCAGCGGAGGCCGGAGGCTCAATTGCCGACTGCCGGGGAGGCTGCGGTGGTGGAGGTGCCCGATACCCTGTATGCATTGGGAGAACTGGCACGCTATTGCCGGAAGCAGGTTTCCATCCCCGTCGCGGGCATAACCGGCAGCAATGGCAAGACCAGCACCAAGGAGATGGTTGCCGGTATTCTTTCCCTCAAGCATCGGGTGCTCAAAAACCAGGGCAATTTCAATAACCTCATCGGTGTGCCCCTGACCCTCCTCTCCCTGCTGCCGGAACACCAGGCGGCGGTCGTGGAAATGGGGATCAATGTGCCCGGCGAAATGGAGCGTCTGGTGGAAATCACCCGCCCCACCGTGGGCTTGATCACCAATATCCACCCTGCCCACCTGGAGGGGCTCGGCTCCCTGGAGGGGATTGTCCATGAGAAAACCTTTCTCTGGGAGGGACTGGGAGCAGGCCATCCGGCGGTGGTCAATCTGGACGATGAGCTTCTGGTGAAATCTTCCAGAAATCTGAAAGGGCCTCTTGTCACGTACTCCCTGAACAATCCCTCGGCTCATGTGCGGCTGGCGGGAGCTGTGAAGGTCCAGGAAGACGCCTCGGTGTATCCCCTGGTTCTGGGAGGAGAAAAGAGAGAGGTTCGACTGCCGGTGCTCGGACTGCACCAGGTGCAAAACGCGGTAGCCGCGGCAGCGGTGGCCTGGGCCATGGGAGAGGCTCCCGATACCATTGTGGAAGGTCTCTCGCGGCATCTCCCCGTCAAGCAGCGCATGCAGGTGCATCACCTGCCGGATGGCGGGGTTTTGATCGATGACAGCTACAACGCCAATCCGGGATCAACTTACGCAGCGGTTCAGGCGGCGCACACGAGCAGCGGAGGACATCCGCTGCTTGTCATTTTGGGGGAAATGAGGGAGCTTGGTTCCACCAGCGCCGCATTGCATCATGAATTGGGTATTAAAATCGCAAAATTAGGAGTGTCGTATCTCGCAACCCTGGGGGGCATGGGCGCTGAGATCGTGCGCGGAGCGAAGGAAGCGGGGATGTCGGATACCGACTGCCGCTCTTTCGGTACTCATGAGGAAATACTTTCCTGGCTGCGGGCGAATTGCCCGGCCAAGGCATGGATCTTGGTGAAAGGCTCCCGTGCCATGGCTATGGAACGGGTGGTGGAAGGAATTCTGAAGGCATGAAATCGGAGCGAAACAGCCGGTCCGGACAGACCCTGGTGGTGGGAATGGGGATTTCCGGCCAATCCGTGTGCGAGCTGCTCTTGAGGCAAGGTGTGCAGGTCATCGGCAACGATATTCGAAGTCGTGAGTCGTTCGAGGGCTCCCTGGATGCCCTTGAAGGGAAGGGCTGCCTGCTGAGGCTGGGATTTCATGACCCCGAAGACTTTGTGAATGCCGACCGGATCATCGTCAGTCCTGGAATCCCCCTGGATGTGGAACCGTTGCGTATGGCCAGGGATAAGGGAATCGAAATCATCGGCGAACTGGACTGGGCCTGGCGCCAGGTGAAAGTCCCTACTGTGGCGGTGACGGGAACCAACGGCAAGACCACGACCACTTCCCTCCTGGGAGAGATGTTCAAGGCTGCTGGAAGGCGGGTATTCGTCGGAGGGAACATCGGGACGCCTCTCAGCCGGTGGCTCCTGGAGGGGGAAACAGCCGACCTTCTCGTACTGGAGGTCAGCAGCTTTCAGCTCGATACGGCTTCACAGTTTGCTCCGGACGTCGGGGTTCTCCTCAACATCACGGAAGACCACCTGGATCGCTATGAAGACTTCGAAGCCTACGTGGAATCGAAGCTCTCCATCTTCTCCCGTCAGGGTCCCGCTCAGGTGGCGGTGGTGAACCTGGATGATCCCCTGTGCCGCCAAAGGGCCATGAAGGTTCCGGGCAGACTCCTCCTGTCCGGGCGCAATGACCCTCGGGCACACGCGAGTATTGAAGGCCGGAGGGTACGGGTGGGGATACCGGGAAAGGAGCCGTTTCAGTTGAGTCTGGAGCGCTGCAGGCTCAAAGGAATCCACAACGAAGAAAATATCCTGGCTGCAGTCCTGGCGGCGGCAGCGCTGGATGTTTCCCCTGATGTACTACAGCAGGTATTGGATGTGTATCGTGGGCTGCCTCACCGTGTGGAATGGGTGGGCAATTGGAGGGGGGTAGATTTCTACGACGATTCCAAAGGGACGAATGTGGGGGCGGTGGTCAAGGCGCTGGAAAATTTCCCGGGCCGAGTACTCCTCTTTTTGGGAGGAAGGGACAAGCTGGGATCCTATGGTCCCTTGGCAGAGGTTCTGAAGCACAAGGGGAAAAAGGCGTTTGTCTTTGGAGAAGCGGCTCCGCGTCTTCAGGCGGCCCTGGAGTCCTCTGTGTCCACCCAGTCCTATCCCGACCTGGGAGCGGCTTTTGCCGACGCCATGACCTGTGCGGAGCCTGGAGACGTTGTCTTGCTGTCCCCGGCCTGCTCCTCTTTTGACCAGTACACGAGCTATGCGCAACGGGGGAATCATTTCAAGAGCCTCGTGAGGGGACTTCCGGAAATAGTCTGGGCTTCCTGAAGATCGTTTGAATCCTTGACGGGCTGTTTTTTCCTGGAGGGGTGGGAGAGGAGAGCATGAACGATGGACCATTCACTGTGAGCGATGAACCATGAGCCAGGTATCCAGACCCGCTGTCGATGGCCCAATGCTCCGGGCAGAGCCCCGGGAAGAAGAGAGGACGAACGCGTCCTGGCGTGCACTCTCTCTCGAAAATCAGCTGTGGATCGAGATATCCCTCCTTGTCCTGTTCGGACTTGTCATGATCTACAGCGCCAGTTCCATCATGGCCTTGAAGAAATTTTCAGACCCGTCCTATTATCTCAAGCGCCAAGTATTCTGCATCGTCCTCGGCATGGCCATCATTCTGGCTACGGCCCGTATCCCGTATGCACGCTACAAGAACTTTATCGGCCTGCTTGTCCTTGGAACAATTGCCGCCCTGATTCTCGTTTTGATACCGGGGATCGGTGCGGAAATCAACAATGCAAGGCGCTGGTTCCCTTTGAAGTTTTTTCTTCTTCAGCCGGCAGAATATGCCAAGGTCGTGTGGATCCTCTATCTCAGTGTTTCCCTCGTCAAAAAACAGGAAAGAATCAGACAATTTAAAATTGGTTTCTTGCCTCATGTCATATTGTGCGGTATTTTGGGCGCATTGCTTCTCAAGGAACCCGACTTCGGAACGACTTTTATCATTGGATGCTTGACAGTCATCATGTTGATGGCTGGCGGAGTCTTGTTGCGCCACATATTTTGTTTCACACCCATTGCGGTCATTGGGTTCTATAAATTTGTTTACCTCGTTCCCTATCGCTGGGATCGCGTGACTGCTTTCTTGAATCCCTGGACCGATCCTCTCGATACGGGCTATCAGCTCATTCAGGCCTGGATAGCAGTCGGTTCCGGGGGCTGGTTGGGAAAGGGGCTGGGGGCCGGACAACAGAAGCTCTTTTATCTCCCGGAATCCTATACGGATTTCATTCTGGCGGTCGTGGGGGAGGAATTGGGTTTCATAGGGATTTTGACCGTGTGCCTGCTGTTCTTTTTGTTGTTCCGCACTGGCATGACCATTTCGAGACAGGCGCCGGATCTTATGGGGATGCTCCTGGCACTGGGGCTGACGATGCTCTTCGCTCTGCAGGCGATGCTCAACATGGGAGTGGTCCTGGGGCTGGTCCCCACCAAGGGCCTGCCGCTCCCATTCATTTCATATGGCGGGAGCGCATTTACGGCAAACTGCCTGGCCGTCGGTATCCTCATGAATATCGCCCGGAGCGTTGAAAGGCGAATGGAATAGAATGTTCAAACGTTACCAGCACATTCATTTTATCGGGATCGGGGGAATCGGCATGAGCGGGATTGCCGAGCTCCTTTTGAATTTGGGATACCGTGTCAGCGGTTCCGATGTAAAGGAATCGGATATCACCCGCCGCCTGGCAGGTTTGGGTGCGGAAGTCTGGATCGGTCACCAGGCAGAGCATGTACATGGTGCGGATGTCGTCGTGCTCTCTTCCGCCGTCACCGAGGACAATCCAGAGGTCCAGGCGGCCCGGACTCTGCCGAAGGTCCCTGTCATTCGACGTGCAGAGATGCTGGCGGAGCTCATGCGCCTCAAGTATTCGGTGCTGGTGGCGGGAGCACACGGGAAAACGACCACAACCTCCATGGTTTCGACGGTTTTGGCCCGTGGGGGAATGGATCCGACAGTCGTCATCGGAGGCAAGCTGAACGCCTGGGGAACCAACGCCAAGCTCGGCCATGGAGATTTCATGGTGGCGGAAGCGGACGAAAGCGACGGGACGTTTCTGTTGCTTTCGCCAACCATTGCAGTCGTGACGAACATCGACCTGGAGCATCTCGATTTTTATCGAAACATCGAGCACATTCAGGAAACCTTTCTGGAATTCATCAACAAGATCCCTTTTTACGGCCAGGCGGTTCTTTGTCTGGAAGATGAAAACATTCAGCAGATTCTTCCCCGCATGAGCAAACGCTTTGTCACCTACGGCTTTTCGTCCCAGGCGGATTTTCAGGCGCGCGACATCAAGACCGGCGGACTTTCTACGACATATCGGGTTTTTTGCCATGGAGAGGAGCTGGGGGAGATCGAAATCCCCATTCCAGGTCGCCACAACGTGCTCAATTCCCTTGCTGCCGTGGCGGTGGCCAGGGAATTGGAGCTGGATTGGGCAAACATCCAGGGCGGATTGAGAGACATGACCGGGGTCCAGCGCCGCTTTCAGATCAAGGGAGAGGCGAAGGGTGTCCTGGTGCTCGATGACTACGGGCATCATCCCACAGAAATAAGGGCTGTTCTGGAGACTCTGGCGGGTTGCTTCCCCGATCGACGCCGTATCGTGGCATTCCAGCCACATCGCTACTCACGCACGCAGGCCCTCATGGATCAATTTGCCCGATGTTTTTATCATTCAGACGTTCTCTTCGTTTCAGAAATATATGCAGCCAGTGAGAAACCGATCCCCGGAGTCTCAGGGGCTCGTCTGGTGGAGCAGATTGGAGCCCATGGCCACAGTAATCTCCATTTTTGCGCCGGTGTCGATGATATGCTGGAAAAGCTGAGCGCCATCGTTCAGCCTCGGGACGTGGTCATGACGCTCGGTGCCGGAAATGTGTACCAGGTGGGCGAGGCTCTGTTGAAACGCCTTGAAGAGACTCGGTGATCAACCTATGGATGGTGAAGGTTCAGCTCCGAAGCTCGATCTGCCGGAACCGGCTTTTGCCGCTCTTTGTGCTTCTGTTCTGGCAGGGATTCCGGATCTCCAGGTCTGTTGGAGCGAACCCCTGGCCAGGCACACCACTTTTCGGGTGGGGGGACCGGTTGCCTGTCTTGTGCGCCCCCGCACCGAGAGCTCTTTGAGGGAGCTGCTGAAAGCGACCTGGAGCGCAAAGATTCCGCGCATCATCCTGGGTGGCGGAAGCAACGTGCTGCCCCCCGATTCCCCCTGGGATGTTTTGGTCGTCCAACTCACCCTATCGAATTTGGAGTTGTTGCACTGTGAAGACCTCGAAGCGGGTAGAGTGCGTGTCTATGCTGGAGCAGGGGTGCATCTGGCACGGTTGCTTCGCTTCTGCGTCGAGCATGGGTGGGGCGGCCTCGAGCCCATGGTGGGGATTCCTGGTACCGTGGGGGGCGCTTTGGTCATGAACGCCGGGACGAGGGAAGGCAGCATTTCTCAGGTGCTGTCCTGGGTGGATTTGTTGGATGAACGGGGGAATCCCGACAGAATCCATCGGTGGCAGCTGCCGGCCGGCTATCGTTCCATGGGCCTTCCTCTCGACAAGATCGTGACAGGCGCCTGCCTGGAGCTGCAGCGATCGCCGGTGGACCGCATCAAAGCCCGGCTTCGTGAAATCATGGGGCAGCGCAGGAGAACACAACCCCTCGGATGGCCTTCAGCGGGCTGTGTTTTCAAGAATCCCGGAAATGCTGCTGCTGGTGCGCTGATCGATGCATTGGGGTTGAAGGGGGTTCGATGGGGGGGGGCGGAGATTTCGGACAAGCATGCCAATTGGATCATCAACCGAGGCAATGCCACCCGTGAGGATATCCTGGGGCTGATCCAGCATATAGAAAAGACTGTCTGGGAGAGATCCGGAATCCGGCTGGAACGGGAGATCCGGGTATGGGGTGAATGATGTACTGTGCCTTTTTCCTCCGGTATGAGGGCCATGCGGAAAAAACAGAACCGATATCGCCCTGATACCGTCAGGCGCCGGAAAGTGGTCAGAAGGGGCCTCAAGGCCGTTCTGACTCTGGTCCTGGTGTTTGCTGCGGTGGCCTTCATCAGTTCAGCCCTGGCCCACGCGTATTACGCGCTCCTCGAAGCTCCCTGGCTTCGTGTGGAAGAAATAGAGATCATCGGTTTGAAGCACGTGGACCGGAAGGATGTTTTGAATGCCCTTCGGGTGCCGAGAGACGCCAATCTGCTGACCTTGAAGACATCCGAGCTTTCCCAACGGTTGAAGCCGATCCTCTGGCTCCAGTCGTCGGTGGTGCGGATCGATCCCCCGGGGCGCATTGTGGTCGAATTAAAAGAGCGGGAGCCCCTGGCGATGGTGCAGGCAGGAGCCCTCCTGCTGGTCGATCGCGAGGGCAATATTTTCTCGCGCACCGAGCGGGAAGCAAATCCGGATCTACTCTTGGTCACCGGCTTCGAGGGGATGGACCTGAAAGAGGGAGGCGATTTTCCCGAAGAGCTCCTGGACGGCCTGAAAGAGCTCAGCGACGCTCTGGCGGTATCCAGGGATTGGCTTCCGGTCCAGTCCATTGCCGAATGCCGCTGGCTGGGAGCGGCGGGGTTCGCCCTGCAAATGGCTCAAAAGCCGATTGCCGTCCAGTTGGGGGCAGAAGATCTTGATCAACGACTGCATCGTTTGAAGGCTGTCCTGGCGGTGCTGCGCGAGAGGCAATGGCTGGATTCTGTGACACGGATCGATCTCGATTATACAAATCGGGTGTATGTGGAGCGGGCTGTCTCTCCACCGAACGGTGCATGACGGAAGGGGAGAGGCAAGGATAGAGAGCGACCCTGGACCTGAGGGGCGGTGGTTGGAAGGTCCATGAGGTTCTTTTTGCACATGACACGGATGCAATGCGCCAGCTCTCATGATTTGGAGGGGGAAGGAATCGATGGGAAGAAGAGAGGAATTGATTGTCGGCCTGGACCTCGGGACCACCAAAATTTGTGCAGTGGTGGGGGAGGTCACTTCCGAAGGAATCGATATCGTTGGGGTTGGAACCTACCCTTCCATCGGGCTGAGAGGAGGCGTGGTCGTCAATATCGAGCAGACCGTCCAGTCCATTCGCAAGGCGGTGGAAGAGGCGGAGCTCATGGCCGGCTGCGAGATTTCTTCCGTTTATGCGGGGGTTGCGGGGACGCACGTTCAGAGCCTGAACAGCCACGGTGTCATCGCCGTCAAGAGCCGAGAGGTCACGCAGTCGGACATTGACCGGGTCCTGGATGCCGCCAAAACGGTGGCTCTTCCCTATGACCGCCAGATTCTCCATGTCCTTCCCCAACAGTTCCTGGTGGACGATCAGGAGGGGATACAGAATCCGGTCGGCATGGCAGGCGTACGCCTCGAAGCCAAGGTCCACATTGTCACCGGGGCGGTCAGTGCGGTTCAGAACATCATCAAGTGCTGTGAAAAGGCCGGCCTGAATGTTCAGGATGTGGTGCTCGAATCCCTGGCCTCCAGTGAGGCGGTACTGGATGCGGATGAGAAGCACCTGGGCGTGGCTCTCGTGGACATCGGGGGTGGAACGAGCGATGTAGCGGTATTTCAAGACCATGCCATCCGGTATTCCTGTGTCGTGGGACTGGGAGGGAATCACATTACGTCGGACATTTCCGTCGGCCTGCGCACTTCCATGGACGAGGCGGAGAAGATCAAGAAGAAATATGGCTGCGCCCTGGTAGACCGAATCGGGCAGCAGGACATGATCGAAGTCGGTTCCGTGGGGGGGCAGAAACCGCGTCAGCTGGCACAATCCATCCTGGCCCAGATCATCGAGGCGAGGGTTGAAGAAATACTCAAGATCATAGAATGGGAGCTTGTCCGCTCGGGCTTTGTGGAATCGCTTCATGGAGGAGTCGTCCTCACGGGAGGGGTATCCCTGCTGCCCGGCATACGGGAATTGGCGGAGAAGATCTTCGATCTGCCGGTGCGCATCGGTGTTCCCTATCAATTTGGAGGGTTGGGAGACGTGGTCAAGAATCCCATGTTCGCCACGGCGACGGGCTTGCTTGCGTATGGCCGAAAACGTGGAAAAGTGCGTCTTCCTGTGGAGGAATCCAACAGTTTGGTGAACAAAGTGCTGATGATCATGAAGCGGTGGTTTAAGGAATTCTGGTGAGGTTGGAACTGCAGGGCATGGGGGCGATGCCGCTCCTCCAACTCTGAAGAGGCGGGGGCGTCCCGGCTCGTGGGTTTGAGCCCCAGGCGATTTTTCAGCCTGAGCATGCGTGCTGCGTGATATTGGTTCGGAAGAATAAGCTGTTTGTTTTCTGTAATTTTTGAGTGAAGTCGAAACAGGGTGGCGATCTTGAATGTCATTTGGAGATGACTGGTTCAAGGACGGGGAAAGGCGCAGATATGGAGAAAAAAATCGAGAGTCCGGTCGTAGCAAGCAGCAGCCGTGCGAAAATCAAAGTTTTGGGAATTGGCGGCGGTGGCGGCAATGCCATCAACAACATGATCAGTGCGGGCCTGGATGGAGTTGAATTCATCGCCGCCAACACTGATTTTCAGGTGCTGGATCAAAATCTGGCTGCCACTAAAATCCAACTGGGCGTGAACCTCACCAAGGGGTTGGGTGCCGGCGGCAATCCCGAGGTCGGCAGCAAGTCGGCTCAGGAAGACATGGATAAGATCCGCGAAGCCATAGACGGGAGCGACATGGTGTTCATCACCGCCGGTCTTGGTGGGGGAACGGGAACGGGAGGGGCTCCCGTGGTGGCCCAGGTGTGCAAAGAAATCGGGGCGTTGACGGTGGCTGTGGTCACGAAGCCTTTTGCATTCGAGGGGAAAGTGCGGCAGCGCAACGCGGAAGAGGGCCTCAAAGCCCTCCAGGATTCGGTGGATACCCTCATCACGATTCCCAATAACCGCCTCCTGTGTCTGGCCGATCGTCGGGCCACTTTTCTCGAAATGTTCAAGCGCGCAGATGACGTCCTCCTCTACGCAGTGAAGGGTATTTCGGACCTCATCACGCACCCGGGTTATATCAATGTGGATTTTGCCGACCTCAGAACCGTCATGGGCGAAAAAGGGCTGGCCCTCATGGGGACGGGCATGGGCGTGGGCGAAAACCGTGCTTCCCAGGCAGCTCAGCAGGCCATTTCCAGCCCGCTTTTGGAAGATATCTCCATTCATGGCGCCCGTGCGGCCCTCATCAACATTTCCACGGGTGTGGATCTGGGAATGCACGAGTTTGAAGAGGTGGCGTCTCTCATCCACAAGGAAATGGACGAGGATGCCAATATTTTCCTGGGAATGGCGCTGGATCCCAGGATTGGAGAAGAGGTTCGAGTGACGGTCATCGCCACGGGCATCGGCAAAATGGAGCATCCCCAAAAACAGGAAGCTCCCACGCGATCCAGGCGGCTCGCTTCGGAAGGTATCGTTCCAGAGCTGAATTACGACTATCTCCAGGTTCCCACGGTCGTGCGGCATCGCCCGACCCGGGAAATGGATACCATGCAGGAGCAGCAGCCCAAGAGGCGCACCTTTCTTCAGAAATTGACGGGGGCACCCAAGGAGGAGGAAGATTTGAGCATACCCACCTTCATCCGTCGTCAGGCTGACTGAAAATCCATCTGAAAGCAGGGGTCCTCCTCATGTGAGCATGGCGGGCAGGTGGAGGACCCCGCTTCTCGATCACCCGGCTCTCATTTCCACCTTCACCCCCTCTTTGGGACACTGTCCGTGGCCCCCGAACAGCGGTCCGATTTATGCTCTGGAAACTCAAGAAACGCCAGCAGCAATGGCTGGCCGAGGAAAAAGGAACCATCCTCAAGGATTGGCGGGGAAGAGTGCACATCGCCCTCGCCTTCCCCAATCGCTATGCCGTGGGAATGTCCAATCTGGGCTTCCAGTCTGTGTATGCAGCCCTGAACACGCTGGATGACGTGGTATGCGAAAGGGTCTTCTACCCGGAACCTGAAGACATACCGCTTTTGCGCCGGGACCCGGGGAAGCTCCTCTCCGTGGAGTCGCAAAGGCCCCTTGCCGACTTTCACCTCGTGACCTTTTCCCTTCCTTTTGAAAACGATTACGTCAATGCCCTTGAAATGCTGCAGTGGGGGGGGATTCCCCTCAGAGACGAGGACCGCAGCGAGTCCGATCCCTTCGTGGCGGCCGGCGGGGTCGCTGTATTTTTAAATCCCGAGCCCCTGGCCCCCTTCATGGATTTCATTTTTGTGGGGGAGGCGGAGGCGCTTCTGCCGGATTTTGAAAGCCTCTGGAAGGAATTGCGTGAAGGAGACCTTCCACGGAAGGATTTTCTCAAAACCCTTGCGGAACAGGTTCCCGGTGTTTACGTACCGTCATTCTTCGAGGTTTCGTACAGCCCCGAGGGAGCTCTGGAATCCATGGAGCCTCTGGCTGGCTGCAACATCCCTCGCCGGATCCGCTACCGACGTGCCGATCTTTCGCAGGGGAAACCCTGTCATACGGTCATTTTCACTCCCCATGCGGAGTTCAGCAATGTCCTGCTCCTGGAAATCGGGCGGGGCTGCGGACGTGGTTGCCGTTTTTGTGCCGCCGGCTATGTCTATCGCCCCGTGAGGTACCACAGGGCCGATGCCTTATTGAATGCGGCCGAACCGGTGATCCGGGAAATCCCACGAGTGGGACTGGTGAGCGCGGCGGTTTCGGATCATCCCGAGATCACTTTTCTCTGTGATGCTTTCCTGGAAAAAGGAGGCGCGCTCTCCTTCTCTTCCCTGAGGGCCGATAGTCTCACCCCTGAAATCGTGACAGCCCTACAGGAGAGCCGGCATCAGTCCGTTGCCATCGCTCCCGAGGCGGGGTCTGAACGCATGCGAAGGGTCATCAACAAGAACATTAGCGTCGAACAGATTCACGCGGCAGTCGATCTGCTGACCGAAAAGGGCATCCTCCATCTGAAGCTGTATTTCATGATCGGGTTGCCTACGGAGACTTTGGAAGACCTTCAGGCCATTGTAGACCTTGCCAAGGACATCAAGCACCATGTGCTCAAGATCAGCCGGGGAAAGAAACGATTGGGGACGATCACCTTGAGTATTCATGGATTTGTGCCCAAGGCTTTTACACCCTTTCAGTGGGCTCCCTTTGCAGGCGTGAGGGAATTGAAGGATCGGTCCAGGTGGATTCAGAAGGCTCTCCAAAAGGTTCCCAATGTCCGGGTACACTTCGATATGCCCAAATGGGCCTACGTGCAGGCCCTGCTGGCACGGGGGGACCGCCGGGCCGCAGAACTGCTCCAAAGGGTTGCTTTGGGGGGAGTGGCCTGGACGCAGGCACTTCGAGAATTCCCCTTCAATCCGGACTTCTGGGTCATGCGGGAGAGGGGATCGGAGGAATTGTTCCCCTGGGAGATCATCGATCATGGAGTGAAGCGATCTTATTTGTGGGAAGAATACCAGCGGGCACTGAAAGGAGTGAGCAGCCCTCCCTGCCGGCTGGAGGAAAACTGCAGAAGGTGCGGCGCCTGCTCACCCTGAAGGGGGCGAGCGGTCATAAGGTATTGATCTTGCCAAATATGGTTCTTATTTTCTGACGCTGAATTTGCGACGTGTTATGATCTATGCAAACTGTTTTCTACCCGATGGGGGAGAAGATCCAAAGGAGAAGCGATATAAATATGTCTCAGCAAGACTACTACAAAATCCTGGGCGTCTCGCCGGATGCTTCAGGGGATGACATCAAAAAGGCCTACCGCAAATTGGCGTTGGAGACTCATCCAGACAGGAACCCCAACGATCGGCACGCCGAGGAGCGTTTCAAGAAAATCAGTGAGGCCTACGGAGTGCTCATTGACCCCAACAAGCGTTCACAATACGATCAGTATCGCAATCTGGGATTCCAGCAGCGTCCCAATGGAACCGCCGGGCCGGGTTTTGGATACTCGCAGGAAGAAATTTTCCGCGACTTTTTCAGCAGCCGGTATGCTCAGGATGCTTTTGCAGATATGCAGCGGGAATTTCAGCGCATGGGCTTCCGTTTCGACGATACATTCCTCAACCGCCTCTTTTTCGGAGACAAGACCATATTCTTTCAAGGAATCTTTTGGGGCGGCCCCGAGGGTACCCGTGTCTTCCGATACAGTGGGACGACAGGGCAGAAGGCGCCGAATTGGGGGCAGACCATGCGTCAAGAGGCTCGTCCCGAGCCTGAAAAGCCAAAAGGTCTTCTGGAGCAGGGAGCTTCGCTGCTCGTCAAGGCGGGGAAAAAGCTCGGAGGGTATCTCCTCAGGAAAGCATTGGGATGGTCGGGCGCTCCCTCCACCTCTGAAGATCAGGGTGCTCTACATGAGGAAAACCATGACATGACCTACCGATTGGTGATTTCTCCGGGCGACGCCATGAACGGGGCGGTCGTGGAAGTGGGACTTCCCCATATGGGGGAAGGAAAGCGGGTGTCCATCCGTATTCCACCCGGAGTCAAATCCGGTACGAAGCTCCGCCTGAAGGATATGGGACGCAACTTTGCGAGCAATATGTCCGATCGTGGCGATCTCTATATCGAGCTGCAAGTGATGTGAGGTAAGCGGTACACTGCCGGTCGCCTGAAGCCGGACTGGTTGACATTTTGCGCGAAGGGAGCCGCCATTTCAAGGGCCTTCAGTCCGTCACGATGGTTGCAAGAAGGCTTTTGAAGGCTTGCTGGATAACGGTGAATTCATCATCCTGAAGTGTCCGGGCATCCATGAGAAAACGGTCTGATTCGATGCGCCCGATAAGGGGAGGCGTGTAATTCCTCATAAAGAGCTCTACTTTTTGGGTGCTCAACCGCTCGGATCTCACCGCGACGACAAAGGTCGGGAGGTTTTGCGCCGGCAGGGATCCCCCGCCCACCTGAGATGCATTGGGCTCCACGGTAACTTCGAAGATGGAATGAGCATCGGCTCCTGAGATCATTGCGGCCAGCTTTGCAGCCCGCTCCTCCAGAACCGACAGTGGGGTGGCAATCATGCGCAGGGTCGGTATTTGCTCCATCGCCAGTCTTTCATCGCGGTAAAGGCGCAAGGTCCCTTCCAGAACTGCAAGTGTCATTTTATCCACACGCAGAGCGCGGGTGAGGGGATTTTTCTTGCACTTCTCGATGAGGGATTTTCTGCCGAGGATGATGCCCGCTTGGGGGCCGCCCAGGAGCTTGTCTCCGCTGAATGTGACGACATCTGCCCCGCCACGGACCGTCTCCTGAACTGTCGGCTCACCCTGCAGGCCAAAGGGGGCGAAGTTGATGAATGATCCACTTCCCAGGTCTTCAATGACCAGCAGACCGTGTGTCCTGCCCAGAGCAGTCAGTTCTTCCAGTGATACTTCCGAAGAAAAGCCCACAATGCGATAATTGCTGGTATGAACCTTCATGAGAAGGGCGGTTTCACCGTTGATGGCCCCCTCATAGTCTCTTGCATGCGTGCGGTTTGTGCATCCGACTTCCCTCAGAATGGCCCCGCTGCTGCGCATGACGTCCGGAATGCGAAAGGAGCCTCCAATTTCCACGAGCTGGCCGCGTGAGACGATGACTTCCTTTCCCTGGGCCAGAGTATTCAACACCAGGAAGACCGCGCCCGCATTGTTGTTCACCACCAGCGCAGCCTCGGCGCCGGTCAGCTCGCAAAGGATCGCTTCGGCATGGACGTAACGGGAGCCTCTTTTCCCTTTTTCCAGGTCGTATTCAAGGTTGTTGTAGCTGCGGCAGAGCAGGGCCAGTCGTTCGATGGCTTCCTGTGGGAGAAGGGAGCGTCCCAGGTTGGTATGAATGACGATGCCGGTGGCATTGATGACGGGGCGCAGAGCATAGTCACTGACCTGCACCAGGCGCTGAAGGATGAGCTGGACCAGGTGTGACGGCTCCAGGTTGACGGAAGCACCGGATCCTTTGGGGTCCAGGATTCGCTGCCTCTGTTCCTCCAGGACGTGACGGATGCTTTCCAGAAGCAGTTTCCGAGGGTGCTGGGTGAGAGCTTCCCGGAGGGGTTCCAACTGAAGGAGGGCATCAACGCCCGGGAGCTTTCGCAGCAAGTCTTGGACGCTCGTGTTGGCCATGATCGATTCATCCTTCCTGAGTGATTCTTTGGGAATCCATGGAGCTGCCTTTACTGTTGAGGCAGACCATATGAAAACTTTCTTTCTAAAGGCTTCTCCGTTATATTTCAAACTTTAAACAGAATGAAACCCTTTTCGTTGCTTCCCATGGCGGCTTTAGATGTGCCTGCCGCCCAAGGATACAAGAGGACGTTCAACCTCAGATGGAAACACCGGTATTTAGGGAAGAACAGGACTCTTCCGTGAGAGACGATGTGAATGACGTTTCCTTGAAGGATACTTCCGGGGAAATTCTTTCATTCCTGAGTGATTCAAACGACTCGTTTTCGCTGCGCGGTGCGCATCCCACAGCTTTAGCCTATCTCTTGTCCCGAGGAATCCAAGCTGTAAAACGCAACTTTGTGCTGGTTGCTCCTACGGACCGGGAAGCAGGAAAATATGCGGAGATGATCCGCTTTTTTCTCGGAAAACACTCCTCCCGCCCGGATGCTCCGTTGGACCAGCGCGTGTGGTATTTCCCCTCCCGGACGGGCAGAAAAGTGCAGTCTCTGGGGAAGATGGAGGGGACAGCCCGTCGGCTGGAGGCTCTCTACGCGTTGAGGAACAGCTCCACGCCCCGTCTGCTGGTGACTTCGGCCCTGGCACTCATGGAGCGCATCCCCCTTCCCGAGCATCTCTTGAAACACACCGAATATAGAGTCGCCGGCGAGGAAATCGATCTGAAGGCATTGACTCGAAGACTGGTGGACTGCGGCTACTATGGGGTGCCACTCGTAGAGGAATACGGGGATTTCAGCCGAAGAGGGGGAGTTCTGGACATTTATGCCCCACTCTATCCATGGCCCCTGCGGCTGGAATTTTTCGGAGAGGAGCTGGAATCCATCCGGCTTTTTCATCCCGTTTCCCAGCGCTCCATGGGAGCGCTGGAAGACGTGATCCTCCTGCCCGCCGGCGAAATCATACTGGATGAGGAAGCACGGGAGCGTGCGCGTCAGGCCATCTACGACGATATCGAGGCGGAGCACCTGACGCGGGCTGCCGGGAATGTCTGGTTGGAAAAGCTGCAGGAAAGCCACCAGTCTGGAACATTTGAATCAGTTCTTTCCATTTTCCATGAGCGCCTGGGAACCCTTGCGGACTATCTCGAGCCTCGAACCGTGATGGTCTGGTCCGATGATGCCCTGGTGCGAAAAGAGATCAATGAGCACCACTGGAAAGTTTGGCGGGATTGGAGTGACAACCGGTCTACTCACGAATGGAAGCGCCCGCCCGAGGAATTGTTTCTGGAGCCTGAGGAGCTGCAGAGTGCCCTGGAGCCTCTGCGCCAGGTCTGGGTGAATTCCATTTCCGGTTCAGCCAACAAGGCGGTACGTTTTGACCTGGATGCCGGCGGTCACGAAGAGCTCACCCTCGCCGTCAAGTCCTTCCCTCACAAAGATCGTTTGCTGGAACCACTGGCGCGGCAGTTTCAAAAGTGGCAGCAGGAGAGAATCGTATGCTTTCTCGTCTGCCATCAAAAAGGGCAGGCCAAACGCATGGTGGAATTGCTGAAAGGCTATGGCGTCGATGCCCTTTTCAGCGGTGCCCCCTTTGGGGAAGAATCCTATGAGGCCCCCGCCGTCAAAGTCATGGAAGGGGAGCTGGAAAAAGGATTTCTCTGGGCGGCTGAAAGACTTGCTGTCGTCGTCGAAGAAGAAATTTTCGGCAGGCGGTCTCGAAGGCAGGCCAGGAAGTCCTTGGCCGGCGTGTTTCTGAATTCTTTCCAGGATCTGCACGTTGATGACTATGTCGTCCATGTGGACCACGGGATAGGGATCTACAAAGAACTGGTGCATCTGAACGTCCGGGGTATTGAAAGCGATTTTCTGCTCATTCACTACCAGGACGCCGACCGCCTTTATGTGCCGGTGGACAAGCTGCAAAAGGTCCAGAAATACCTGGGAGTGGAAGGGCAGGAGCCCCGTTTGGACAAGCTGGGCGGGAAATCCTGGGAAGCTGCCAAGAAGAAGGCTGCCGAATCGGCGGAACGGATTGCAGAGGAGCTTCTGAATCTTTACGCCTCCCGCGAAGTCCGGGAAGGATTCCGATTTTCACCCCCCGACAGCCTCTTTCAGGAATTTGAGACGACTTTCGGCTACGAGGAAACTCCCGATCAGTTGAAGGCCATTGACGATGTGCTGGAGGACATGGCCTCGGGACGCCCCATGGACCGCCTCATTTGTGGTGATGTAGGGTACGGTAAAACGGAAGTGGCCCTTCGGGCCGCATTCAAGGCGGTCTCCGACGGAAAGCAGGTGGCCCTGCTTGTGCCCACGACTATCCTCGCCGAACAGCATTACCAGGCGTTTCGGGAGCGCTTCGAAGGGTTTCCCGTGGTCGTGGCGAGTCTCAGCCGTTTCAAGCCCCCTACCCAGCAAAAGCAGGTGATCGAAGGACTGAAAAAGGGAGCCATCGACGTTGTCATCGGCACCCATCGGCTGATCCAAAAAGATGTGGAGTTCCGGGACCTGGGACTTCTCATCATTGACGAAGAACATCGTTTCGGGGTGAAGCACAAGGAAAAGTTGAAGGAATTCAGAGTATCCGTTGATGTCCTGACCCTGACCGCCACTCCCATCCCCCGCACGCTTCATATGTCCCTTGCAGGAATCCGGGACCTCAGCACCATTGAAACCCCACCCCAGGACCGTCATTCCATTGAAACCTTCGTGTGCAAGTATGACGATTTCACCATCAGGGAGGCCATCTGCAGGGAGCTCGACCGGAAGGGGCAGGTGTTTTTCGTCCACAACCATGTGCAGAGTATTTTTCAGATGGCCAATGCCCTGAACCGGCTCGTTCCGGAGGCGCGCATCGCCGTGGCTCATGGACAGATGAAGGAACGGGAGCTCGAAAAGGTGATGCTCGACTTTATCGGCCGCAAAATAGACATTCTGGTCTGTACCACCATCATCGAATCAGGCCTGGATATTCCAGCGGCCAACACCATCATCATCAACCGGGCCGACAAGTTTGGACTGGCCCAAATTTACCAGTTGCGCGGCCGCGTGGGTCGATCCACGGAGCAGGCCTATGCTTACCTGCTTGTCCCCGGCGAGGACATTATCAGCCGGGATGCGCAGAAGCGGCTGCGGGCACTCATGGATTTCAGTGAACTGGGTGCAGGCTTCAAAATCGCCCTCAATGATTTGCAGATCCGGGGCGGAGGAACCATCCTCGGGTCTTCCCAATCCGGTCACATAGCCGCCGTCGGCTATGAGCTCTACCTGGAACTGCTTGAAAAGACGGTGAAGGAGATGAAGGGTGAAACTTCCGAGACGGAAGCCCTCGATACGGAAATCAATGTTCCTCTTTCGGCTTTTCTGCCCGATGCGTTCATTCCTGACACCGATCAGAGGCTTTTGGCGTATAAAAGGCTGGCAACGGTTTCCGGTGAAGAGGATGTGGACGAGCTCTCCAGTGAATGGAGGGATCGTTATGGACCTTTTCCCGACAGTGTGCGGAACCTGGTCTTGATGGCTAAGATTCGTTTGCTGCTGAAGCGGTTCGGGATTGTCCGAATGGACGGAGGGGAAGAGACATTTACACTTCATTTTGCCAAAGACACTGAAAACAAAAGGGTGCAGCTCTTTTTCGAACAACATAAATACAACTGGAAAATGGAAGCGGATCGTAGACTCAAGATAGAAATCTGGGGGCGTCATTTGCCCCAGCGGTTGGCTCGACTGAAGAAGATCTTGAGTGATCTCGAAGAGAAATGTCGCCAGGATGCGGCGGCTTGAAAAGATGACGTGACTGATTGAGCAGGGGGACTGCATGCGTATCTCGAGAAAAGGGTGTGCGTTGGTGTTGTGGATATCGTTTCTGTGGGCTGGGGCTGCCTTCGGAGAGACACTTGACCGGATTGTGGCGGTTGTGAATGGAGACATTATTCTGTATAGTGATCTTCAGGCTAAAATACGTCTCATAGAAAAAACAACTCCCGGGGCAAGACCCGGTGATCCGTCGCTCCAGCCTCAGTTTGAACGAGAAGTGCTGAATCAGATGATTCGAGATCGATTGACCGATCAGGAAGTCCGCCGTATGAAGATCTCCGTCAGCCAGCAGGAAGTGGACAATGCCCTCCAGGCCATGAAGAAGGATAATAACTTCACGGATGCACAATTCGAGTACGTCGTGGGGCAGAGCGGGCAGACGGTGGAGCAGTTCCGGGAGGGCATCAAGAAGGAAATGGAGCGATCGCGGCTGCTGGAGCGTGTGCTCAAATCCAAGACCGTCATCACGGATGCACAGGTCGATGCTTATCTGAAAACGGCCGGGACGCAGGAAAGCGGTGGTCCGGACCGCTTGAGGCTCGGCGTCATTTTTCTTCCCGTCTCGGAGGGGGCTCAGGGAAAGACGGGAGAAGGTGCTGAAAAGCTCGCCAAAGATCTGCTTGATCGCATCAAGAAGGGCGAGGACTTTGCCAAGCTCGCCAGGGAATATTCCAAAGGACCGGCTGTCGCGGATGGCGGTGATATAGGATACATCGCAACGGAAGAGCTGGCACCTTACATTGCTGCGGCGGTACGGGACCTGAAGCCCAATGAGGTGAGCGACGTGGTGAAGTCCTCCACGGGCTTTTATATCGTGAAGGTCATCGATACCCGCCGGGAAAAGCTGGATGTTTCGGGTGAGGGCGCCAGAGAGAAAGCGCGAAGAATTTTGTTTCAACAGGAAATGAGCCGTAAGTTCGAGAACTGGGTCAAAGAACTGGAAGCACGATCCTTCATTCAGGTCTCTCTATAGGGGATTGAATCCATGAGTGAGCTGTCGGAATTTTTGAAGTCTGAGCGATTGCGCCAGGGCTTGACTCTCAAGGCTGTTTCGGAAAAAAGCAAGCTGAGCGTCAATGTGCTCCATGCGCTGGAGGATGGAGATTTTGCCCGTATTGGCGCCCCTCTCCTCCTGCGCAGTTTTGTCTCGTCCTATTGCGGAGCATTGAACGTCGAAGCCGGTCCTGTGCTGGAGAAATATGCCGGGGAAATCAAAGCCCGCAACTGGCAGGACGAAGGGATTCAGCGTTACAGAACCATGACGAAATCCTTCAAGCGAACCAGGCAGACGCGCGTCTTCTCCATATTGCTTCTCGGGCTGGCCCTGGTGGGGGCACTCTACGGGGGCGTCTTGATCTCCAATCGCCAGGAAAAATTGTCCGAGTCTCAACCGGTGAAACAGGAGGGCTACCCTCAGCAGGAATTACCGTCCGATCTCTCAACAAAGCAGGCTCCTTCCAAACTGCCTGATGAGAAAGCTCAGACTCCAGCCACTGTCCGTCAGTCGTCCCCTCCGGAACTGAAAGCAAAGGGGGCCGAATCCCGGAGCGCCACGGCTGACGCTCCCCCTGTCCAGCCCCCACCTGCTCCCAAGCCTGCCCCTGAGGCACCTGTGGAAGCAAGTTTGCCCAAGGCTCCCGTGGAAAATACACCACGGGAAACGGAGGCAGTTCAGCCGACGACGCTTTCTACAGGCAGCGAAGGCCAGAAGCACCGGCTATTTTTCGAAGCGACCCAGGAGACCTGGGTCCAGGTCAAAACAGACAATGGGAAGTCCCAGAGTGTGCTGCTCAAACCCGGGGACACGCGGGAATGGGAAATGGAGGAAACTGCCGCTATCCTGGTCGGCAATGCAGGCGGCGTGCAGGTGAAATGGGACGGCAAAGCCGTTTCCCTTCCCGGTAAGTCCGGAAGTGTTGTCAAAATTCGCCTCCCGGATCCACGCTATTTGAAGGAATGAAGATTTTCGAGACGGAAGCCATTGTCTTGAGCACGAGAGACCATGGGGAGTCGGACCGGCTGATCACCTTTTACTCCCGGGAGGCGGGGAAGCTGAGAGGGATCGCCAAAGGAGCACGGCGAAGTCAAAAACGATTTGTCCACACTTTTGAAAGCTCCAGTCTTGTGCTGATGACCTGCCGTGAGCGGAAATCCCTCATTTGGATCGAAGCTTGCAAGTTGTTGGAGCCGTACTTAGAGTTGAGGGCTGAGGTGGAGCGGTGGGGGTATGCGGCTCTCCTCTCCGAGATTTTCCTGGAAATGGCCCCGGAAGGGGAGGCCCAGGAAGAGCTCTTTGACCTTCTGAACGCGACCTTGTTGCAGCTTACAAAAAACAGGGACCCCTTGAATGTGATGCTGTTGTTCATGGTCCGGTTCCTTGACAAAATGGGGTACCTTCCAGAGCTCTCTCATTGCAGTGTCTGCCGGTCGCCCCTTCGTGCTTCCAGGAGATGGTTGTGGCGGGTGAAGCAGGGAGATCTCGTCTGTCAGAAGCATGGCTCGATTCAGCCCTCTGGATTTCCTTTAGATGTAGGAACACTCGTATTGATGGAGCAGTCCAGGGTGTTGAGCCTGGACAGGATGTGGCGCCTGCACCTGCTGCAGGAGAAAAAGGCTCCCCTTTTCCAGGGATTGATCCGTGTGATTCAAGACCTCATCAGAAAGGATTTGAAGAGCTTGAAGCTGCTGGAGCAAATCCGTGCAGCATGCAGTCGCAAGAGTGAAAGGAACCGAAATTGGAGTGGATAAATCAGTTTGAACAAATTGCTGTCTCTCATCCCATCCTGGCAGTTTTCCTGGCCTTCGGAGGTGGCCTCCTGGCAAGCTTCACGCCTTGCGTTTACCCCATGATGCCCATTACGGTGGCGTACATTGGAGGCAGGTCCCAGGGGAGTCGGTGGCGAGGCTTTGTGCTTTCGGTGTTTTATGTCCTCGGGCTGGCCCTCGTTTATGCTGCGCTGGGGGCTTTTGCCGCCTTGACAGGCCAGTTGTTTGGAACCCTGACCAACAATCAGTGGACCTATCTGTTCGTCGGCAATGTCTGCCTGTTCTTTGGTCTGGTGATGCTCGAAGTGATGCCTCTCTCGCCTCCTGCATTTTTGAACCGGCTCAGAGTGCAGACTCTCCAAGGTCATGATATCATGACGAGTATTTTGTTGGGAGGGGCTTCCGCCCTGGTGGTCAGCAGTTGTACGACCCCCATCCTGGGTGTTCTCCTGGCCATAGTGGCGACAAAGCAGGATCTGGTCTGGGGAATGGGGATGCTCTTTGCCTTTGCGTACGGCATGGGGGGGCTGGTGATACTGGTGGGGACTTTTACCGGGTTGCTGGCGTCTTTCCCTCGCTCGGGGATTTGGATGCGACGCGTTCAACGGTTTTTTGGCCTGGTCATGATCTTGGCTTCTCAGTATTTCTTCATTAAAGCAGGAGAATTTTGGCTATGAGTCTCGAAAGAAAGTGTGAGAGTGTTTTGAAATTTGCCCTCGTTCTGCTGTTGGGTGCTCACCTCGTGTGGGCTTTGCCGGGTGAAACGTCAGCCAGCGAAGGAAATACGGTGCTGGCCTCGGTCTTGGGGTCGGATTCCAAGACGCAAGCGCCCGACTTCGAATTGAACGATCTCAAGGGAACGGCTGTTCGACTCAGCAGCTACAAGGGGCAGCGGCCCGTGCTGATCTATTTCTGGGCCACATGGTGTCCCTATTGTGTGGCGGCAAAGCCCGGCATTCTGAAATTGAGGCAGGAGATCGACCCCAAAGAGATGGAGATTCTCGGCATCAACGTAGGGGGCGGAGATTCCTTGAATCGTGTGAAGCGATTCGAAGAAGAGCATCCTTCGACCTTTCCCATTTTGTTCGATGCTCAGGGAAAGGTTTCCCGCAGCTACGGAGTCCAGGGAATTCCCCTCTTCGTCATCGTGAACAAGGAAGGACAGGAAGTCTACAGAGGAAATTCGCTGCCGGACAATCCCATGAAATATTTGAAGTAAGGGGAATTATGAAAGATGTTCTGACCATCATCATGGCCGGAGGGAAAGGGCAGCGGCTCATGCCGCTCACACAGGATCGTTCCAAGCCTGCGGTGCCTTTTGGGGGCATCTATCGCCTCATCGACATTCCTTTGAGCAACTGTATCAATTCTCAGCTCTACAAGATCCTTATTTTTCCGCAGTATAAATCGCAGTCCATGGTGGATCACCTGGAGGAGGGGTGGAACATTTTTTCAGGGGATCTGGGACACTACCTGCGTATCGCAGCCCCACAGCAGAGAACTGGGGAGCAGTGGTACCGCGGAACGGCCGATTGTGTCCGGCAAAACCTCTACTTGTTGGAGCGGGAGCGCCCCAAGTATGTGCTGATCCTCTCGGGGGATCACGTCTACAAGATGGACTATGCCGCGTTCCGCCAATATCATGAAGAAAATGGAGCGGATGTGAGCGTGGGGCTCCTGGAGGTGGAACGTAGCCAGGCGTCAGAATTTGGAATCGCTGAAGTGGACAACGACTTCAGGATTCGGGCATGGGTGGAGAAGCCCCAGGATCCCAAAGCCATTCCTGACGACCCTGAGCGATCCCTGGCGTCCATGGGGATCTATCTGTTCAGGACGGACCTTCTGCTGGATCTGCTCACCAAGAGCGAGGACGATGACTTCGGACGAGACATCATTCCCAAGCTCATCGATGACTTCAAGGTTTTCGCCTATCCCTATCGGCGCATGAACAAGATTCAGGATTATATTCACATGATGGATCGCGACGGCGTCCGCAGGCTGCAGTTGGTGGACGGCACGCGCGATTCCCAGTACTGGAGGGACGTCGGAACCCTCGATGCGTACTGGAATGCCAATATGGATCTCACGGGGGTCGATCCCTTCTTCAATCTCTACGGGTCCCTCTGGCCGATACGGACATTCCAGCGTCAGTATCCGCCGGCTAAGTTTGTGTTCAACCAGCCCGACAGCAATCCTCCCCGGGTGGGCAGCGCCGTGGATTCCATCGTTTCCCCGGGTTGCATCATCAGCGGAGGCACCGTCCGAAGCTCGGTGCTTTCCTACAAGGTCACCGTGCGCAGCTGGGCGGAAGTCGATGAATCCGTCATCATGGATGACGTGGAAGTCGGCCGTTACTGCAAGATCAAGAAAGCCATCATCGACAAGCACAACGTCATTCCCCCAAACACGCGGATTGGAATCGATCCCCAGGAAGACCGCAAGAGGTTCCATGTGACTCCGCGAGGCATTGTGGTGGTTCCTAAGCGGTATTTTCCAGCTGCCAACGGATAATTTTCCGGCGCGTGCTTTTCTGCAGGACCGTCATTCCGGCTTGCAACATGCCGGAATGACGGGTTCGATGGCAGTCAAGAATTTTAAAATTACTGCTGCACACAGGCTTAGTTTCCGAAGAGCCGGCCCAAAGATCCTTTCTCTATTTGCCGCCCTTTTTAAGCTCTGTCATACGACTCATGAACTGATCGGCGGAGAGAAAATCGACCAGGCGCAGGTCCCGCCTCTCCTGACCGCTGGCATCCAGGAACACTATGGTCGGAACCCCCTTCACTTCGTATTGCTCCAGCAGACGCTCGTGCACGGGGTTTCCACCTTTGGTGACATCGACTTCCACCATGACAAAGTCACTATCCGCCTGCTTAACGACCGAGGCATCGTGGAAGGTGACCTCCTCGAGCTCCCGGCAAGGTGTGCACCATGTGGCATAGAAATCGATGATGACCGGCTTTTGGGTGTTTTGAGCCTCTTTCAATACTTCCTCTGAGTAGGGCACCCAGGTGACACCGGGGCCTTGCATGGCCCAGGACGTGATGAGGAAGGTTGAAAGAACCAGGCATGTTACGCCTGCTCCGCCTTTAAGCCATGGGAAAGCGCGGAAGCCGGCCTGGCTCTTGTCGATCCAGCCAAGGTGCAGACCCGCTGCCAGTGCCACCAGGGCAAGAGTGATCATTCCCCACTGACCGGGAAGAAGAGGTCGTATGAAGTGAGCGGCCATTCCCACCAGGATCCAGCCCATGAGCTTCCTCACCCAGATCATCCACCCGCCCGAGCGGGGGAGCTTCTCCATCTGCCCCGAGAACATGGCAAGTAGAAATAGAGGCAGCCCAAGGCCGAGGCTCAGGGTGAAGAAGATCAGAAACCCGAGCCACGGACTTCCCATGCTGGCCACCCAGGTGAGTAGCCCCAGCACGAAAGGGCCTATGCAGGGCGCTGCAACTATTCCCAGGGTGAGCCCCATAAAGAGGCTTCCAAAATAGCCGGTGTAGGATTTGGCCGCAGCCTGGGTGAGGCCGCTTGGAAGACGCATTTCCCAGAGTCCGAAGAGGCTTGTGGCAAAAGAGACGAGAACCGCAGCCACGAAGATCAAGACAATGGGATTTTGCAGCATGGATCCCATGAGGCCTCCTGTGAGGGAGGCGACGACTCCGAGCACGGAATTGGTGGCGGCAAGGCCCAGCATGTAACACAAACCATGCACGACGAGTCTCCCCTGGCCTTCTCCTCCCCTGGCAGCCTGGCCCCCAAAATAAGAGACCGTGATGGGGATGAGGGGATAGACGCACGGGGTGAGGTTCAAAGCCATGCCTCCTGCAAAGATCCCCAGGAGTGTCCATAGCATCGCCCAGCCGTTGAAGGGTCCCGGCGCCTTTGGTTCTTCACTCGTTTGAGCGGGTCCGGCCGGGGTACTCTCAACAGGCAGACCTCTTCCCTGCCATTCAGGATAGCCGACAGGATCGCGATAGACATCTCTATAACCAAGTTTAACGGCCACACGGGCTGCCGAGTCACTGCGGACTCATGTGAGGCCCGCTCAGTAGAATACTATTGTCCGATTCTTATCGGGTCCCAGGAAAATTTCAAGGGCAGATGCCCTGCGCCACCTCGACCAAGCGGTAGGCTCCATGGGAAAGTTCACCGCCCCTTTGACATGCCCTGTACGGTATTCCCAACCTTGGCGAGTATCCACAAGAAGAAGGTTTTTTGCATCTTTCAGGTAACGCTCGGAAAGCTCTTCGGTGGTGATGAGCTTATAGCCACCTGCCTTCGCCTCGCCTAAGACATCATCCCATGTGGCCTGCCCTGGAGTGACGGCGTGCCTGGTGAGCCACAGGGCTCCGACCGTTAGCACCACCGCCACGATGGCGACGATTGTCGTTTTCTTGTTCTGCATGAATGACCTTTCCCGGAATGAAAAAATCAGGTTAGCATGCCCCGGAACCTGGCACAGCAGGGTGCAATCATATTAGTGATCATTTATATGCTCATACTTTAGGATGTCAATACTGAATTTGAAGGAGGGCACGGGCAGGCAACGGCCCCCTCTCCGCATCCAATGGGGTCGATTTTCTGCCTGCTGTAATCCATGCAAAAACCCCGTTCTTTTCTGCAAAGGACGGGGTTTTTACAATGGCAGTGGTGGGGACGGGCAAAAGCCTCTGCCCATCCCAATGTCTGTGGGCGACAGGGAGCTTATCCGTGGCTGTCCATCTGCGGTCTGGCTTTATGGTGGGGAGTGGCCTGTTCGAATTGATAGGCGATCTGGAGGATGAGATCCTCCCGAAAGTGAGGGCCGAGGACCTGCAGGCCTACAGGCAGATTTCCCGCCGAAAAACCGCAGGGAATCGATATGCCGGGAATGCCCGCCAGGCTGGCAGGCAGAGTGAATACGTCGCTCAGATACATCTGCAGCGGATCATCGGTTTTCTCACCGATTTTGAAAGGCGGAATAGGGGTCACAGGCGTTACGATGGCGTCGCACTGTTCGAAAGCCTGAAGGAAGTCCTGGCGAATGAGGGTTCGAACCTGGGAAGCCTTTCTGTAATACGCGTCGTAGTAGCCGGCGGAAAGCACGTAAGTGCCGAGCATGATGCGGCGTTTCACCTCCATCCCGAACCCCCTGGAACGGGTCTGACAGTACATGGTCATGAGGTCCTTGGAATCGGGAGCACGCAGTCCGTATTTGACGCCGTCGAAGCGGGCCAGGTTGGAGCTTGCTTCGGCCGGAGCAATGATATAGTAGGCCGCCACACCATATTCCGTATGAGGCAGAGAAATCTCCACCATTTCCGCACCCAGTTCCTTCAATGTCGTCATGGCCTGCTGAACGGCCGCCGCCACATCGGGCTCGATTCCGTCGATGAAATACTCCCGTGGAATTCCCAGGCGAAGGCCTTTGATGGATCGCTTCATGGCCAGGCGGTAATCGGGAACCGGTTGATCCACCGAGGTGGAATCCCGTTGGTCGTGGCCTGCGATGGCTTGGAGGAGAATGGCGGCGTCTTCCACATCCTTGGCGAAAGGGCCGATCTGGTCGAGGGAGGACGCGAAGGCTACCAGGCCGAAGCGGGAAACGCGGCCGTAGGTGGGCTTCAATCCTATGACGCCGCAAAAGGAAGCCGGCTGGCGTATGGATCCACCCGTGTCGGAGCCCAGGGAGCCGGCGCAGAGATCGGCCGCAACGGCCGCGGCAGAGCCGCCGCTCGACCCGCCGGGGACGCGCTCTGTATCCCATGGGTTGCGTGTGGGGAAAAATGCCGAATTTTCGCTGGACGATCCCATGGCAAATTCGTCCATGTTGGTCTTTCCGAGCAAGATGGCCCCGGCTTTGTGAAGACGTTCGGTAACCGTCGCGTCATAAGGGGGAACAAAATTCTCCAGAATGCGCGATGCGCAGGTGGTGCGGAACCCTTTCGTACAGATCACGTCTTTGATCCCCAGGGGGACCCCGGCGAGTGGGGATGCCTCCAGGTCTTTCCGGCCGTTGTCGTAGAGCTGCGCCTCTCGCAGTGCCTCCTGGCCCATCAAGGTCACAAAGGAATTCAGCAGGGGATCGATGCGTTCAATGCGCTGGAGATAGGCTGTAACCGTTTCGGTGGCGCTTGCCTCTTTACGGAGCAGGTGATCGTGGAGTTCGTGAATGGTGAGGGAATGGAGATCCATGCTGATTACCTCTTTTGGTATTGACACAAAAAAATGTTTGAGAACGACCGGGTACCGTGTCGGAACGCTCAGATGACTTTGGGGACCAGGAAACTGACCCCGTCGCATTCGGGGGCGTTGGCCAGAATCTGCTCCCGATCCATGGACGGCAGAACCTCGTCCGGTCGGAAAACGTTCTGCAGTTGAATGGCGTGTGTCATGTGAGGGACCCGGGAGGTGTCCAGGGAGTTGAGCTTCTCCATGTAGGTCAGTACCTGGTTCATCTTTGCAGTCATCTGCTTTTCTTCCTCTTCGGAGAGCTCAAGTCTCGCCAACTGGGCAACATGGCGGACTTCTTGGCGCGTGATCTTTTCCTTCATCTGTCTAACTCATCCTTGCTTGAGGGGCTTTAATCGCACAAAACACAATGTAAACGCTATCTTAATCTCGAAAATGGTTAGCTTTCATCCCTGGGAGGCCGTTTCCTGCGTTCCATGGAAGGTTTCCATGGTGCGACAGTCCGTGAAGGCCTGCAAGACCTCCGGGAGGCCCTTGATTTTCAGATTCTCCAGGAGTTGATAGGTCAGTGCATGGACCCGCCTTTCCTCGGCGGCTTCTTCGGCCGGAGTACTGTAAAATTGGTGAAGAAACCTGGCAAAGCGCACCACATGAATGAGCTCATGGGTGACGATATAGGTCATGAGGGGAAACAGCTGGATGTGCGCGTCACGCTGCACAGCCTTCCGGACCATGTGATCCTGGATACAGATCTTGAAAAATTCCCCTCGTTCGCTGCCCCGCAGCCGTTGGTGGGGCGACTGAGAGTAGCGATGGACCTGCGCGAAGGCGGTGTCGATGATTTCCTCCTCCAGCAGGTCCTTCAGCGACTGAATATCGTAGCGGTAGCGCTTCCATTCCGATGTGGAAATTTTGTAAAAATCGCTGATGAGCTCTTCCGCAACAGAAATGGATTGCCTCAGGACCTCGATCTCTTCCCGGCCGAACGGAACCCGTTTCATTTCTTGGGGCATTTCGCTCACGGCACGTCTTATTTCTTTGTTTTGGCCTTATGATGAGGTTTGCTGCCCTCGACACTGTATTTTTTGAGGAGTTGGTCTTGATCCGGGTGGCTCCCAAGCCATTCGACCTTGCCCGAATCGATGTCGTAAAGGGCTCCCACGACCTTGAGCCTTCCATCCTTCACACGCTCTCGAGTGACCTCGCTGGTCCGGAGCAGATCGCTGATGGCCTGCCAGATGTTGGCCTTGACCGCTTCTTCCACCAATGGCTCTCCGGCGAGGTCGGGATGCTTCGCTTTGGCGGCAGCTACTGCCGGCTTGATGTTGTCCACCAGGCGAGGAATATTGCCGTGGACGGCTGCGTTCTGAGCTACTGCCGTCACTGCGCCGCAGCGGGTGTGGCCCAGAACCACCATGAGTGGCGTGGCCAGATGATCCACACCGTATTCGATGGATCCGGCTTCATCCGTATCCACCACATTTCCTGCGACGCGGACGACGAATATTTCCCCAAGTCCTTTATCGAAAAGGATCTCTACCGGCACCCGCGAATCGGAACAGGACAGGATGGTGACATAGGGGTGCTGCCCCTCGGTTGTGGTCGCCCTGCGGCGATCCTGGGTGCAGTTGGGGTGGGTCGGTGCCCCGGCAGCATAGCGGGCGTTTCCCTCCTTCAATTGTTGCATGGCCTCGTCGGCGGATACTCCCGGTCCGGCACTCGATGCCTGGAGGGGAATGCTGTTCAGCAGCAAAAGCATGGTGAGGGCAAGGGGCAGGCTTGTCTTCTTCATCATGGGTCTCCTCCGGTCTTGGGTCAGTGGTTCATGAGTCAGCAAAACACTACATGGCCTAATCTTCGGGCTGGCTTTCTCCACCCGAACGCTTCCCTGAAAGCTCGATGCCGTATTTCTTGATTTTGTAATGGATCGCCCGACGACTGATTCCCAGGAGCTCCGCCGCTTCCTTTTGAACCCAGTTGGCCTGCTGCAGAGCGCGGATGATGGCGTTCCTCTCGCTTCCTTCGAGAGAGAGGGTGTCGATTTCCTGGGAGGGCGCCGATCGCTGCGGGGCGTGAGGAAGCCCGGAGAGATGCAGATCACTCGGGTGCAGGACCCCGCTTCTGCAGAGCACCACGCCCGCTTCCAGTGCATTCTTGAGCTCCCGCACATTTCCGGGCCAGGGGTATTCGGTGAGCCATTTGACGGTTTCGGGAGGCAGCTTCACCGGGGGCAGCTTGTGGCTTTCACAGAACACCTGAGTAAAATGTTGAGCCAATATGGGAATATCTTCCCGCCGCTCACGCAGAGGAGGAATTTTGAGGGTGACCACCCGCAGCCGGTAGTAGAGATCCTCCCGGAAGGTCCCTGCCTCCACCTCTTCGGGCAAATCCACATTCGTAGCGGCAATGACGCGGCAATCCACCGGTATCTCCTTCAGGTCCCCGATCCTTCGAATCTTTCGATCCTCCAGGAAACGCAGCAGGCGAACCTGCATTTCCGGTGAAATGTTTCCGATCTCGTCCAGGAAGAGGGTCCCATGATCCGCAGCCTCAATGAGGCCCTTTTTGTCCCGAATGGCGTGGGTGAAAGAGCCTCTCACATGCCCGAAGAGCTCGCTTTCCAGGAGTCCGGTGGGAGTCGAACCGCAGTCCACCACGACAAAAGGATGCTCCCGGCGAGGACCTCTCTCATGGATCAGATGGGCCACACGCTCTTTCCCGACTCCGCTCTCTCCCAGCAGGAGCACATTGACGTCACTGGGAGCAATCCGTTCAATGAGGTCGTAAAGCTCCCGCATGGCCGGACTCTTCCCCCCGTAGAGCACCTGCTCCAGGGGAAGGATCGGCTCCTTTTCCTTGCGGCGCTCAGGGACGCTTCGTTTTTTGAGGATTTCGGTGATTTTCTGCAGGAGGTCTCGTCCACTGAAGGGCTTTGTCAGGTAGTCCACCGCGCCGGCTTTCACGGCGCTCACCGCATCGGAAATGGTGCCGTACGCGGTAAGAAACATCACGGGCAGGTCTGGATTGAGGGAGCGTGCTTCCTGGAAAAGGTCCATTCCTCCCATTCCAGGCATCTTGACATCGGAGATCATGAGATCCACCGGCTGGTCCCTCAGGATCTCGATGGCTTCCGGACCTTCACAGGCTGTCAGGACACGAAAATCTGCAGAAGTGAGCCGTGCTTCCAATACTTCCAGAATATGGGGGTCATCGTCCACCACAAGAATGGTTTGTTTCGTGGTCAAAGCTCGCTCCGATTTCACGGGGGTCATGGGGAGGTTATCTCTTGCTTTTTTTCCTGGAATTTTAAATGGATTTCTTCCAGGGAAGTGATCTGTTTTTTCAGCTTTCGGATCTCTCTGTCCTTTGCCCCAATGCTGGCTTTCATACGTTCCAGCTCCTTCTCCCGGGTACGCAGGAGCTCTTTACAGACCATATAGCTGTTGTAAATGTTGCTGCGCTCGACGTGCTTGTGTGGTTTCGGGGGGCTCTCTGCCACAGTCGAAGTCTGGGGTGCTCCAGGAGGGACCAGCCGCTCCAAAAAAGGAGTCAGCATGGCGGGATCCTCCCCCTCGGACTCTGGGAGATGCTTCCGGCTCCAAAGCTCCCAAACGCCCATGGCCTGCGTATATTCTTCGGGATTGTCTGCCAGAATCAGCCTGGTGGCGGCAAGGGCATAAAGTGCCCTTTGCCGGTTGGCCTCATGGGGGGCACTTTCGCTCAAAACCTCAAACAGGCTTGCAGCCGCGTTATAATCCTCTCGGTGGAAGGCTTCCATGCCCTGCTTCCATGATTCGGTAAAACCCTCTTCAACGCGAGCCACGGCCGATTCGCTGGTCTGGGGGACTGCGGTTTTCTCAGGTCTCTGTGTGGAAGCACATCCCGGAAGATTCAACATCAGGAGAAGCAGGAGCGGGCAAAATGTGAACTGAAGCCATGCCATATGAAGCGTGATCCGATGGTCCCGTGCTTTCATTATGCTTGTTATTCCTCAGAGGAAATGGGAAGGGTAAAGGTAAAGTTACTGCCTTTCCCTACCTGACTTTCCACCCCAATGACCCCCCCATGGGCTTCGACGATATGCTTGGAAATGCTCAGGCCGAGACCTGCGCCATCGACTTGATTCCGTATTCCTGAAGCCCGGTAGTACTTGTGGAAAACCATGGTCAACTCATCCGGCGGGATCCCGGGGCCGTTGTCCTCGACACTGAATTTCAGCCATTTCCCCGCCGGACCCTGATCAACATGTATACGTACAACAATATTGTCTCCAGGGGAAGAGAACTTGATGGCATTCCCCAAAAGATTCATCAGGACCTGCTGCAGATTTTCAGGGTCGCCCATGGCTTGAGGCAGTTGGGCGGGAATTTCCGTCCGGATTTTGATGTCTCTGGCTTCGGCGGCCGGCGTCACGCGGTAGATGCTGCCCGAAACGAGGTCAGCCGGGGAGAAGGGAATGCGTCGGATGGATACGGCGCCTGCCTCCAGTCGGGACACCTGCATGAGGTGGTTCAGCAGTTCGCATATGCGCTCGATTTCTTTGCTGGCGATTTCCAGAAATCGACGCTGCCGGTCGTTGATGTTTCCCATGACCTCTTCGGAAATGAGATTGACGGACTCCCTGATGGAGGTCAGAGGAGTCCTGATTTCATGACTCAACATGGAGATGAAATCCGATCGCATCCGCTCTTCATCCCTCAGGCGGTTGGCCATGTCGTTGAAGGCTCCCGCCAGTTCACCGAATTCGTCCTTGGATCGGATGCGGATCGGTTCTCGAAGGCCTTCCCGTGAAATGGAATGTATCCCGCGGAGGAGCTCCCGGAGGGGCCTGCTCATGGAGCGCGTCAGAAAGATGATGCCCATGAGACCCAGCAGGGCGGAGCACGCCAGTCCCACCAGCCCCCACTTCACGGCCATCTCTCCCCGGTGGTTCAGCCCCCGCATTTCGGCTTCTATCTGCAGCTCATTGTCGGATCTGGCCTTGGAAATTCGTTTGACCCAGTCGTTGATGGCCTCTTCGGGAATCCACAGGACGTCCGAGGATTCTTCGCCATTGTGGCCTTCCAGTCCTCCCGGTAACTGATCCACATAATCTTTGAAAAGCTCCTTCCAGGGATTCTCGGCCTTGCCCTCCATGGGCATCAACAGGAGTATTTCTGTCAGATTCTCCTCAAACTGCCTCTGCGCTGAAGCGAAGTAAGTCTTGTAATCATCCTTTTTCAGTAGATTGTATTTGCTCTCCGTTTCCGCCATCCACAGGAGACTTTCGATCATTTTCTTCGAAGCTGAAGATATCCTGAAGTTCTTGTTGACGACATCCTCGGATATTTTCATGATTTCCTGAATATGGATGAACAGAACAACGATCGTCCCATTGAATATTGAAATGAGGATAAAATAAAACAAGAAGAACTTGATCATTATTCCAAATTTTATCTTCATCCATCTCCTGTCGACAGTCTTCAGGGTGAAGGGGCAGCTGAAAACGGAATGTCGCATTTGCCCGGAGCCATGGTGCTCTGCGGGGGCGAGAAGGTAGAATATACTTAGATTTTCAGCGAGTCAATCAGTCCATGGGGCTGTCATTCCTCCAGCGTGCGTCGGCACGAATGAAGCGTGTAAGCGAGGCCTGCCGGGGAATGGGGGGATACCATGCGCACCTGGGAGTCCAGTGTTTTCGAGAGAACCGGATCTCCCTCGTCCACTTCGAAGCGTTGGAAATATGGCCATAAAGATTCATCGATTTGCCCTCATTTTCCGACTCTCGACGAGAAGCCTCTGCATGAATCTCCGTTGTAGGAAGCCCTGTCGGAAAGGATAGTGATGGACCCCGGTTTTCAACCCTCATGGATCAGGCACAACAAGTTAATGATCCATGCTGTTTCGGCGCTTGTGCTGTTGGTGCTCCTCGGTTGGTTTTGCGTGGAATGGCGTGCCGGAAAAGTGGATGAGGAGATGCGGGCACAGATGCTGCGGCAGGTGGTGCGAATTGCTCAGGCAGTCAACCCCGAACTGGTCAAAGAGCTTTCCTTTACCCCCGCGGACAAAGGTTCGCTGCCCTATGAGCGTCTCCGTGAGCAGATGACGGCCTATGGTCGCCTCATTTGGCAGCGTGGCATCTACAGCATGACTTTGCGGCATGGGAAGCTTTTCTTCGGTCCTGAGAACTACGAGGAAGGAGATCCCATGGCAAGCCCTCCGGGTACGCTCTATGAAAATCCCGCCCCGGAGGCCTATGAAGTATTTTCACGGCGGAAGCCGGTGACCATAGGGCCTGTAACGGACGAATACGGGACGTTTGTGACAGCATTCGCACCGGTTCTGGACTAGGGCGTCCAAAAAAGATCTGAATCGCCCAGATTCTTTACCCGGTTTTTGGTCTCCCGGATTTTCCGGGAAAATGGCCGCCAGAGCTTGACTTGGGAGGCTTTCGCCGGGTCCAAAAACCGGGCAACGGCCGAAAGCCGATTTGGACGCCCTAGTTCTGGACCCTCGAACCGGAGAGGTGCTCATGGTCGTCGGCATGGACATCCTGGCCGATGACTGGAGGGCTGCGGTCAGCGCCGCGCGCCTGCCTCCTGCCGCGATGACGCTTTTTCTCGGGTTGCTTGTCCTCGGCGGTGCCGCTTGCATCCACCGGCGCAATAATCTGCCCGTGGAAGGTGCGCGTCCCCTGAGACACATGGAGACCGCGATGGTTGGAGTCCTGGGACTTGCGCTTACGGTTGTGACTACCCTGGTGTTGATCGAGGCCGAACGCAGGGAGGAGGCAAGGGTTTTTGTGGAATTCAGCGATTCCAAGGCGGAGGCCATTCGAAGCATATTTCGTGGCATTTGCGAGGACCTTGCGTCCATCGCACGGTTTTTCGAAGCCAGCCGGCGTGTGAGGCGACAGGAGTTTGCCGCCTTCGTGGAGCCTTTGGCAAGAAATGCCGTCGTAGAAGGATACCAATGGGTCGAGCTTGTCCGTCAGAGTGAACGGTCCAGGTATGAAGCGGAGGCAACGGCTGAGGCCCCTCTGGATCCAGCCATATGGGAGAAATCGGCACGAGGGGAGCGGGTTGACGCTTCGGTACGCCCAGCCTATTTTCCAGTGCGTTATGCCGCGCCGGAGACCGGGAGGGAGGCGGAAATGGGGTTCGACATGAGCTCGAGGCCATTGTGGTCGTCTGCGTTCGATCGGGCAGCCTGTGTCGAATTCTGGATTCCTGCGGATCCCGTGTCCGTGGTCTTCGACGGTGTTGAAGCGATCGAAATACTGGCCGTTCGACCGGTCTTCCAGGCAGCGAATGCCGACAGCCAATTCCCGGGCGATGAGGGTGGAGCCCATGCGAATCTTCGGGGTTTTGTCACAGGGAGGCTGCGCCTGCAATCTTTTCTCGAAGCGGGCTTGAAGTCCTACACTGCGGAATCTCCCTTGCTGGAGGCGCACCTGTTGGGCTTGATGAACCCCAGGAGCCCGACGCTTCTGGCCGCCTATCCGCACGCAACGGCGGACGACTGTCGTATCATCATGGGCAGGGATAGTCTCCAGCGATATCCCCTCTCCCAGGTGCTCCCGGTGTTTGCCTTTGGACGCACATTCGCTCTCGTCCTTCACCCAGCCTCCGGCTTCTACGCCTCGAATCCTCTCCGGCAGGGCTTGCTGGCAGGATTCGCCGGGTTGGTCGGGACAGCCGTCCTCACCCTGTTTGTCGGCTTCCTGCGCAATCGTCAAGCGCGGCTGGAGGCCCAGGTCGTGGAACGCACCACCGCCCTCCGTGAAAGCGAAGAGCGGTTCCGCGCTCTGTTCGAAAACTCCATGAGCGGCGTCGCCCTGTGTGAATTTGTTTTGGATGAGCAGGGAGAGCCCGTGGACTATATCTACCTGCATGCCAATCCCGCTTTTGAGGCGCATACCGGGTTGCCGGTTGCAGAAATTTTGGGGAAACTTGCGTCGGAGGTTCAACTGGGCGTTGAAACGATGAGCTTTCTCCAGAGATATGGAAAGGCTCTCATGAGGGGGGAGCCTGTTGCCTTCGAATTGTTCCTGGAAAAGGAACAGCGGCATTTCAACGTTATCGCGCATTTCATGGATGAAGGTCGATTCGCTTTCACTCTTTCCAACATCACTGAGCAGAAGCGGGTCGAAGAGACTGCTCGAGAGCTGGCAGAACGCCTCCAATACTATTTCACAGTCAGTCCGGTGATCATCTATATCCTTAAAACAAAGGAAGCTGGACGCATGCAGCCCATATGGGTGAGCGAGAATATTGAAAACCTCCTGGGATATACGGCGAGTGAGGCTTTAACGGCCGGATGGTGGACCATGCACTTGCATCCTGAAGATGTCGATGGGGTCATGGAGAATATGAGCCATCTGATGGAAAAGGGGAGCCTCACCCAGGAATACCGGTTTTTGGGAAAGGATGGTGCCATCTTTTGGATAAGAGATCAGCTTCGGGTGACTCGCTGTGGCAATGGCCCAGCCAAAGAAGTTGTGGGTGCATGGATCGACATCACCGAACAGAAGCGGGCGGAATCGGCATTCAAAAAACTGGAAGTACAGTTCCATCAGGCCCAAAAGATGGAGGCCGTGGGAAGGCTGGCAGGGGGAGTCGCCCACGATTTCAACAACATGCTGGGAGTCATCCTGGGATACATTGAATTGGCCTTGATGGATCTTGACGATCAAGACCCGATCCACCATATCCTGGAAGAAGTGAAGTCCGCCTCGCATCGCTCGGCGGATCTTGTGCGACAGTTACTGGCCTTTGCCCGTAGACAGGTCGCCAACCCCGTCCCTCTGAACTTGAACGAAACAGTGGAAAACATGCTCAAGATGCTCCGCCGCCTCATCGGTGAGGACATCGACCTGGTATGGGTCCCGGGGCATGGCCTCTGGAATGTGCAAATCGATCCCTCGCAGTTTGACCAGGTGTTGGCGAACCTGCTGGTCAATGCCCGCGATGCCATTGACGGGGTGGGGAGAGTCACCATCCAAACGAACAACGTGGCGCTCGATGAAACATTTTGTGCCAATCACGCAGGATGCGTACCCGGTGAGTACGTGCTGCTAGCGTTGCGCGATGACGGCTGCGGGATGGAGCCGGAAATGCAGGCCAAGGTTTTCGAGCCCTTCTTCACCACCAAGGAACTTGGAAAAGGAACCGGACTGGGGCTTTCGACGGTATTTGGGATTATCAAGCAGAACGGAGGCTACATCAACCTCTGCAGTGAAAAGGGCTGTGGTTCGACTTTCAATATTTACCTCCCGCGTTTTCAGTCCGGGACAGCCGATTCCGCTGCGGGTATGCCAAGTGACCCGGGCTCGCCGAAAAAAGGCACGGAAACCGTGCTCATTGTCGAGGATGAAAATGCGATCCTGGAGCTTGCCGGCGGAATGCTTCGGCGCTTGGGCTATTCGGTGCTTTCAGCCGGGACTCCTGGTGAGGCCATACGCCGGGTCCAGGAGTATCCTGGGCTCATTGATCTTCTCATCACGGATGTCGTGATGCCGGAAATGAACGGTCGGGAGCTGGCAAAGCGGCTGGAAGTCCTGCATCCCGAAATGAAATGCCTCTACATGTCCGGATACACTGCCGATGTCATCGCACACCAGGGTATTCTCGAACACGGAGTACGATTCCTTCAAAAACCCTTTGCCGCGAAGGCCCTTTCCGACAAGGTCGCAGAAGCGCTGGGGCATTGAGCACTTGTGCATCCAGGAAAAATGGCTTGGCTCCGACCACCTGATTGTGTATGAAAATAGACAACCGTTTGTCATGATTTTCAGCCGACAAAGCTGCTCCACAGGGCGCATCGGCAGAGAAGCGTGCAGGATGGTCCTGGCGCTGTGGAGAAGTTCATCGCCCCCGGCGCTCCGACGGTTGTCCTTTTCACCGGCATGTTGACAATGCAAAATTAGGGTCATTTTATGGACAAAAGCTTGCTTGCTCTGGGTTTCATCGCCCAGGGACTTTTTTCGGCAAGGTTCCTGGTGCAGTGGATTGCCAGTGAGCGAGTTGGAAAAAGCGTCATTCCACTTGCTTTCTGGATTTTGAGCCTCGCGGGCGGAGCGCTCCTGCTCCTGTATGCCATTCTGCGGCGAGACCCTGTGTTCATCGTTGGGCAGGCAGGCGGATTGCTCATCTATATTCGGAATGTTTGCCTCATCTATAAGGAGCGTTTGGCCGGCAGGAGCGCCGTCAAGGCAGGATCGCTTGAGTGACGGTGCAGTGATGGCTCGCGGAAGTCATACCTCCCGCCGGAGAATCCTCCGGACGGAGTAGATCTTCTTGTCTTGGGATTCGAAGTACACGCGGGCCAGTATTTCCCCCAGAAGACCTATGGCGAGGAATTGAACTCCTGCCAGCATCAGGACTGACGCCAGCAATGCCAGGGGACCGTGCTCCTGAAAGATATGAACGCCGGAGAACACCTTTCGGAAGAGCAGGAACATTCCCATGAGGAATGAGCCTCCTGAGCACAGCAGGAACAGCTTTCCGAAAAAATGAAGCGGGCGGGTCATATAGCGCAGGAGAAATCCCACCGTCAGCAAATCGAACATGACCCGAAATGTTCGGGAGAGCCCATAATGGGATTTGCCCGAGTAACGTCCCATGTCCTGTATGGGAATTTCGACGATGCGTGCTCCGCTCAGGGAGGAAAGAGCGGGAACAAATCGGTGCAGCTCCCCGTAAAGGCGGATATCCGCGAGAACTTCCCGGCGATAAGCTTTGAAGGTCGTACCGAAGTCATGGAGCTGTACCCCCGAGACTCTGGCCATCAGCCAATTGGCGATGTGGGAGGGAATGGTGCGCGTCAGGAGGGCGTCCGAACGCGATACCCTCCAGCCTGAAACCAGGTCATATCCCTCCTGGATCTTACTGAGAAAATTGGGGATTTCTTCGGGCGCATGCTGCAAATCCCCGTCCATCGTCACGACAACTTCTCCCCTGGCATGATCGAATCCTGCCATAAGCGCCGCTGTCTGGCCGAAGTTCCTGCGCAGTTGGACCACGGTCACACGGGAATCTCTTTCGTAGATGCTGTCCAGAATTCCCGTCGTGCCGTCTGTGCTGCCGTCGTTCACCAGCACCAATTCCCACTTTTTCTCCTGTTTCTCCAGGGTATTCTTGATCCGCTGATAGAGCTCTTCGAGAGTCCTGGCTTCGTTGTGCAAAGGAACGACGACGGAAATGGCAGGTCCGTCCACACTCGGTTCCGCATCGCATCGGGACGGCGATGCTTGAAAGCTCGTTTTCACTCAGTTGCTCCACCATAGGGCACGAGGGCAATTTTGTATCGGTCCAGGAAGTCTCGCCAGCGTGCTGAAAGGAGAAGGTCCAGCTCGTTCTGCCGCTGCTCCAGGAGCCGGGTCTTTTGCCGGGACAGGTCTTTATCGCAGAAGGCGGGATGCAGCATCCATTCGCTGGTGCCGTGAGGGAGATGTTGGAGCAGGAATATCATGGCAGCCTCGTTCCAAATTCCGGTCAGGGAGACGCCGCAAAAATGTTCGGCGCACCTAAGGCCTTCCTGCCCGATGCGGTGCAGAAAGTGGCGCTTGAAGATGGAAAAGATCCTGGCTTTGGCATGCTGTTTACAGAACAGGATTTTTTCTCCCCTTCCCACAAAGGGAAAGAGGTCCAACCCTGCCGATGTTTCAAAGGGGCTCCGGATCCATCGTATGGCATGCCTTCGTGCCACCTGAATGACGGCTTCCAGCACTTCCGGGATGGCATGGACGTGCTTGTGGCTGTCTAGATGGGTAGGTCTCAGGCCTGCATCCACGACTCTGCTCACCTGAAAATCCAGTTCTCTCACGAGAGCCTTCTGCGGAATTTTACCCCGTTTCAGGGAAAGGAGGAGACAGCCGGGTGTTGGGAGTAAAAGCCCGTCTGAAGTCAGTAATTCCCGAATTTCATGCTGGGGTGCGGCGGGGGGCATTTCAGTGAGAGCAAGGTGCACCCCGATGCCCAGAGCCGGAGTGGCCTTACAGACCTCGACGGCCTCCTCGAAGGCCTGCCCCCTGGCCAGAAGTGTGGCGCTGCTCAGGCTTCCCTCCATGAAGCACTGGAGGATAGCCCGATTGACGCCCGCAGTGTAGCCCATATCGTCGGCATTGATGATCAGTTGGCGCGTCATGGTTTGGAGTCGGATCCGAAGAGCTGATAGTTTTCCCGAGGGGTAACCCTGTCCCTCGTTCACTGCGCAAGCAATGACTCTTTCGACCCTCGAGATAGGGGAATAGCTACCAGAAGCGCCTCAACGTGTCAAGGCGGCACGCTGGCAACGGATGTATTCCTGCTTTCCATTCATTGCGATTTACGATACTTTGAGCCCATTTGGATTCTGTGAACTTTATTCGGGAAAGGGCGACAGATATGACTTCCAGTAAAAGGGAAAAGTGCCGCGTGGTGTGCTCCCTGTTGCTGCTGCTTGTTGTAACTTTGATGGCGGTAATCAATGCCCGGGCTGCGGAACCTGAAGTCCTCAACCTGGACCAGCTGATTGCCATGGCCCTGGAGAAAAGCCCGGAAATCAAGGAGGCGGACCAGGATATTGCAGTGGCCCAGAGCGACCTGGACCAGGCGAAGGCCGGCCGGTGGGCGCAGCTCGATATCACAGGAGTGACAGGGCCGGTGGAGGATGCCGATCTGCCCACGGTTGTGGTGAATGAAACCCTGGGAAACGGGTTGTTCCTGGGCGAGCTGCAGAACAATGACAAAGACCGTATCGGTGTCTTTGGCCGCCTTGATTTCAACCTCGTACAGCCGTTGTATACTTTCGGGAAGATTTCTCATCGTCAGGATGCCGCAGCGTTTGGGGTGGAGGCCCAGAAGTCTGCCAGGATCAAGAAGAACAACGACATCATATTGAGCATCAAGGAGCTTTATTATGCCCTGATCGTAGCGGGGCAGGGCAAGGATGCAGCCCAGGATGCCGATGGATTCATCCGGGATGCGCGTCAGCGGATCGAAAAATTGATTGCAGCCGGTTCCACCAACGTCGACGAGACGGACCTGTACCGCCTGGATGCATTCGAAGCCGACATACAACGGTTCAAGGTCAAGGCGGATTCCGGGGCTCAATTGGCCTACACGGCCCTCAAGAGAACCATCGGCTATCCAGCGGCCAAGGACTTCAAGCTGGATCGGTATGAACTTCCCAAGGACATGCGGACCTTGGCGGATCGAGAGGAATATATCCGCCGGGCTCTGGAAACGCGCCCGGAACTGGAGCAGCTGGAAAAGGGGCTGCAGGCCCAAAAATCGATGCTGGATGCCGCCAAAGCCGACCTTTATCCTTCTTTTTTTCTCGCGGGAGTGGCGTCGCTGGCCGGGGCACCGGGCCGTGAGCGCATGCCCATCTCCTACTTTGAAGATGATTTCAACCATGCTTATGTTGGTGTTCTGCTGGGTGGGCAGTGGCATTTCGATTTTGGCATCGGGCAGGGCAAGGTGCGCAAGGCTGCGGCCGAATATCAGAAATTGCTGCACAAGAGGGATTTTGCCGAGCAAAGCATTCCTCTGCAGGTGGCCAAGGAATACCAGGACGTGCTGGAAGCGAGGAGCTCTTACATTTCCTACGAAAAGGCGGCCAAAGCATCGCGAAAATGGATCGTGGCGTCTTTTGCAAACTTTGACATGGGAGTGGGCACGGCAAAGGATATGTTCGAAGCCATCGACCGCTACGGGAAAAATCAGGGGGACTACCTGCGAGCACTCTTCGACTACCATGTCGCAGTGGCCCGCCTGGAATACGCGTCGGGAATTGATGCACAATCTGGCCCTTGAAGGGAATACCCAAACCCAATGAAGCTGATCGTGAGATGCATCCGAGCCTGGATGGCCTGGGTCCTGCCCAGGCCACGTCTTGTTTTAGGGGTTGTCTTTGTCTCCGCGGCGCTCTCCCTTGCCTATACGGCGGCGCATCTGGACGTGGCAACCGATCAATTGGAGCTCATTTCCCCCCATCATCCCCTCATTGCCCTTTCCGATCGGGTGGATCCCTTTGACGACGGGGGTAAGAGGAGCCTTACGGTCGTCATCGAAGCCCCCACGCCCGATCGGGGGGTGTCGTTCCTGCTGACCCTCGTTCCACGCATCCAATCGGAAACGCAGCATTTTGAGAAGGTCTTTTACCGGGTGGACCCCGGGGTTTTCAAGCCATGGGCGCTTCTCTACCTGGAAAGGGAAGATCTGCTCGCCCTTCGCACCACCCTGCAGGAGCATGCGCACATGATTCAGGGGCTTGCGCAGCAGCCGAGCGTACCGACGTTTCTGGCTCTTGCCAATGATGAAATGGCCCGGCGCATGGTGGGGGAGCTCTTCACCGGGTTCCTCGACGAAGAGGCCACCCAGGAGGGGTCGGAGCGTGCCGGGGAAGGGATGGACCTCGGCTTCCTCATTGAAACTTTGGAAGGGCTTTCCCGTTACCTTAAAGGAAATCCCGACTATATCTCCCCCTGGTCTTCTTTCTTTGCCCAGGACAAACTGGCCCTCCACCAGGAAGGTTATCTCTGGGAGGGACAGAAGCGTTTTCTCCTCGTCACCGTTGTTCCCAGAAAAACCCATGGGACTCTCACCGAGTTCCAGGACGCTCTGAAGCATCTACGGCGGCTGATCCATGAAACTCAGGCGTCGTTTCCCGATATACAGGCGGGTGTAACCGGCCAGGAAGCCCTCAACGATGACCAGATGACCACGGTCTTGAAAGATATGGAACGGGCAAGCTGGATTTCATTTCTATGCGTTTGGCTCCTCCTGGTGACCTTTCGCAGAAGCTTTCGCCGCCCTCTCATCCAAATGGTGGCTCTGGGAGTGGGACTCTGTTGGACCTTCGGGTGGGCGACCCTTTTTGTCGGTCGTTTGAATATGCTTTCGGCGGTGTTTGCACCCCTGTTGATCGGCCTTGGAGACGATTTTGGCATCCACTGGTTCAGCCGCTATGAAGAGGAAGAACGTCTGGGATACAAGGATCGTCAATCCATCATCCGCAGAGTCATGGATAGCTCCGGGCCGGGAATCGTTCTGGCAGGCTTCAGCACTTCTCTTTCATTCCTTCCATTTGTGCTGACAGGATTTCGCGGCCTTATGGAGCTGGGAGTGATTGCCGGCGTGGGGATCCTCCTCGTGCTGCTGGCCTATCTCACGGTTCTCCCCGCCCTGAGTGTTTTCATGGCAGGAGATCAGAACGGCTCCACGGCGTTTCGGGAGGCCTCAGGGGATGGACGGCGACTCCTGCGATTGAGCTCATCCGGGGGGCGGTGGATCCTGGGAGGGGTGGTGAGCCTTTGCTTGCTCAGCCTGGGGAGCGCCGTTCGCGTGGGTTTTGATCTCAATCCCCTGCGGCTTCAAGCCGAGAACGCCGAAGCAGTCGTCTGGGAAAAACGGCTTGTGGAACATTCCCAGCGATCTCTCCTGTCCTGTGCTGCTCTTGCCGGCTCTCCCGAAGAGGCGAAGACGAAAATCGAAGCCTTTGAGGCACTTCCCACCGTTGCCGCCGTAGAAAGTGTCTACTCGATTCTGCCCGAAGACCAGGACGAAAAGCTTGCAATCCTTCGATCTTTTCTGACGGATATTCCCCTGGTGAAAAGCGCATCGCTGTATCCGTTCCTGTCTTTGCCCGGACCGAAGGATGTCGAGGAAATCCAGGCGACACTGAAGCGCATCCGCTTCAAGATGCAGGAGGATCAGGCGGACCAGTGGGGTGCCGACGCTCCAGTGGTGGAGCAGATGGCGAGGGTGCGGTCCCTGGCTGAGGAAGTGATCCAGGCTCTGAATGCTTCCCCCGAGGTTCTCCAGCGATTGGGAGACTATCAGGCACGGTTCCGGCAGGATTTGTTGGAAACTCTGGAGTTTGTAAGGAAAGGAGCATCCGCCTCTCCCATGAGCCTCGAAGATATTCCCAGGGAGGTGAGAGATCGATTTTATCAAAACAATCAATACATGATCCGGATTTACCCCAGGGAGTCCGTGTGGGAAAGCGGGTCCCTTGCTCGATTCATCAAAAGCCTTCAAGGTGTGGACCCTGAGGTGGTGGGGGATCCCGTTTCCCTTTATGTCTTTTCCTCCGCTTTCAAACAAGCTTGCGTTCTGGCTTCCTTCTATGCGGTCGTCGCGATTTTCCTTCTGCTGTTTTTTTCATTCCGCAGCCTGGGAGTGGCTCTCCTGGCCATGGCTCCTCTCGGCGTCGGAACCCTCTGGACCGTCGGCGTCATGGGCTGGGTGGGGATGGATTTCAACCTGGCCAACAGCATTTTCATGCCCCTCGTGGTGGCGGCCGGGGTGGAGTACGGAGTCATCATCCTGCATCGGTGGAAGGAAGGGGGGCTCTTGCCGGGAGAGCTCCTCTTCAGTACGGCAAAGGGAGTCATCCTTGCAGCCCTGACGACCACTGTGGGGTTTGGAACGCTCATGCTGTCTCACCACCGGGGAATCTTCAGTCTGGGGTATGTTTCGGCGGTGGGAAGCCTTTGTGTGCTGGCAGCGGCCATCGTACTCCTGCCCGCTCTCTTGGTCACTTTTATGCCGTCTCAAACGAGCTTTGATGAGGAGGATTAGATGAAACTGCGATGTTGGGGAGTTTTCCTGGTTTCCTTATGGTGTGCCGTCTGCGTGGGGGAAGTATACGCCTCAGACGGAGGGGCGACTTCACGGGTGAAAGGGGTTTTGGAAAAGGCCATGGAGATACAGACCCGTCCGGACCTTGAAGGAGACGCACACAGGGCTGGAAGGGCAAAACTGGTTCGCCAGGTCATTGCAGAGAACTTCCTTGCCGGTCAAATGGCTCAGGAATCCATAAAAGATCAATGGGATAAGATATCCCCAGCACAGCGCAGGGAATTCGAGGACCTCTTTACGGTTCTGTTTCAGGATTCCTATACCCGCATGGTTTTGAATTTTCTGAAAAAGGAAAACATCGAGTACAAAGGGGAGTCGTCCGAATCCGGAGGAATGCGCGTCGGTACCGTAATCTTGCGCACCAACGAGCATATCCCCGTCGACTATCACCTGGTTCAGAAGAGCGGACGCTGGCTCATCCGTGATGTGGACATCGACGGCGTGAGCATTGTCAGCAACTACACCAATACCTTTCGCAAAGTGATCGGGAAGGGGTCGTTCGAGGATCTGCTCGAAAAAATGCGCCTGCAGCAAAAGGCCATCGGCGAAAACGCCGGCTTATAAACCCCTTACAGGTCTTCATCTGTCGGAACTGCACGGAAGAACTGACGTAAGCTCTTGACGAATCCCCAGAATGTCAGAGCCCAGGCCAAGATGGCTGCAAAAATGAAAAGACGGGGAATGGGCATCAAGAATTCCAAGCCATTCACCCTGGCCAGTTGAAACGTACAGGTGGTGTACATTCCCAGGGGGAACACCATGCTCCAATACGAAGGATCATAGGCAAATCCTCCGTGATGGATCACGAAACGCCATATTCCCAGAAGGACCAGCAAGGGGATCCACCATGTGGCGGTCGTCCAGAAAAAAAGTGTGAATCCGGTAGTGAAGGGGAGGATGCTCATCAAAAAGGGGGACCCGGAACTGTTGGCGATGAGTGTCGTTCCCGCCAGGGTCGTTATTGCAACGGCTCCCATGTTGATCCAATAAGGGTGTCCGAGACTTTGTGGTGTCAGCTCAAAAAACATGAAACGGTAAAAAATGAGCGCGATGATGAGCAGGTAAAGCATGCATCCCGTAAGGAACATGCACAGAGAGAAGAAAAGCCACACATTGCGAGCCTGACCCGCCTCCTGGGCAAGGATTCCACTCAACACCGAAATGGATTGGGTGGCCACTGTAGCCACCAGCCACGTGCCGTTGATTCCAATCTCAAGAGTCGGTTTTTCTGGCTGGACCGTGAAAAGAGTGAATACCGTGTAGATGAGAACCACCCAAAAGATGATCCCAACCCCCAGGAGAATCAGAGCGGGTTGTCGTGCATCCGCCAGGATCACGGCCTGGTTCCCCATAATCCCTGTACTGACGATGATGGTGAAAAAACCGGCCCCACGGTTGTGAGTTTTCAGGTCCTTCACAAAACGTTCGCGGTGGAGGATCAGCCGTGCGATGGTGAGTGCCCACAGGATGCAATACAGAAGGATATTCAGGTAGAACAGGGGAAATGCCAGGAGCTCATACCCCAGGAAGTGGCAGGCGATGGAGACAATTCCGGTAGCCATGACCATGGCAAAATAAGCGGGAGGGAAATCACGCAATGCCTCGGCAATCCGATTCCAGAGGGTGCTCCCTGCCCCTCTGCCGTCTGGTGGCGAGCTGAGCGCGTCCTTGGAGTTGCCGTGGTAGTCCGTAGGCATGGTAATCTTTGGTGTCCTCCTCCCCTCGATCGGCTTGTGATGCCCCTCTTCCAGCGGTTGTTCGAGCAGGCTCTGCGCAGTGTTTTCTGAAGACGAGATAGTTTCTGAAAAGATAAGGGATTGGAATACTCCATATGTGGATCAGGCGGGTGAAGGGGGAGAGGGCGAAGAGAGTAAACGCCAGCAGGATGTGCAGCTTGTAAGACCAGGGTACATCATACAGGAGCCCTGGTTCGGGAGTGAGAGTGACGATTCCCCGGATCCAGGGAGCGACAGTGTCCAGGACGTAATAATGTCCAAAAAAGACGTTGTAGGTGCCCACACCGATGACCAGCAGGAGAAGCAAGGATTTGGGGCGCAACGAGGGTTGATGCTTCCTCGACGGCGAATCGATGAGATCTTTATAATTGTACGTCCAGGGCTCATAGTAATCATCGATGGAAGGCAGGTTCGGATTGTGGAAAATCTTCAAAAGTTTGGAAGAACGGCCGCCGGCCAGAAGCTCCAGTCGGTCGTTCCTGATCGTCCAACCGCCTTTCCAGTTCTCCCGGCTTTCCCACCGTTTGGGATAGCCTATTCCCGGTTTGGTTTCCACATTGTTGTACCAGATATATTCAGCGCCCTGCCTGTTGGTTCATACATTTTTGCAGGGGATGCTGCAGGTGTGGCAGCCGAGGCATCTGTCGAGATTCATGACCATGGCCAGCTGAGCTCTAACCTTCATACCAGTTCACCTCCTCCGCCTTTCGCACGATAATGACTTCATCGCGCTGAGCTCCCGTCGGTCCGTAGTAATTGAATCCGTAGCTCAACTGAGCATAGCCTCCAATCATCTGGGTCGGCTTCACTTGGAATGGGGCGTCAGATAATTGAGGATGATTTCCCTGCCCTTTTGGCGAGGTGCTTGTACATCGGTCGATCCGAGGGCGCGCATGTCCAGCGGAGGCCGGTAGAGGGGAAGCCCTTCCCCGAACTGCAGCATCCAGTCGTGATCCAGATAAAAGTGGGCCCGGCCCGTCAGCGTACGGAAAGGAATCTTCTCCTCTTTCGCCGGGGGAATCATGGAGGAGGGGCGTCGCCACGAGGTCCTTACGCTGTCCCAAATGCTGTTCCGCAAGGTGAGAAAAGGTTTTTGCGATGGCCTTGAACTGGTCCCAATTGGTTTTGGTTTCCCAGGGAGGGTCGATGGCAGGATTGAAAGGATGGATGAAAGGGTGCATGTCCGTGGTACTCAGGTCGTGCATTTCGTACCATCCGGCTGCGGGCAGCACGATGTCGGCGTAGAGAGCGCTGGTGCTCATGCGCAGCTCCGTCGTCACCAGGAGATCCAGCTTTCCATGAGGAGAGGCATCTCCAGCGGTCATCGTTTCCGGTGCCTTGTATAGGGCCTCCTCATTCATGACGGCGTGGTCTGCCCCCAGGAGGTGATCGAGGAAATATTCATGCCCCTTGCCGCTCGCTCCCAACAGGTTGGCGCGCCATAGAAAAAGAATTCGCGGGATATTGGCCGGGTGGCAGGGGTCCTCGACGGCGAATTTGAGATCCCCATTGCGGAGCTTTTCTACCGTCCGAGCTTTAATGGACGCGTCGTCCGCGGCACCGTCGGCCAATGCGTCCTCACAGATCTTCAGAGGGTTTGCGTTGAACTGTGGGTAGGACGGCAGCCAGCCAAGGCGTGCGGCGAGGACGTTGAAGTCTGCCGGGTGCTCCAGTCTGTCCGAGGATGGGTGGACGGGTGATCGGAGGGCCGATAAATCGAGGTTTTCATACCGCCAATGGTCTGTGGCCATGTAATAGAAAGAGGTGCCGTTTTGCACCGCCATCCCCAGGTCCGATGCCCGTAGAAAGCGATGTGAAGCGTACCGGTCGCCATTCTTTCGGAGCAGGACAAGGAAAGGCAGATCCGTGAAGCGTGCGCCATATACGGTCCGGACCGTAGTCTTGAATGGTTGCAACCAGGGCGGCGGCGATGATCAAATTGGCCTCCTCCCACGATACGCGTATGAACCCGCCTTTGCCCCGCGCCTCCCGGTAGCGCTTCGCCCTTTGAGGATCGCCGACGATACTCTTCCATGCGGCCACAGGGTCATTCCGGTCCTTCAGTGCCTCATGCCACAATTCCAGCAGAGCGGCTCGAACATAGGGGTATTTTACCCTGACAGGACTGTAGACATACCAGGAGAAGGTGGCTCCCCGCGGGCATCCCCTGGGTTCGTAGGCTGGAAGATCGACGCCTACCTGGGGATAGTCCAGCTTTTGGGTCTCCCAAACGATCATTCCGTCTTTGACGTATACATTCCAGGAGCAGGAGCCCGTGCAGTTGACCCCGTGCGTGGATCGAACAACCTTATCGTACTGCCAGCGCCTGCGGTAAAGGTCTTCCCATTCCCTTCCTCCGCAGCGATCTTCCACCCAATTCCGAGAGGGACCGGCGTCACGATCGTTTTCCTTTTCCTGGGTCTTTCGAAAAAAACGCAATGAAGACAGAAACTCTTTGTGTTTCATCCAATTCCCTCTCGAGAAATGTCGCCTGGGATTTTGTGTCGAGGCACGGGCCAGGTGATGGCATCTTCGGCTCGCATCAAAGGGATCAAATCCAGAATTCCGGGTATCTCCTGGTCTTGGGGATATTGTTGACAATCAAGGCCACAAGCAGGAGGATGGCGGCCCCTGCCGTCACAGGAATGAGGGCATAAATATAGCCGAGACGGTGTACCTGGTCGCCGCCGATGACCGCGATGAGGGCTGTCGCTCCTCCCGGCGGGTGCAGTGTTTTGGTGGCGTGCATGGCTGCGATGGCTGTGGCTACCCCAACCGCAGCCGCCAGCCACATCCAGGGATGCAGGAGCTTGTATGCAGAAACGCCGATGAGGGCTGAAATGAGGTGCCCGCCCATGAGGTTGGGAGGCTGTGCCAGGGGGCTCTTGGTGGCCCCGAAAATGAGGACGGCAGAGGCACCGAAGGAGCCGATGATGAGCATGAGATCGGTGCCTTTAAAAAAATGGTCATTGAGATAGCCGACAGCGGCGATTCCCAGAACGCTTCCTATCCAGGACCAGAAGATCTCGCGAAAGCCCACTCTGGGAGGACTCTGGGTGCTTCCTTTCATCTTTTTCAGGTATTCCATGAGCAAGTCCTGCCTCTCATTGTGGCATTCACGATGTCGCTTCGTGCGATGATCCCTGCCAGTCGACCGTCGGGGTCCGTCACCGGCAGCCTGTTGATTCCCTTTTGAGTGAGCAATTCCACGATCTCACCCAGGAAGGCATCTTCTGAGACCGTGACGGCGGGAGAGGTCATCACCTCGCCGGCTTTCAGCTTCCGGACAGGAACAGCCATGCAGCCTCCCGCATGGAGACAGCGCTGCAGGGCAGCCATGAAATTTCCCGTTTTCTCACCCAGGAATTGAAAGAGAATGTCCTTCTCTGAAATGACCCCCAGGACCTTTCCCTCGGAATCCAATACGGGTACACCGGAAACCCCGTGCTCACTCATGACTTCAACGACGTCGGCCAGGGGGTTCTCGGGTTGCACGGAGACGACCTTCGTCGCCATAATATCCCGAGCGGATACGGACCGGGCGAATCGCTCCATGGCATGCCTGTACGCAATACAGTACAGTTCCTTGAAATCTCCTGGAGTAATATCGATATATCCCGAAATGGACTTCATGGCCTCGTAGATATCGGCATCGGTCAATCCCACTCCGGATAAATCCACCTCTGTGCTTTCTGTTCTCTTTTTCATGGCATGGCTCTTTCCAATACAGCTGCTTTCTACGGGTGTAGATAGAGGCCTTTTAAATTGTCCAACATGAGGTGAAACTGTTCATGCCTGCCGACACCGATCTTTTCGTTTTCGATTCGCTCGAATCCGTCGGACAGTTCGGCCTGCTTCGCCTCCGAAAGCTCTCGTTCGGCCAGAGGAAACAGGACATTGTTCTCTTTTTCGATGTGCAGGCCCAACAGAGCAACGTATTCTCTTGCATCCCGATTAAAATCGACAGAGGTCCCAGGCTCCCCCGGCCTGTGTGCCGAAAACGATTTACTCATCCTCTGAACACATTCGCGTCCCTGTTGATGCTCTTTCAGCAAGACACCGATGGGGCCGCCCTCCACTTTAACTCCTACCTGCTCCAAAGCGGGGAAAAGCAGCTCTTCTTCTTTGCCGTGATGGCATTTGTCCACAAACACCGAAAAAAATTCCAAGAGCTGAGCGACGGCATCGCCGACGCCGGGATCTCCCTGCCGCTCCATTCTCGTACAAATCTCTTCGAGCACCCTGAGTGTCAGCTTTACGGCCTCATGCTCCATTCTGAGCTCTTCCACAGGCTTCATGATCAATCCCCTTTCTTCATTTTAGCGAACCAGGGCAAAACAATACGGAACCTCAATCCATGCTGCTGCTGGATGGGTTCCGGCATTCACATTCCAACACCAGGGAGAGGCCCGAAGTCCTCCCCCTGTATGGCAGGTTAACCCAGGATGGCTTTCAAGTCTTCATCGGGTGTGCTGATGGGCATGATGTTAAAATTTTTCACTAAAACATCCAGCACGTTCGGCGTAACGAACGCCGGCAGGGATGGGCCAAGCCGGATGTTCTTGATGCCGAGGTGGAGGAGCGTCAGCAGGATGGCCACGGCCTTTTGCTCATACCATGAAAGCACCAGGGAGAGAGGAAGGTCATTCACTCCCACGTTGAAGGCCTTGGAGAGTGCCACGGCGATCTGGATGGCCGAATACGCGTCGTTGCACTGCCCCACATCCATGAGCCGCGGGAGCCCCCCGATGGTTCCCAGGTCTTTATCGAAGAAGCGAAACTTGCCGCAGGCAAGGGTCAGCACGACGCAGTCCTGGGGAACCTTTTCCACGAATTCCGTGTAATAGTTGCGGCCGGGCTTTGCTCCGTCACAGCCGGCCACCAGGAAGAAGTGCCGGATCGCCTTGTTTTTGACGGCATCGATCACCTTGTCGGCAACACTCATGACGGTGTTGCGCCCGAAACCCACCATGACTTCCTTGCCGTTGGAGTTTTCCTGGAAACCTGGAAGCTCCAGGGCCTTTTGGATGACGGGGGAGAAGTTGCGATCGGCGATATGGGGGACTCCCGGCCAACCCACCAGGCCCGAGGTGAAAATGTTCTTCGTATAACTCTCCTGAGGTCGCTGGATGCAGTTGGTCGTCATGAGGATGGCGCCGGGGAACTGACCAAACTCCTTTTGCTGGTTCTGCCAAGCCGTTCCATAGTGGCCGTAGAAATGGGGATATTTCTTCAGCTCGGGATAGCCATGGGTGGGGAGCATCTCACCGTGGGTATAGATATCGATCCCCTTGCCCTCCGTCTGCTCGAGGAGCTCTGCGAGGTCCTTGAGGTCATGGCCGGAGACGAGGATCGCCTTACCTTTTCTGTGCCCCAGGGGAACTTTCGTCGGAACGGGATGCCCATAGGTCCCCGTATTGCCCGCATCCAGAAGATCCATGGCTCTCAGATTGACTTCACCACACTTGAGGGTCAGCCCTACCCAGGCATTGAGGTCAAGGTCCTTTTTCATCATGGCAGCGAGGGCTTCATGGACAAATGCGTAAACGGAATCGTCCTCCTGCCCCAGGATCTGGGCATGGTCCGCATAGGCGCAGACTCCCCTCAGACCGAAGAGGACGGTGTGCTGCAGGGAGAGGATGTCCGCATTTACGCTGGGGTCGGGTTTGACGCCGACCTTTTCTCCCTGGGCCACCATGCCCTCGAGAGTCGATTCCAGCTGGAAATTGGCCGCATCGTCGGCAAAATCCGTCTTCCCGCCTGCTGCCTTGACTTTGGCTTTGAGGCTGTCTCTCAACGCCACCACTCGTTTGAGGAAATTCATCAGATCCGCGGGATCGAAGTTGACATTGGTCAGTGTCGAGAACATGGCTTCACAGGTGGAAACATTGACTTCGCCATCGACGACGCCGACTTTTCGCCCTTCCACAGCATAAAGGGCGAGTCCTTTCAAGGCATGGGTCAGAAGGTCCTGGAGTGCTGCAACGTCGGGCTGTTTCCCGCACACACCGATTTTTACACAGCCTTCGCCTTTTGCCGTCTGCTCACATTGGTAGCAAAACATGTCCATTTTCTCCTTTTTGTCTTGGGTTGTTACAGAGGAGCGCCCGGTTTTTTGAACGGGAACCGAAAGCCCGGCGCCCATCCCCTTCAGGGGTGCCATTGAATTTAACGTGCATCGCTCAGGCAATGATCCAGACCGAGGATTCGATCCCAGCGATTAAAACCATTGTGGGCAAAAGCCGTCACAATCCTCCATACATCATGGGCGGATAGCTTCTGCAAAGATGGACCAACCTTTTTCCACCTGTTTTTTGGCGTCAAATTCGCCGTCGCTCAGGTGCCAGAGAATGGCGGTCGGCTGCAAAAGACCCAGGAACATGACAGCGAGTGCTTCTGGATCCAGCTCGGGCCGAATGGAACGGACCTGCTGGCCTTGGCGGAAAATGGATGCGAGCTCGGAGATGTATCTCATGATGATGTCTTTGAGCCTGGACCTGTGCTCAGATTTTCCTCCATAAATATCTTCAGAAAAGAGGATTCTCGGCATGGCACTGTGCCCCACAACGAGCTCCACATGAGCGGCCAGCAGCTGCTTGAGCTGGTCCAGTGGATGGGGCGTCATCGAGAGCACGGACCGAACATTCCCTAGAAGACGGTTTTGGAGGTGGTCCAGTACAGCCTCTATCACCTCATCCTTGTTTTTAAAATGATGATAAATGGCCGAGGGAGCGACACCCACCTGACGGGCGAGCCCGGCCATATTGAATCCCTTCATCCCTTGGCTGGCGATGAGCTCCACAGCAGCCTGAGCGATTTGTTCCCGGCGAATTTCCGTGGCGAATTTTTTAACGCTCATGTATACCCTCAACTGAATGTATATTCACATTAGCTAGGGCCAGTCCGCCTGTTTGTCAAGGTCGTACTCATCGGCAAGCAGGCCTGCACCCGTTGTGGAACATGCGGAAGCCTGCATCGCACCGACACCGAGTAGAGGTTGTCGTCACTTTACCTCTGGCAAAAGCGCAGGCATTTGACTTGAGTCAACCCCCCCGCAGAGTCGGTACGATATAGAAGGGACGAAAGCAACGGCTACAAAAATGCGAGACTGCCCTCCGAGGCGCCATGTTCTTGGAGGGGGTGACAATGTGGAGCTCGGGAAGTTGATGTGGTGTAAGAGGTTTTTTTGATCCGAATCATGATTCATTGGGAGGTTTCAGCTATGTCGTTTATGAAAATGATCAAAGATGGGTTGGCGAAGGCGTTTTCCAGGGGAGCAGAGGCAGGCGGCCAACAGGTGATGGAACGTAGTGAGCCCATGTTCTGTTACCAGTGTGAGCAGGCGGCAAAGGGTGAAGGGTGTACAAAGGTGGGGATATGCGGCAAGCAGCCGGAAGTCTCAGACCTTCAGGATCTTTTGATATACGCCCTCAAGGGACTCTCCATCTACGCTGTCGCGGGGAGAAAAGTCGGAGTGGTCGATCAAAAAGTCAACGTCTTCACCTGTGAAGCTCTTTTTTCTACTCTGACCAACGTCAATTTCGATCAGGAACGTGTGGCCGATCTTACCAGGCGGGCTGTCGCCATGCGTGACTCTTTGCGGGGAAAAGTGCAAGGGGCTGGGGGAGCGGTGGAGAGCTCCCACGACGCCGCAACGTTCAAGCTCGAGTCCACCATGGAAGGAATGGTTGCACAGAGTGCACGCGCGGGCCTCAAAGCCGACACGTCCATCAACCCCGACATCCTCTCTCTTGAGCATATTTTGCTTTTTGGTCTGAAGGGAGTGGCCGCCTATGCGGATCATGCCCACATCCTCGGCCAGGAAGATGACAGCGTCTATACATTCGTTCACGAAGGGCTCGCCTCTCTCACCAGGAGCGACCTTGGCCTGAACGATTGGGTAGGTCTGGTGCTCAAGTGTGGCGAGGTGAACCTGAGGGCTATGGAGCTCCTGGATTCGGGCAACACAGGGACCTACGGACACCCCGTTCCGACGAAAGTCCCCCTGGGGCACCGAAAGGGCAAAGCGATTCTTGTCTCCGGCCACGATCTGAAGGACCTCGCAGAGCTCCTCGAGCAGACGGAGGGCAAAGGGATCGATATCTATACCCATGGCGAGATGCTTCCCACCCATGGGTATCCCGAGCTGAAAAAATATCCCCATTTCTACGGCCACTATGGAACGGCCTGGCAGAATCAGCAGAAGGAGTTTGCCGCATTTCCGGGGGCGATTCTCATGACGACCAACTGCATCCAGAAGCCCCAGGGCTCCTACTCGGCCAATATCTTCACGACGGGACTCGTCGGATGGCCGGGAGTCGTGCATGTCCCCAACGGGAATTTTGCCCCGGTGATCAAACGTGCCCTCGAACTGCCGGGCTTTCAGGAAGACAGCAATGGGAAAGAGGTCATGGTCGGTTTCGGGCGCAACACCGTCATGAGCGTTGCCGATACGGTGATTGATGCCGTCAAGAATAAGGCGATCCGCCACTTTTTCCTGGTGGCCGGATGCGACGGGGCAAAGCCCGGCCGCAACTATTACACGGAATTCGTGGAAAAAGTCCCCCAGGACTGCGTCGTGCTGACCCTTGCCTGCGGCAAGTTCCGCTTCTTCGACAAAGACCTGGGAACCATCGGGGGCCTTCCCCGTCTCATGGATGTGGGGCAATGCAACGACGCGTATTCGGCCATCCAGATCGCAGTGGCGCTATCCAAGGCCTTCAACGTGGGAGTCAATGATCTGCCGCTTTCTCTGATCCTGTCTTGGTACGAACAGAAGGCTGTGGCGATCCTGCTCACGCTGCTCCATTTGGGGATCAAGAACATTCGACTGGGTCCATCGCTTCCGGCTTTCGTTACGCCGAACGTGCTGGATGTGCTGGTGAAAAACTTCAATATCATGCCGATTTCCACGCCGGATGAGGACCTCAAGGCGATCCTCGGTTAAGGGAGAACTCCGGGGCGGGTGCTGTCTTTCCGCACCTGCCCCGGAAGAGTAGAGCTTTCAATCCATTGAGGTCGTGAAATAAGACGATGGCGACCTTTCTCAGGCTCACGAGGTAAACCATGCTGCGCGTATTGCGTCACGACATTTTGGACCCCGCCAAATTCGTCATTACCCTGGAGCTCGTACCAGGCAGGGAGTCCAGGGGATTCAAGATCGATACCGTCCTGCAAATGGCCGCCGACGCCTATGCCGACGGACGCATTTCGGCCGTCTCCATTACGGACAATCCGGGAGGCAATCCCTCCCTCAGTCCCGATGGGCTCGGCAATGAGATCTTCCGTTTCGGAATGGACGTGATCATTCACTTTACCTGTCGAGATTCCAACCGCATCGGCATGGAAAGTCGGGCCTGGCAGCTGGACCGGCTGGGAATGAAAAACATTCTGGCACTGACAGGAGATTATTCCGGCACCGGTTTTGGGGGAATGGGCAAGCCCGTGTTCGATCTCGATTCCGTGAATCTCATTTGCGCCCTGAACATGATGAGCAGAAAAGTGGAAGAGCGCGGCGATCCCGAAAGCTTTCTCATTGGGTGTGCCGTCTCACCCTTCAAAAGTACCGAGGCCGAAACCTTTGCGCAGTATGCCAAGCTCTGCCGGAAGGTCTCCGCCGGGGCACATTTCGTCATCACTCAACTGGGCTACGATGCTCGAAAGTTTCAGGAGCTCTTGCAGATCCAACGTGACTTCGGGATTCAAATCCCCACCCTGGCGTCCATATACCACCTGACCCCGGCTGTCGCTCAAATCATGAACAGCGGTAAGATCCCGGGTGTGGTCGTCACCGACAAGCTGCTCAAGCTGGTGAAGGACGAATGGCGCAACAAGCATGCAGGACGCAAGGCTGCAATCGAGCGCTCGGCGCGGCTGATCGCTGTCGTCAAGGGGATGGGGTATCGTGGAGTTCACGTCAGCGGTGTTCACCAGAGCTTTGAGACGGTGGCCCAAATCCTGGACCGGTCGGTGGAAATAGAGTCCCGATGGGAAGAGTTTGTACGCGACTTCGATTTTCCTCAAGAAAACGGCTTCTATGTCTATAAGAAAGATCCCACGACAGGACTTTCGACCAACGCACTCCATCCCTTCAGCGGCACATCCTCCCGGCTGGAACGGATCGGCTACCAGTGGTTCAAGCATACCCACGATTTCCTCTTCGCTTTCGACAGTCCTTTGGCGCGCGGACTGCGCATTGTGGCGAGCGAGATGGACAAGAGAAGGGCGGGACATCTCGTGATGCGAGTGGTGGAAGATTCGACGAAGACACTACTCCTCAGCTGCCGACGCTGCGGGGATTGCGCCATTCAGCACGTTGCGTTTCTTTGCCCGGAATCCCAGTGCCCCAAGCACATTCGCAACGGTCCATGCGGCGGGAGCCGCGACGGCCGATGTGAAGTGCGTCCGGAGCGGCATTGCGTCTGGTTCAGGGCCTACAATCGACTGGCGGCGGTCGGTGCGACGAAAGAGCTGGCATTCGGTTGCGTCCCGCCCCGCATGTGGGAGCTCAATCGGACATCCTCGTGGCTCAACTTTCACATGCGGCGTGATCACCAGAGCATGGGGATCGAGATCTCCAACACATGCAGTGGGCCTCGCAGTGAAATTCCGGCAGCCTTCCAGGCCGGCAGGAGTGGTCCAGGGGCGAGTCTGCATGACGGCGAGCAGGAAGAAGCCGGGGCTGAAACGGGAGGAGTCGCCCGAAAGACATGATTCAAAGTTGGACCACCCTCTCATTCACCCGCTGATTTCATGGGGACGATTTTTCCATTCTCGACGATTCTGTAAAATCGTCCCCGCCACTCCACTTTTTTTCCCACCAGGCTCACCATCCATACGGCAAAACTGAAAATGCCCCGCAGGGGCAGGAGGTGAAAGTTCCGGGCCAGGATACGGTCGCCCAGCATCTGCACCCCCACGGTCCAGGCCATGGCCAGCCGGGCCGAAACGGCCAGGACGAAGAAACCGAGGCTGGAGGGAGATCCGCCGTGCACGAGAGCGTTGAGGATGGCGAGTACTGTTCCATGGGTCACGAGGGAACCCGTATGACCCCACGGACGGCAGGCTCGGATCCCCCGAGCCCAGCGAACCTGGTGCCGGAACATCTTGCGCATGCCTGACGGGGGCAGGAAGGTTTCCACCGTGTAGGGAAGGAGGCGAATTTCAAATCCAGCCTTCCAGAGGAGATTTCCCAGCATGAAATCGTCCGCCAGGTAATGGGCGATGGCTTCAAATCCCCCGATGGCTTCCAGCTTCTCACGTGTGAGGGCCATGGTGGCGCCCAGGGCAAAGGACATCCCTTCGGCCAGCCGTGCGGCCAGGACCCCGGGAGCGAATTCCGCGGTGATGCCCAGGGCTTCAATCTTCGCTGCCAAAGAGGGGGCTTCACCGGTCCGGTAGAAAGTTGTCACGAGGCCGACCCGTTCATCCTGGGTGGGGGGAATGAGTGTCACCAGGTAATCGGGCTTCACGCGAATGTCGCTGTCCACGATGACCAGCACGTCATACTTGGCTTTTGCGAGCATGTTGTGGAGATTGTTCACCTTGGGATTGACGCCGATGCATCGGGAATCGATCACCAGGTCCATGTCTGCCTGTGGAAAGTCCGCCATAAGCTTTCGAACGACCTCGATGGATGAATCTTCGGGGTGCTGAACGCCGAAAACGATCTGGTAGGCTGGGTATTCCTGCCGGCAGAAGGATGCGTAATTTTCATACGCCTTGAAATCCGAGCCGCAGAGGGGGATCAAGAGGGTGGCCGGTGGGAAGACTCCTACCGGAGTGGACGGTTTCGCCGCGAAAAATCTCCTGGCCGCAGCAATGCAAAGACAATAGTAGAGAATGGAGCACGAGGTCAGGGCGGTAAGCAAAAGGTCGATCCATCCGGGTCCCATGGCGGTAAGCTCCACGAATCGGGCCGTCAAGGAAGGCAAATGAGGGCCACTCCCACGCACACCAGGACGGTCCCCGCCCATCGCAGCCGGCTGATTCGCTCTCCCAGTATGAATTTTGCGCCGAGTATGCTCACCACATAGTACACAGACGTCGCCGGCACAACGAAGCTCATGTCCGCCCATGTGAGAACAGCCAGGAAAGAAAAAAAGCTGATGGCCAGGGAAAAAACCCCCAGGAGGAAATCCCTGTTGGTGATGATCTGAAGCCCGATGGTGAGGAGCTTCCGGGGATGCAGAGTGCTCACTTCCCCGATGCATTTCATTCCCCGGGATATGAGAACATCTCCCGCGGCGTTGGAAAGTACGATGATCGTGATCATGACGGCAGTCAGCATGTGAGGATTCCTTCAGACGGTTGTCAGCGGGCCGGGGATCGTTGTATCGGGTTGTCTGCCGCTGCCGTGCGCCTGGATCCTGTCCGGGACACCAGGATGACTCCCAGAAAGATGAACCCCGTGCCCAGCCACCGCATGGAAGAGACGGGTTCGTCGAGAAATTGATGGGCGAGAGCGACATTGACGATGTATCCGAACGAAATGACCGGAATGACGAAGCTCAGGTCCGCCCAGGAGAGGGCAGCGGCAAAAAGAATGAAAAAGAGGATCAGCAGGAGAGTCCCCAGCCAGAGGGTGGGATCTCCCATGGCATGCAGGATCATCCTGAGAAAAAACCCATTTTCGGTGGAGCTTAGGGCGGCGATGTTTTTCATTCCTTTGCTGAGGCAGGTGTTTCCAATGGCCTGAGCCAGGATAGCCAGTGTCAAAACAATGGGGGTTTTCATTTCTCCGTGTCCACTTGTTGGGTCGATGGAAGATCAGTGCAGCGCTGCAAGCCGGGAAGCTTCAGCCCCTTTCAGCAAGTCCCGATAGACGCTCCGCCGGATTCCCAGTTCCTCCATCCGCCGCAGTAGGCTGCCGTTCATGAGGATGTCGAATTCCCGAGCACACTGGGCCTCCCGGGGATGAAGGGCCGTTCCGGCAGGATAGACGGCGGGATGGAAATAAATCTCACTGGTGGTTCCGGGTTGAAGGCTCTGGATGACGGAGACGACATAGCGCTCATCCATCCTGCCGCTCATGAGGTGGCCATATACCCGGTCGGTGAAGACAAAATCGTGATGGCGAAGCCTTTTCCGCATGGTCCGCGTGAGGAGATCAAAAATAAATGTTACGACCGCCTTTCCGAGCAATCCTCCTGTTTCTGTCCGGAGGGAAGCGCCCAGATCCTCCCGGGGCACACGCATGCAGCGTATCCCGAATTGCTCTCCCAGCTCCAAAGCTGCATCGAAAATAACCGGATGTACATGCATGTGGAGATGGCTGTCGACGTGTGAGCAGGTCAGCCCAGTCGCTGCGAAGCGCTCGAACTGGGCCTGCAGCTCCTGCCGCAGTTCCCGACGTGCCGCGGAGAGAAAATAGTATTTCAGCCCGCTCCAGGTGGGGTTCCGACGGAAATACCCCTGAAGGTCCACCAGATGGGGAATCGCCCGGTGCGGGAGCACAGCCCGTCCCATGACGGTCACAAGGTGTATCCCCACTGCGAGGCCGGGGTGATCCTTAGCGCCCAGGACGGCATCCTGGAAGGCTTCGCCTCCCACCATCAGGCTGCAGCTGGTGAGAAGCCCTTCCCGGTAAGCGCGGAGTACCGCTGCATTGACTTCCCGTGATGCGCCAAAGTCATCGGCATGGATGATCAGCCGGGGCTTCTCTGCCTTCTTCGTCCGAGCAATCATCAGGAGTACTTTGAGACTCTCGCCTTCATGCGGGAGCCTTGCTGCGCGTAAATATCTTTCTCTTGGCCCTCAGGCGCAGGTATTCTCGCGCTTCATTGTAAAGTCTCGCCCGGTCGTTTCTGTCGGAAAGAGCCCGCCGCACGATCCGGAAAATCACGCGCGGTCTGAAATAGTAGCGGCCGTAAAAATCCTCCACTGCCTGCACGATTTCCTGGCGATTCAGCCCCGGGTAGCGGAGGTTCGGGAGCTGGTGCCCCATTTCGTCGGCGATGCTGTCGTTCGTCAGGTAGCCCTCTCGGGTGACATATTCGTAAAACTCCGTTCCCGGGAAGGCGTGGGCAATGGAGACCTGGATGGTTTCCGGATCCAGCTGCTCGGCGAACCGCATGGTTTGCTGTATGCTCTCTCGCGTCTCTCCCGGCAGTCCAATGATGAAATCCCCATGAACCGTCAGCCCCAGGCTTTTGCAGTTTTTCATGAAGGTGACGGCCTGTTCTACCGTCGCGCCCTTCTTGATGTTTTTTAGAATCGTGGGATTTCCCGATTCAAACCCTACGACAAGGAGTCGGCATCCCGCATCCTTCATAGCCTTGAGCATATCGTAATCGGCATGGACGCGGCAGTTGCAGGACCAGGTAAAGTTCAGCGGCTTCAGATGCCTGCAGATATCAAGCACCCTTGACTTTCCCCAGGCGAAGGTGTCGTCGTCAAAAAAGTACTCTTTGACGCTGGGAAAAAGCTCGAAAGCACGCCGGAGCTCCGCCACGACATTCTCGCTGCTGCGCGTCCGCCAGGGGTGGCCGCTGAAGGTCTGCGGCCAAAGGCAGAAGGTACACTGCGCAGGGCACCCGCGTGAGGTATAAAGTGAAATGAAAGGGTGATGGAGGAAGGGAATATTATACCTGGTGACATCCAGGTCTCGCTTGTAGATGTCCACAACGAACGGCAGAGCATCCAAGTCCCGGCCCGTGAGCGGCGTGCGGTCCGGGTTGTGGACGATCTGCCCGCTTTTTCTATAGCTGATGCCCAGTATGTCCCCCAACTCCCTGCCCTGGGCAAATTCCGTGACGGAATAATCGAATTCCCTGCGCGCCACGAAATCGATGGCGGTCGAGGCCTGGAGGGTCTCGGCAGGCTGTATGGAGACCGGGGGGCCTACAAAGGCGATCTTGATTTGGGGATGGGTATCCTTGATCTGTTTCGCAAGATGTACATCCTTGGCGAAGCCCACCGTGCTGGTAAAAAGGACCAGGAAGTCGAAATCTCGAGCGATGCGAATGGTTTCGTCCGGAGTTACGCCGTGGGGAGGCGCATCCAGCAGTCTGCTGTTCCCGATGAGCGCAGCGGGATAGGCCAGCCAGGCCGGGTACCAGAAAGAGAGTATTTCTCGCCGTGCGGGCCAGCGTGCGCCGGCGCCGCCATCGAAGTTCTCAAACGATGGGGGATTGAGCAGAAGGGTCTTCATGAAATCTCCGTTTTCATTTCAAAGATGCAGAGTTTACCCCGGCGTAACAGCGCGTGCCAGGGTACCGGCATGAGCGGGATTCGGCTTTTCGGGCAGTTGTTCCCGACCTGCCGGATGGAGGCAATCATTCCGGAAGAAAAATCTTCAGGTTTTTGATCTCCTTCGATTGGTCCTGGGCCGTGTTGGCATCTCTCCTGGTTCCGGGGTATTTTGCTTCATAGCATTGACGTTCCTTGTCCATTGCCGTCGTGATCGCGAGTTTGATGGAATTTCCGCTCGTGTACTCTTCTTCGTCTATACTGTTGTGCTGCAGGATCAGGCTGATTTTGTTCTTGTGCTCATCCGTGAAAGACCATTTCCACGCGATGTAGCCCCCAAAAGCATCCCCCCTGTACTCGCTGGCTTTTCCAAACTTGCCCTTGAAAAGCTCCAGCAGCTCATTGAAGAATTCTTTGTCATCGCGCAGGTATTTCAATTTGATTTTGAAAACTGTGCCGGGGCTGGTGCAGTTTCCATAATAAATATATCCGCTCTTGTAGCCGTCCATGGGCTTCATTTGAACTTCCGAGATATATTTCATATGGCGGACCGGAATCCTCGTGTCTTCTTGAATCAAATCCCTGTACTGCTCGAGGGGGGCTCCCAGGCGAATGCCGGCAATCTCACGGGGTGCACCGGCATGGGCGAGACCTTGAAGAGCCAGAACCATCAGGGCGACAAGGAATATCGCAGCCTTTTTCATGGGAAACTCCTTACTTTGCAAGGGTTCATACGGTAGAGAGTCGTGCCGATTGGATCATTTATAACACAGATGGATCCTCAGGGGATCTGCAATGGGCTGCAGGGCCATGCCATGAAGTGGCTTTTGACAGCAGCGAAAAAGGAATATATCGGTTTTCTCCACTCGGATAGACGCCTTCCAGGTATCATCGCATGAATTCGAGAATGGAGAAAAGCATTTGACGATAGAGACGATAGCAGAGAATTGGGGCTTCACTGGTGGGGATATACCGTCAGGCGGATCACTCCATTCGTGCATCAGAACCACAGGAAAAATCCGTTGGCCATGTATATCAGGCCAAGCACGCTCACACTCAGGCATGAGAGCCAGAGGACTCTCCTCCTGAGGAGAGCGCTGACGACGGCTATGAATATCGCCACCTGGAGGAAAATTACGGCCAGAATCAAATTTCTGTTGTGCTTCCGGGAAGCTTCCACCTCCTTGAGGATGAGCTGCTTTTCCTCCTCTATCTTGTCCTGCTCCTTTTTGAAGCGGTTGACTGCCTCGTCATAGTCGCGGACCTTCCCTTCAATGTACTTTTGCGCAGATGGGCCGGCATTTCCCAGCATTTTTTTCAATTCAAAAACATCCATCTGGAGTTGAAAACTGTGATCGCGAACATTCTTGGCAAAAAAATCAGCGCTTCTGGAGATGGTGGAAGCTTTTTCTTCCTCGACCGTCGCCAGGGACGAGGCGATCTTGAAAGTGGTCAACGTCGTGCAAAGAACAAGAACGACCGTGATCAAAGCAGCTCTGACAATCCATTTTTCATTTTCAAATTCAGGCACGGACCCTCCACATGTGTTGTATGAATGCGCGGGTAATATAATCGAAGAGGAAAATCACCTGCAAGTGCTGTTTTGCAGGCGTTGGGACGGAGCGATAGGCTGACCATGGGGGGCGGCAATACCCGTACCGCCCATGAGCTGACCCTTCGCTTCCGAAGCCGTTAATGCTATGTTGTCAGAGTTTCTGCCCTGTGTGAGCTCAGATCTTTAAAACTGCAGACGATCTTAAGGCGTTACGGTCATGCCCCCGTATTTTCTGTCTTTTCATCCAGCCATCCGGATGGAAGAAAACCTGCCCCTGTTTGAGCCCATTGACGTGGCTCCCGTCCAGCGTCTCATCCAGGAGGCTGTCGGAGTCATCCTCCCCGGCTATATTTCTCCGTGGCGTTACCGTGAGATCACGCGTTGGGCCTGCGACTGGTTCCCCAGGTTGGAAACGCGTTTTACCTGCGTGGGAAAAGTCGCGCAAATACGACTCTTCCGGGAGCTGGATGTGCGTCACCCCGAAAGTCGGTTGTTCGACTCGACGCCGGAGCTTTTGGCTTTTTTCAGGCAATGGGGCTCACCCTGGGGATATCCCCTGGTTCTCAAGGGCGACAGGGGGGGAGGCGGAAGCACCGTCTTCCCCATCTATTCCCCGGCTGACATCTCCCGGCACTGTGCCCATCTTTCTCCCCATGAACCGGCTTTGCTGCAGCAGTGGATCGTTCACGGGGGGCGGGACCTCCGTGTGGTAATTTACGGAGACTTTGCCGTCAGCTACTTCCGCATGGGTGATGGCCGTTTCTACAACAATGTCTGCCGGGGAGGGCGTCTGGACCATGAGGCCTATCCGGAGGACCAGCAGCGCGGCATTGAGGCAGTGCAGAATTTTTGCCAACGCAGTAAAATTGATATTGCAGGCTTCGACCTCATGTTCCCTGATGATGGTCCTCCCGTATTCGTTGAGATCAATTTTCATTTCGGCCGAAAAGGACTGGGGGGATCCGCCGGTCACTACCGGTATGTGAGACGGGCTGTGGACCATTGGATAGCGCACCGCCTGTCGAAGTGCGGGGAGGCCCGCATTACAACGTGAAAGGATTTGTACACATCCTTTGCCGAAATAAAAGTAAAATCATTTGATGACAAGGTTTTGCCTGTTAATCATTGGAGAAGCGTATGAAACTTGATCACCAAGAAAAATCCCGGCCCGGGAGAGAAACCCGCCTGCCTGCAAAAGAGGGGGAGACACAGAAGTCTCCCTGGACGGACTACCGCTCGGATTGTTGATCCGGCTTTCAGGACGTAAGTTTACGTCTCAGGTTCATGCGCCCCGGCGACAGTTTTCAAATGCTCTGCACGCAGGAGCAACAGGGCAAGTTCGAGAGAGTCGCAGCTCACAACGGAGGGGCTGCCCAAGTGGAAAGAGTTTTGGAGGACGGTGTCCTCATCCGCGTCTCCAGAGTGGCCGAAAGCCTTTGACCGTTGCGCAAGCCGCACCGCTGCCGCATTAAATCACTGGAATGAATACCGATGCTGCCTTCCAATCCAAAGAGAGCCATCCTCCTGGTGGCTTTTGGGACGAGTGAACCGCGAGGACGAAACACCTATCATTTCATTGAAGAGAGAGTAAGGAAAGCCTTTCCAAGCGCGGATATCCGCTGGGCATTCACATCCAGGACCATCAGGAGAAAGCTGTGGCGGGAGGGAAACACGGCCGATTCTCCCGAAACGGCCCTGGCGTGTATGATGGATGAAGGCATTGAGGAGGTGGCGATCCTCTCGCTGCACGTGATCCCCGGTGAGGAATTCCATCATCTGACGCGCAATGCCCATCTCTTTGCCGAGATGAGCGGAGGATTTCGGCGTGTCGGCATCGCTCGTCCTCTCCTTTCCTCCCAGGAAGACCTGGCGCGAGTGGCCCGAGGGTTGCTCAACACCATTCCCGGAGACCGAAGACCTGAAGACGCCGTCATCTTCATGGGGCATGGGAGCAAAAAACACCCGGCAGACGCCCTCTACGCGGCCATGAATTATCTCCTGCAGAATGTGGCCCCTGCTGTGCATGTGGCGACAGTCGACGGGTACCCATCCCTTCATGACGTTTTGCCCCGGCTCGCCACGAAGGGCAGCCGAAAGGTGTACTTGATGCCCTTCATGGTGGTTGCGGGCGTGCACGCTGTCGACGATATGGCCGGAGACGGGCCGGACAGCTGGAAGTCCATCCTCCAGAGGGAGGGGTACACGTGCGAAGTATCCCTTACGGGAATTGCCGAATTCCCTGAAATCGTCGAGGTCTGGGTAGACCATCTACGAGAAGTTCTTGAGGCCAGGGAACAGTAATTTGTGAGGCAGTGCGACGGGATCTCTCCGTCTCATTCAGCGTTCCTCCGTATGGGGGCGGGAATTTCATGACTGCACGGCATCCCGCAGGAGCATTTCCCGCACACATCCACCAGGGGTAAGTCGCTGAAATGTGCGTCATTGCGCAGGCACTGTTCATAGCACGCGTGTCGGTCGAAGCGGTTTTCGTGGAGGGCTCCGTAACTGCACCTGGCGACACAGGTAAGGCACTTCCGGCCAGCCTTGGTCAGGCACCATTCTTCATGGGGGCGGGGGGTAGGCGGCAGGGGCATGCTGGTGACGAGACTGCCCAGTCTTCCACAGCAGCCCGCCCGGGTGATGAGCAGGTGGTTGATCCCGAAAGTTCCCAGGCCGGCAATGTAGGCGACATGCTTGTGAGACCATCCGCTGACGAGCCTCTGGGTGTCGAAATTGTGAGTGGCGGGGGTGATGGATGCCTGGTGGCCTGCTTGTTCCAGGCAGGCTTTCAAACGAATGTTGACGGACTCGATGAGGCGGTTGGTCGTCACATAGGCTTCGGCCCAGGAACGGGCGGCAAAAGGGGTGGCTTCGGCGTTCTCGCGTCCGACGCGCTTCTGAAAAGGCAGAAAGAAAACAACAACAGAGCCGGCCCCGGGAAGAATGTCCCGTGGCATGGAGTGCTCCGGGCTTGCCACCTCTTTGAGCCTCGGGAAAAGGGGATCTTCGGCTCGGGCAACAGCCAGAAGGGGTTCCTCCCAGTAGTTGTCATCGGAATGCTGCTCACGCCATTGCCGGATTGCCTCCCGTGCTTCGTTTTGAAGGACCCTGGTGAAGCCGTCGGTCCTCGGTGTTTCAGTGGGGGACATTTTTTCTCCTTGAGTCAGGTTCAGTGAAAATCCAGAGGATTCATCCTATCTTTCCTGTGGAACCGGGTCAATATGCCGCCTTTGAAATTCTGCCCGGCATTTCGATCCGACGGTGAATCCTTGAAGATAGTCTGAGATGAACGGCAAGGCCTCGGTGGAAGCAGGGCAAGGAATGGGCCTGTCGGGGCTGTGGAAATCCTGAACGGCGCGATAGACATAAAAGATGGTTGTCATGCCGGTGGGGTGCGGATATGCTCCCATGTCGAATGGAAACATCCGGCAAGGGCGATTGATCGAAATCTTGGATCTGAAAAGGGGAGTTTGGGTTGCACTCGGAAACGCTCGATACACCATCCCATGACACTTCCGGGGCGCTGGAAAAAAAGGCCAGGAAGTGGGACCGATATGTCACTCTTTCCATTGTCTTGCTTCTGCTCGTACCGCTTCCCTTTGTGCGTTTTGAGTCCTGGCCGCACGGTTCCATCGTTTTTGAGAGAATCATCATGCCCTGGAGCCGATTCCAGCTTTGCTACGTGGATTATGCCCATGACGCTCCCGTCGTGGAGCAGTACTTCTTTACCTGGAAGGGGGAGCTTCTGCCGAAAAACGTCTCTCTGCCCCTGCTTGCACGAAGTCATGCGGTGGAGCCACCCATTCTCAAGTGGCAGGACAACCCGGATATTGTGTTGAAGGATATTTTTTCCAAGGGAGATTTTCTCCATATCAAGACGTTCTGGCGTCCCCTGTTGCTATGGCCCTTTGCGATGGGATTGGAAATCCGCGGACGCCGCTGACACGACGCAGCGTCTGGAGAAACTTGGAATCATGTACCAGATGGCCTTTCAGGAAGTATGCTGCTGCAACCCTTTTTTCAAAACTTTCGAGGGATCCAACAATGAAGCCAAAAAGGAAGTGGAATACAACGGCAGGGAGCTGGCTTATCTCACTCCTGGTCTTGACGATCGGCCTGCCGTTTCCGTGGGAAGGCGGGGCCATGGCACGTGAGACCTCACGAACGAGTGTGCGTTACGCTCAGGAAGCGAGCGGTGGCGAAATCTTTGGGCAGGAGATGCTCGCGGAGGAGCTCCTGGGAGATATCGACATTCCGGTCTCCAAGCCCACCAGGGATTTCGTGGATCAACTCTACCGCCGCCATCGATCCGAGTTTACCCGCCTCGTCCAGGATAACCCCCAACTGGTCTGGGATGCCCTGGATATCGTACTGGATGCACTGCCGGCCCTGAGGGCCGTGCCCAAAAATGGGGGGCAGCTTTACCTGGATCGCAACATCTATGCCCGGGCGTCGGATCTGGTGGACCGCTGCGAGGGTTTATCGACACCGGAACTGGCAAGGGACCTCAAAAAATTGAAGCTCTTGGTGGAGATGAAAATCAAGAGTGCGGATTCCGACAGAGTCAGGATCGATCTGCAAGAATGAGTTACTGCGCTGCCGATGGGGGCTGCTGTCAGGCGCCAGGCCGGCCGTCAGATGTCCACGACCAAGGCGTAGATTACCGGACGACGGTAGAGTACCCGGTTGAAAAAGCGCTTCAGCTCCCTTTGGATTTCCCCCTGGAGCAGGCTGCAATCCACTTCGAAATCCTGTTCCAGCAAACGGTCCAGGATTTCAAAGACGACGCATTTGGCGCTGTCGAGAATTTCGGGTTTCGTTTCTTCCTGGATGAATCCCTTGCTTAAAATATCCGGACCGCTGAGAATCTCCTTGGTCTCCTTGTCGATCACCAATGACACGATGACGAGACCGTCCTCCGAGAGATGACGGCGATCTCGCAGGACGAGCCCTTCCACATCCCCCACGCCCTTGCCATCCACCAGGACTCTTCCCGTCGCCACACGCGCCCCCAGGCGGGCCCCCTCGGGGCTGAAGAGCAGCGTGGCTCCATCTTCTGCCAGGAGGCAGTTTTCCTGGGACATTCCCATATCGATGGCCAGCTGCCGATGCTTTACCAAGTGCCTGTATTCACCGTGAACCGGAATGAAGAAACGAGGTTTTATCAGTGAGATCATGGCCTTCAGTTCTTCGCGGTAGGCGTGTCCCGACACATGGATATCCCTGACCTGTTCATGGATGACTTCTGCGCCGTGGCGGTAGAGATGATTGATGATGTTCTGTATGGTGCGTTCGTTACCAGGGATGAACTTGGAGGAAAAGACAATAGTATCCCCCTCCTGGACCTTCAGCTTCTTGTGATCGTCGAAAGCCATGCGGGTGAGTGCGCTCATGGGCTCCCCCTGGCTTCCCGTGGTGAGCATCAGGACTTCCGCATCGGGTAACCTCGCCAAGTCCTGCAGCGTGAGCTCCTCCTCCGGGGGAAAATCCAGGTAACCCAGTTCTCTCCCGATGCGGACATTGATGACCATGGACCGCCCATTGAGAAGCACTTTCCGCTTGAATTGCCGTGCCAGCCATATGACCTGCTGGATGCGATGCAGATTGCTGGCAAATACAGCCACAATGATGCGTCCGGAGCATTCCTGAAAAATGCTGCGCAAGGTTTGTCCGACGTCCTTCTCTGAAAGAGTGTATCCCGGCCGCTCCACGTTGGTGGAGTCCGAGAAGAGAGCCAAAACCCCCTTTTCGCCGTATGCTCCAAAACGCGCCACATCAAACCGCCGAGCGTCAATGGGAGTAGTGTCGATTTTGAAGTCCCCCGAATGCACCAATACGCCCACAGGGGTGCGAATGGCCAGCCCGACTCCGTCTGGAATGCTGTGGCATACTCTGATGAATTCGACTCCGAACGGACCGATGGAGACCTCTTCACCCGGGAGAACCTGAATGAGCTCCGACCGCGACAGGAGTCCGTGCTCCTTCAGCTTTTCCCGGATGAGGGCCAGGGTCAGGGGAGTCGCATAGATGGGAAGCTGAAATTCTCTCAAGAGAAAGGGAATGGCGCCGATATGATCTTCATGTCCGTGTGTGACGACAAGGGCACGGACGCGCTGTCGGTTCTGCTGGAGGTAAGAGAAGTCCGGAATCACGATATCGATGCCCAGCATGTCGTCTTCGGGAAACATGAGGCCGGCATCGATGAGGAAGATCGTCTCGCCGTATTCGACGACCATCATGTTGAGCCCAATTTCTCCGAGCCCACCCAGGGGAATGACTTTGAGGGGTTGCAATGGTTCTGAATGATTAGTCATGATTGACGAGCAGATCCTTTCGTGACAATGGAAAAACAAAGATGCTCAAACAGATGAATGATCTGGAAGCAATCCGCCCTCGCGCTCCGTCAGGTGTGCGCGGATGGCTTGCCTCACAGCCTGGACGAGGTCCTCCCGGTCTTTGGATGTCAGCCCCGCCGTAGGGATAGGGGCGCCGATCGTCAATTGAATCACTCCGGGGTGGATTTTCCAGCCGCCATGCTTGGGGAGGATGCGGTAGGAACCGCTGATACTGATGGGAACGATGGGCTGCTGGGACTTGAGGGCAAGGACAAACCCGCCCATCCTGAAATCCTGGAGGACGCCGTCCGGACTGCGGGTCCCTTCGGGAAAGATGACGATGGATGCCCCATTCCGCACGATGAGTGCAGCGCGATTGAGGCTTGCAAATGCCTTGCGGCGGTCGCTGCGATCGATGGGAATATAACCGTTGGCAGTCATGGCTATCCCTAGAATCGGGATCTTGAAGAGCTCTTCCTTGGCCAGCCAACGGAACTCTACCGGGAGCTTTGCCAGGATGGCGAAAATATCGAACCAGCTCTGGTGATTGGCTGCATAGATGCAAGGCTTTGTGGGATCGATGTTCTCCAGGCCCTTTACCTCAACCCGCACCCCGGCAGCCCAGAGATGCACCTTTCCCCAGAGTCTGCTGCAGGCATGCGGTGCGGCGTGCTTTCGTGTTGTGTAAAAAAGGATTACGGCTGACGCTCCCAAAAGGATGGTGGACCAAACGATGGTGAAGTAAAAAAAAACAGAGCGCAGCGTCTTCATGGACTTCCTCTCTGGCCCGTTGAATCAACAAAAGACGATATGGATTAAGTATAAAAAACAAATGGTTGTATTATTCTGTCCGTGCTGGGAATGTAAACTGTTTCGCAAATCGAGTCAACCGGGCATTTTCCCGCAGTGGTACTTTTCACCGTTTTCAGCGTATGTATCCCGGCTCGAGACAATGCTCGGACAGTCGGACTGGCCGTCCTCATTAAGGCTTGTTCCGGGTTCGCTGCCTGTGCTATACGTTTTTTTAAGTTATAAAAATCATTTCCAGAATCCAAATTTTTATCCCTCTGTAAAGGATAAGGACATGGCGAAAGGTACAGTCAACAAGGTCATTTTGGTAGGCAGGCTGGGTGCCGATCCGGACATCCGTTACAGCGCCAGCGGAACCGCTGTGGCGAAATTCAATGTGGCAACCAACGACTACGATCCCTCTTCCGAGACCAAGGAGCGTACGGAATGGCACCGCGTGGTGGCCTTCGGAAAGACAGCGGAAATAGCCGGCAACTACCTCAGCAAGGGACGACAGGTCTATATCGAAGGATCTCTCCGGACGCAGCAGTGGGAAGATGCTCAGGGCGTCAAGCGGTATACTACAGAGATCATCGCACGGGAAATGCAGCTTCTGGGAGGGGCAGGAGGGGCAGGCGAGGAAACTGCGCCTCAGGGGCAGGGCGGTGCAGCCTATGGCAAGACTGGTGGTGAAGGAGCCTATTCCGGGCACGCCGGCGGCGAAGAGCTACCTCCCCCTTCGGGAGTGAAAGAGGACGATATTCCCTTTTAGTACAGGCTGGCGACAGTTTCCATCCCATGGAACAGTGCACTTCCCGCCTTGAAGTGGGCAGGGGGGTGTTGACGTTACGATGCATCCCCCTGAAGTCCCCCTTCGCAGGGGGACTTCAGGATTCAGGCAGGAAACAGCTATTCATCCTGCCGATGTATATCCGTCGTTTGTAGATGTAGTAGGGTGCGTTTTACGTACCATTCTTGACAGAAAAGTTTCTGAAGTAAGGATGGTGCATAAAATGCATCCTATCCTCACTTCTGTTCAATCTTTTCCTTGTTTTCCCCGGATTCATCCACCGCTTCCGCCGTGGCCTTCTTGAAATTACGAATGCCCTTGCCCAGGCCTGCTCCGATTTCAGGGAGCTTCCCCGCCCCAAAGATGATGAGGATAATGACAAGAATGATAATCAATTCGGGCATACCGATTCCACCGATCATAAGTGCTCCTTGATGAGAAAATGGAGTGCTATTGTTTCATGAGCTCCTCGGCTTCTTCGAGGAGCTGGAGGAATTCTTTGGATTGTCTGTACTGGTCCAGCCATTGTTGATGCTCCAACCAGCTTCCCCACACTTCCATCCAAGCCTCATTGTGCCAGTAATACCGGGGAGCAGACCCTTTGCCGTTGATCCGCTCTTTGTACTCCTCGTACTCCTCGTGGCAATTTCTGCAAAAGGGATAGGGGGTGGCGAACTTCTGAGGATCGTTCCAGTCCGATTCGATCTGAGCTCCACACTTGGCGCATTTCATCATGCACCGGGTACACTGAAAGATCTTTTTCAATGCCTCGATCTTGCGCTGGCGGAGACCGGAGTCTTTCACCGACCTCAAATTCTGCGCTCTTCTTCCAAACTCGATGATTTCAGCCATGGCGTAACCCTATCTATTTTTTAATACTTTTCAAGAGGTTAGTCGAGTCTTTAACATTTGTGGACCCATGAGTCAATGTGCAAGAATCGATATCCAACCCATCCATCCGATCAGACAGGTTAAAAATTTGTTGCACATAGTCGACGCAAAACTGCCGGCTCTTGCGCTCCCCCTTTTTCTTAAGGAAAAGGATGGGGTCGTGAAGCATTTTCTTGACAATGGCTTGAGTGAGTGTTTCGAGTGCCAGGCGCTCTTTTTCACCGAGATGTGTGAAGCGGGAAAGGGTCTTCTGGAGCTCCGATCTGCGAATGGTCTCCGCCTTTTCACGCAGGGCTATAATGGTGGGCACGACATCCAGAGTTCCCAGCCACTCCTGAAAGCGCAGCGTTTCTTCTGCAATGATGTGCTCGGCGCGCTCTGCTTCTCTTTTGCGTTCCTCCCGATTGAGCTCGATGACGCCCTGGAGATCGTCAATGTCGTAAAGGTACACGTTGTCTATTTCATTGACCCGCGGCTCCACGTCGCGTGGCACGGCAATGTCGATGAAAAAAAGAGGCCTGTTGCGGCGCTGGCGCATCCTGGATTTGATGTCCTGATACTTCAGAATGGGCTCGGGGGAGCCCGTGGAAGTCAAAACGATGTCCATTTCCTTCAGGACATCGTGGATATGATCAAAACGGATGGTTTCCGCTTTGAATCTTTGGGCCAGTTGGACCGCTCTCTCCAATGTCCGGTTGGCCACGGCCATGTTGCGGACCCCCTGGGCCAGGAGATGCTCTGCGGCAAGTTCGGCCATCTCTCCCGCCCCTATGAGGAGCACCTTCTTGTCGTCCAGTTCACCAAAGATTTTTCTTGCCAGCTCCACGGCGGCATAACTGATGGAGACCGCACAGGAGCCGATACAGGTCTCGGAGCGCACCCGCTTGGCCACAGAAAAGGTTTTATGAAGGAGTCGATTGAGGATGACCTTTACCGTTCGGCATTCAGTAGCATCCCGATAAGCGGTTTTGAGCTGTCCCAGGATCTGGGGTTCACCAACCACCATGGAGTCAAGGCTGGCGGCTACTCGAAACAGGTGAGTGACTGCTTCCAGGTTCTGGTAGACATAAAAATAGGATTCCACGTGAGACGTTACAGGACTCCCCAGGTGGGCCTTCAGCAGCGCGGTGACTTGCTGAATCGCCTCGTGCACCTGGGTGCAGGTGAACAAAAATTCCACGCGGTTACAGGTCGAAAGGAAAAGGAGCTCGTCAACGTATTCCAGGTGCGGCAGCATCCGCAGTGGTTCGAGCTCTTGCTTGCACGCTGCCGCCAGCTGCTCCCGTATGGCCACGGGAGCTGTTTTATGGTTCATGCCCAGGAGGATAATATGACACATCGCAAATGTTACCTGATAAATGTCGTGTGGTGTCCCTTCAAAAACAAATTGACACCCAAAAAGGTGATGAGGACAGCCAGAAAGCCCAAAATGGCCATCCAGGCAGCTTTCCGCCCACGCCAGCCCACGGTCAGCCGTTCGTGCAATGAAACGGCATAGATGATCCAGGTGATCAGCGCAAAAATCTCCTTGGGATCCCAACTCCACGGAGATCTCCACACCGTACTGGAGCTGGCGTAAGCGAAGCCGGTGATCAAACCTGCGGTCATCAGGGGGAAGCCTGTCGTCAGGCAATAATAGTTGATCTTGTCCAAACGCTCAAGAGAGGGGAGGCGTTCATACAGATAACCGAAATTTTTCCGTTTGATCTGGCGCTCCTGCAGCAGATACATGACACCAGCGCTGAACGCCAGCGCAAACAATGCGTTGGCAAAAAAAAGAGTCGTTACATGGAAAATCACCCAGCCGCTCTGGAATATCCCGCCTTTGGGGATGATGTGCGCCGGCAGAAGGCTGGAGAGAAACATGAAGAGAACCGCGAGGGGAGCGACGAAGGACCCCAGAATGCGCAGTTGCAGCCGTATCTGGATGACAAGATAGGTGGTCACCAGCATCAAAGCAAAGAAGGAGAGGGCCTCCTGGCTTGAAGTCACCGCCAGCTGGTGGAGCTCCATGGAACGAAGCAGGATGGCGGCGGCATGAAAGAGTGCACCGCCCAGTAAGATCCCCCACGAAGCCCAATGGATCGGAGTCCAGTCTCTCAACAGATAGATCAGGTATCCGACCGTTCCGATGCAGTAGCAGAGGGTAGCGATGACGAGGAAAACAGATTCCATGATTCATCCCAAAATTGATTCAATGCTTCCCAACTGATGCAGGACTTGCAGATGGGGTGAATGGTTCGGATGGCCGGTTCCTTTTGGTTGTTTTGTATCCATACCGTCAGGGGCAGTTGTGAAATTTTCTGAAAGATGGCCTGATTCTCGGCAGTGTCCATGCCGCACGCCTGGACAGCCTTTCGCACCAGCCCCATGAAATGAAGCAGAATCGCCCATTCTCGCCCGAACTGGGCTTCGATCCCCTCTCGGATGCGGCGCGCCAGTGCAGGGCTCAAACCTCCTGTTCCGATAGCGATGGTGAGGGGGCCCTGTTGAAAGATGGAGGGCACCATGCACGATCCCTCATCGGGGTCGGTGGCCATATTGCACCAAATCTTCCTCATGCGGGCATCTGCTGCGATCCGGCGATTCAAAGCCCTGTCGCTGGTAGCTGCAAACACGAGATCCACTCCCTGCAGGGCTTGTATGCTGTACTCTGCCCCAAGCAAACGAATATGAGCCTTCTCGCACTGCTCCTGCACCCAGGGGGTACGCCCCTGGGATACCAGATGCACTGTCGCGCCAAAGCGGAGTAATCCTTTGATCTTACGCTCTCCGACGGAGCCTCCCCCCACCACGAGGCAAACCCTCTCCTCCAGCGAGACGAACAATGGATAATACATGGGCTGCATGCGGCTCAATCGACCTTTCGATCCATGGTCATGGTGGCTGTCCTGCTCCTGCTGGTCTCGCGAAGCGCTCAAAGGATTCCTGGCTGGCTCCATGCGGCAGGCAGTACTACTACAACGAGAGTTCTTGCGTAGGGTGGGCTTTGCCCACCATCCTGCGCCGAAAGCATTGGTTGGTGGGCAAAGCCCACCCTACGCGGGAGAGCAATGTCTTGTTGTCTTAATAGAGCCTGCCCGCTAAACTCCGAAAAGTAGCTGTTTTTAACATGAATGAGACTGTGAAACAAGGAGAGGGAATGGGATGGAACAGGTGCCGCGGGACCTCGGCCCGAGAATGGCGACCATCGCACTTGACATCCATTTTGGGGCTTGAGCAGCAAAGATCGTTTAGAAGGGGAAAAGGTCACACGCGGCGGCAGAGCACATAATCTGCTATGTCCGTCAGGACTGTCTTTGTGGGATGTGGAGGAAACACCTGCAGGGCCTCTTTAGCCATCTGAACATGATCCATGGCCGATTGGATCGTGTAGTCGATTCCTCCCGCGCGGTGTACTATCTCTCTGACCAGTCCGAAGTCCTCCTGGGAGATATGCTCTGCGCAGAAGATCTCTCGGAGTCGCTTTTTATCGGATGGAGTGGCCGTCTTCATGGTATGGATGAGGGGAAGGGTTGCTTTGCCTTCCTGGATGTCGTTGCCGACCGGTTTGCCCAGTTCCTTGACGTCTCCCGTGTAGTCCAGGGTGTCGTCGATGAGCTGAAAAGCGATGCCCAGATAGTATCCGTAGGCCCGCAGCGCCTCCTCCTGTTCAGGAGTCCCTCCACCGAAGATGGCGCCCGCCTGGCAGGCTGCGCTGATGAGGACCGCCGTCTTCCGTGTGATGACTTTGAGGTATTCCTCTTCGCCTATTTCGAGATTGTCGGAATGAACCAACTGGAGCACCTCGCCTTCAGCCATTTGGGTGGTAGCTGATGAGAGGACCTCGAGAATGCGAACGCTTCCATATCCGACAGTCATTAAGATCGATTTGGAATACAGAAAATCACCCACCAAAACCACACTGGGATTTCCCCAGATCGTATTGGCAGCGGGTTGATTTCGACGAAATTCAGCATGATCCACCACGTCGTCATGCAACAGGGATGATGCGTGAAGGAGCTCGAAAACGACTGCCAGCGGTACGTCGTGGTTGTCGGCATAACCGCAAAGGCGGGCGGAAAGGATCATGAGCAGGGGACGCAGTCGCTTGCCGCCGCTTCCCATGATGTGACGGGCGACAACGGATATGAGCGGCACGCTGGAAGCGAGGTTGCGATGGATTTCTTCCTCGATGCGCAGCAAGTCAGGGCGAATCTGAGCGTAAATCCGCTGCTTGATGTCTTCAGAGTCGGGTGAAACAGTACCGGGCAGAACGAAAGAGTCCACTATATTATGTGCCTGCTTGATCCATATATCGACTGTTGGTGGTTCAGTATCTGATTCAGATGAAGCTGTAACCCCCGCCCCCAAGGCCAAAATCGCCCTGTAAAAGCCACTTCATAACGAATATTTTGCCATATGTCAAAGCGTTTTAGTCTCTGGAAGGACTCCGGAAGGCATGCGGGGGAGTGGGTCCAATTCCACATTCCTTCGGTTTCTTCGTACTACAACGAGAGTTGCCGCATAGGGTGGGCTTGCCCACCATTCTGCGCCGAAAGCATTGGTTGGTGGGCAAAGCCCACTCTACGCGGGAGAGCAATGTCTCGTTGTCGTATTAGCGTTCATTGGAGACGCTCTGCCCCGACCAAAAAAACGCTCTGGGCACTTCGCTCCGCACAGGGAATCATCCAGAGAACGGTAGTATTTCAGCCTCGAGGTCGTAATCATGGGCCACGGTGATTCTTGCAGGGACAATCTCTCCCGGTTCAGCCTCGCCCGCGGTGATGATGACGGACCCATCCACTTCGGGAGCTTGTACGGCCAGGCGACCTGACAACAGGAGATTGGTTTCCGGATGAAACCCTTCGATGAGCATGGGCAATTCCCGATCCACGAAATTTTGCAGGCGCTGTCGAGAGATTCCTCGCTGCAACTCCAGGAGGGTGTGGCGCCTTTCTTCCTTTATGTCTTGGGGAACCTGAAACGGCATTTTAGCAGCCCTGGTCCCCGCCTCGGGAGAAAAAGCGAAGACACCCACATGGTCAAATTGGGTCTCTTCTACAAATTGCAGGAGTCGACGGAAATCCCCTGCTGATTCCCCTGGGAACCCCACCATGAGTGAAGTACGGAGGGCCAGGTTCGGGATGTGTCGGCGCATCGCGTCGATGAGCCTTTCGGCATCGACCTGGGATCCATCACGGCGCATGGCATTCAAAATTCGCGGAACACAATGCTGGAAAGGGATGTCGAGATAAGGGACAATCTTTTTCGCCTGGGCCATGGTGCGGAGGAGGTGGGGAGTGACGCGGTCGGGATAAACGTAGAGGAGACGAATCCACTCCACGCCTTCTAGGGTATCGAGTGATTCCAGGAGGGAAATGAGCTCCCCCTCATTCTTTCGATCCCATCCAAAGGCAGTGGTGTCCTGTGCGATGAGGTTGATCTCCTTCACCCCTTCTGCGGCCAGCAGAGAAGCTTCCTCTAAAGCGTCTTCTACCGTGCGGCTCCGATACGGCCCCCGCAGATGGGGGATCATGCAATAGGTGCAGTGGTTGCTGCACCCGTCGGCAATCTTCAGGTAAGCGGAAAAGGATGATGTGGAGCGCATACGCGGAGACTGAGAAGTTGCCAGGGAAAGGGGCCTGGAGATCCAGAGTTTTTTGGAATCGCCATCTCGAGAGGCCAGGAGGATCTCTCCCAGTCGATGGTAATGGGATGTGCCCAAAAAGAGATCGACCTCAGGCAGCAAAGAGAGCAATTTCTTTCCGTAGCGCTGGACCATGCACCCTGTCACCACGAGTTTCTCACAGGAAGCGGACTCCTTGAGGCGGCCCATTTCAAGTACATGCTGGATCGCTTCTTCCACAGCGCTTTCCAGGAACCCGCAGGTGTTCACGACTATGAGAGATGCCTGGGTGGGGTGTTCCGTCATCTGGTATCCATGGGCCAGAATTTGGGGGACCATGGTTTCGCTGTCCACAAGGTTCTTGGCGCAACCGAGACTCACCAGAGAAGCAAGGGGTTTGTTTTTCTTGGAGATTGTATTGGCACGATGGGTTGTCATGGGTTCCTGTCGCATGGGAGTGAATTTACGGGTTTCTTTCTAAACCGTTTGGTTTATAACACGCCTTTCGGAAATGCGGAAAGCACCTTGAAACGGAAAAACGCAAAGTTAAAATAGGATACGCGATGCTTGCCCGGAGATACCGCAAGGCGTGGTTCAGGGATTTGATTTTAGAGGACTGCATGTTTAACTTGTTCAAGTTCGGGACGAGCCTTCCTTATTCCTTCTTGAAAAATCTATGGACTGTGGAATTGCCTCGACATTGGGAGCTGTCAGTGCGCCTTGGATGGCCTGGATCATTAGAACAGATAGTGGTGTTCCATCATTACACAATATAGACTGTGGAGCGTAGGGGACGGCGGAATGAGCCGAGCTCGACGGTTTCGACTAGGAGATGAAGCGTATGGCAAAGGAGAAAGGATATCGCGGGCAATCAGGTCAAGCTGACAAAAACAGCAGGTTTTCGTTAGGACCCGTGATGTGCAAGGAAGGGAAGGGCGTTCGTAATTTTGCTTGCCAGAACTATGACATTTGCCTGGACAAGGCGGCGAAGGCGATGTGGAGCGGCTTCACATGCAGAGAATGCTGCTGCTATTGTCTGAAGGAGGAAGACAGCCTTTCTTGAAGGATGCTCTCTCCCTGGAATTGATAGAAAAAAAATAACCCGCATGTGCGGGTTATTTTTTTTCTGTCGAAATCGATTTCTTTGGATGGCCTCAGGAGCTCTACTCCGCAGGTGCTTCGGGAGGGGCGGTCGGCTGTGGAGACACCGGTGCCTTGCTCTCTGCGCCCTCTGTTGGCTTGGCTTTTTTGGGAACGGCTTTGGCATCCGACACCAGCTCGATGATGCACATGGGAGAAGCATCTCCCCTGCGAAAACCCACCTTGACGATGCGGGTGTACCCCCCCGGGCGACTCTGATATCGAGGGGCCAAATCCTCGAAAAGCTTGTACACGACGCTCTTCTCCTGGATCAGTGACAAGGCCTGGCGTTTCGCGTGGAGATCTCCCTGCTTCCCGAGAGTGATCATCCATTCAGCCCATCGCCGCAATTCCTTCGCTTTGGGGACCGTCGTGTAAATACGCTCATGCCGCAGCAGGGAAGTCACCATGTTTCGGAACATGGCCAATCGGTGACTCGTCACTCGATTCAATTTTCTACCGGAAACTCCGTGGCGCATGGCTATTCCTGTTCCTTTCTTCGTCCTTCAATTTCCTCACGGCTAGGGAAATTTTCTACTCGAATACCCAAGGAAAGACCCATCTCACTCAGGATTTCCTTGATTTCATTGAGAGATTTACGACCGAAATTCTTCGTCTTCAGCATTTCGGATTCAGACTTCTGAACGAGCTCCCCAATATACCGGATGTCCGCATTTTTGAGGCAGTTGGCCGACCGAACCGAGAGCTCGAGCTCATCCACGCTGCGGAAGAGATTTTCATTGAAAGCCGGTTCAACGCGTATCTCTTCTTCGAGCGTCTCCGCCTCTTCCTCAAAGTTGATGAAGATCGTCAGTTGATCCTTCAAGATTTTCGCAGCGTAGGCCAGAGCATCTTCAGGCCTGATGCTTCCGTCCGTCCAGATCTCCATCGTCAGCTTGTCGTAGTCAGTGATCTGACCGACGCGGGCCTGCGTGACAGCGTAACTGACTTTTCGGATGGGAGAGAAGATGGCATCGATGGGAATCGTTCCGATGGGCTGGTTCTCGTCGGCATTCCGATCGGCCGGCATGTAGCCTTTGCCCTGTTTGACAGTCAGCTCCATGCGGAGCCTGGCATCCTTGGCAAGGGTGCACACGTGCTGGTCCGGGTTGAGAACGTCCACCAGGGATGTCCCCTGGATATCCCTGGAAGCAACTTCGCCTTCGCCATCCTTCTCCAGAACGAGGACGACCGGGCCCTCTGTCTGCATCTTGAACCGAACTTCCTTCAGATTCAGAATAACATCCGTGACGTCTTCCAAAACCCCGGGGATCGTTGAAAACTCGTGTAACACGCCATCTATTTTGACACTGGTGATGGCCGAACCTTGCAGCGAGGACAAAAGCACCCTTCGAAGGGCATTCCCCAGCGTGATTCCGAAGCCTCGTTCCAAAGGCTCGCAAACAAACTTCCCGTAGGTATCTGGACGTTCATTTGTCTCAATTTCCAAGCGCTTGGGTTTAATCAGTTCGCGCCAGTTCCTTTGCATAATGTTTCCTCATCAAGAGATCTCACCAGGGGTCCCCTTTCCAGGGGGGAAAGGGAAAAACCGGATACGGAGTCAACCGCGCGGCAGAGCTCTATATCCGGCATAGGGTCGTGAGGAGCTCCTCACCTTATTTAGAATAGAATTCTACAACCAGCTGTTCTTGTACGGGGAGGTTCATCTCTTCCCGGGTTGGAATCGTTTTGAAAATGCCCTGATACTTGGCCTTATCCAACTCCAGCCAGGGAGAGAGTCCACGACGGGGGAGCGCCTCGAGTGCATCATTGATGGAAGCCATCTGACGGCTGCCTTCGGTGATGCTGACAACATCCCCCGGGCGCAGGAGGTGAGAGGGAATGTTCACCTTCTTCCCGTTGACAAGGATATGATTGTGACGAACTACTTGGCGGGCCTGGGCGCGAGAGTCGGCAAAGCCCATGCGGTAAACGGCATTGTCCAGACGACGCTCGAGGAGGATGAGGAAGTTGGTGCCGGTCACACCTTTCTGCCGATCCGCATGCTTGAAGTAGGTTTTGAATTGCTTTTCTACAAGGCCATACATGCGTTTAATCTTCTGCTTCTCACGCAACTGCAACCCGTAATCTGAAAATTTGCTACGGCCTTGTCCATGTTGTCCGGGGGGGTAGTTGCGACGCTCTACGGCGCACTTGTCCGAATAGCAACGATCGCCTTTCAAGTAGAGCTTCATGGTTTCGCGGCGGCAGAGCCGGCAGACTGAACCCGTATAGCGAGCCAAGGTTGATTCCTCCTCTTCTCCTATTGAATGAGCATGACAAACCTATAATATTCGATGGACTCCATTAAACGCGGCGCCGCTTGGGAGGGCGACAGCCGTTGTGGGGGATCGGAGTCACATCTTTGATGACCGTGATGGTGAAGCCTGTTGCCTGAAGAGCACGAAGAGCAGCTTCACGACCTGAGCCGGGACCCTTGACATACACTTCGAGGTTCTGGAGCCCATGCTCCATGGCTTTTTTTCCGGCTATCTCCGCAGCAATCTGCGCAGCAAACGGCGTGCTTTTCCGTGACCCCTTGAAGCCCTGGCTGCCGGCGCTGGACCACGAAATGGCGTTTCCGCTCATATCCGTGATGGTGACAATGGTGTTGTTGAAAGTGGAACGGATGTGAGCCACACCGTTCAAGATGTTTTTGCGCTCTTTTTTCTTGCGCGAGACGCCCTTTTCCCTTGCCATAATGCCTCCAGATTATTTCTTGCGCTTGCCCATGACGGAGCGTCGCGGTCCTTTGCGGGTGCGCGCGTTGGTGTGCGTGCGCTGGCCATGAACGGGTAACCCGCGGCGATGCCTCAAGCCCCGGTAACAGCCGAGATCCATCAATCGCTTGATATTCATGGACACTTCTGTGCGCAGATCCCCCTCGACCTTCAACTGCGAATCGATGATCTGTCGGATCGTATTGACCTGATTGTCATCCAGGTCGTCGCTCTTCGTATCCCAAGGAATGTTTGCCTGGTTGAGAATCTTCTGTGAAGTGGATCGCCCGATTCCATAGATATAGGTCAGAGCAATCTCAATCCGCTTGTTCTTGGGTAAGTCAATCCCTGCAATTCGTGCCAATGCCCGTTCCTCCCCTTACCCTTGTCTCTGCTTATGCCTGGGGTTTTCACAAATAACGCGTACTGTGCCATGACGGCGTATGATCTTGCACTTACGGCAAATACGCTTAACTGATGCTCGGACTTTCATGCCAACGACTCCCTTCTACAAGACACCGCAAAGAGGCGCTAGGATTTGGATCGATACGTGATGCGGCCTCGGTTGAGGTCATAGGGGGAGAGCTCTACCGTCACCTTGTCTCCTGGAAGAATGCGGATGAAATGCATCCGCATCTTGCCGGAGATGTGGGCCAGTATCCGATGACCGTTCGGCAACTCCACGCGAAACATGGCATTGGGAAGGGTTTCGACAACGGTGCCTTCCACTTCTATAGAGTCCTCTTTAGCCATGCCTTTCATCATCTCCTTGCAATGTGCTTTTTAGTGTTCGGAAATTTGGGAATATATCCCCTTAATTTGATCTTGTAAACAAAATCTTTACAGGTGGCTCAAGATATCAGGTCCATTGTCCGTAACCGCGACAGTATGCTCGAAATGTGCAGAAATTTTTCGGTCCACCGTCACAGCCGTCCACTTGTCCTTGAGGATCTCGACCTCGGGTCGTCCCAGATTGATCATGGGCTCGATGGCGAAAACCATTCCAGCCTTAAGTTTAACCCCGCGGCCAGGAGGACCGTAATTGGGAATCTGGGGGCTTTCATGAAGGTGCTGACCGATGCCGTGCCCCACAAATTCCCTTACCACCGAATACCCCCGGGATTCGACATAAGACTGGATGGCATGCGAAATATCAGAGAGGCGGTTTCCCACCACGACCTGACTGATGCCCGCGTGCAACGACTCTTCCGTGGCTGTGCACAGAAGCTGAGCTTCTTCGGAGATCCGGCCCACCGGAACCGTGATGGCCGAATCCCCGAAATAATTATCGAAAACCACACCGAAATCGATGCTGATGATGTCGCCTTCCTGAAGATGGCGCTTCCTGGAAGGCATGCCGTGTACAACTTCTTCATTGACCGAGGTGCACAATGCAAAGGGATACCCCTGGTATCCCTTGAAAGCGGGCCTGGCCTTATGCTTACGGGCCAGGTCCTCACTGATCTGGTTCAATTCGAATGTCGTAACACCCGGTAGAACGTGCTCTTTCAGCTTCAGCAAAACTTCCGCTACGATGAGGGATGCTTTACGTATTTTTTCTATCTCACGTTGAGAACGAAGTGTGATCAACGAAAAACCCTCTAGCCGAGAACGGCGGTAATGCGATCGAAAATCTCGGCCATGCTGCCGACGCCGTTGATGCGGCGCAACTTGCTTTGCTTCTCGTAATAATCGATGAGAGGCTTGGTCTGCTCATCATAGACCTTCAGACGTGACGAAACGGTCGCTTCATTGTCGTCATCCCTCTGGTAGAGCTCGCCGTTGCACTTGTCACAAACGCCTTCCTTCTTGGGAGGATCGAAGAGAACGTGAAAGCCGGCTCCGCAGGCACGACAGGTGCGTCGACCGGTCAGGCGACCGAGAAGCTCGCCGCTGGGAACTTCGACACAAATCACATCGTCAATCTTCTGGGACAGATCCTTGAGCATGTTGTCCAGGGCTTCGGCCTGGCTGACGTTGCGGGGGAATCCGTCGAGCATGTATCCCTTCGCGCAGTCGGGTTTCTGGATGCGCTCTTTCACGAGCCCGATGACCACGGAGTCGGGCACAAGGGCTCCCTGATCCATGTATTTCTTGGCTTCGAGCCCAAGGGGGGTACCTTCCTTCAACGCTGCGCGCAACATGTCACCTGTGGAAATCTGGGGGATACCGTACTTGTCGATGAGACGCTTTGCCTGTGTTCCCTTGCCGGCTCCCGGGGGTCCTAACAAAATAATGTTCATTTTTCCTCTCCTCCCTGCTTGTTGGACTGATCATCCGTTATATGAGATTTCACTGCTGGCCATGATGGAGCGAATACCGATACCCTGCTTGCGGCTTTTTCCCAGCCTATGGACCTCTCAACGGCGTCCGCGAACACGTCCCTGCTTGAGAAAGCCCTCGTAGTGACGTGAAAGCATATGCGCCTCGATCTGGCCCAGCGTATCCATGGCTACCCCGATAACGATGAGGAGCGCCGTACCGCCGAAATAGAACGGCACATTGAACCGCTGGATGAGGATCGTCGGCAGAACGCATACTGCCGAAATGTAAATCGCACCGCCCAAAGTGATGCGGCTCAAAACCTTGTCGATGTAATCCGCCGTGGGCCTGCCGGGGCGGATTCCCGGAATGAAGCCACCGTATTTCTTCATGTTGTCGGCCACGTCCACCGGGTTGAAGACGATGGCTGTGTAAAAAAAGCAGAAGAAGACGATGAATGCCACGTACATGACGGAATAAAGCCAATGGCCCGGTGTGAGGCTCTTGGCCACGGACTGCACCCAGGGCACGTGGATGAAGTTCGCTACCGTGGCAGGAAACATGATGATGGAAGAAGCAAAGATGGGCGGAATGACCCCGGCCGTGTTGATCTTGAGCGGGATGTGCGTGTTCTGCCCACCATAGATGCGCCTCCCCACAACTCGTTTGGCGTATTGCACGGGAATCCGGCGTTGTCCCCGTTCGGCGAAAATGATGACACCCACCACCGCGACCATGAAAATCAGGAGGATCAAAGTGAGAAAAATGCTCATTTCACCGGTCTTGGTCAACCGCAGGGTGTTGATGAGAGCGTTGGGCAGGCCGGCCACGATGCCTGCATAGATGATGAGAGAAATCCCGTTGCCAATGCCGTGCTCGGTGATCTGTTCACCGAGCCACATGATAAAAGCGGTTCCCGCGGTGAGGGTGATGACGGTTGTGATCCGGAAGCCCCATCCTGGAAACAGGACGACCATTTCACCGCCGGGACCCGACATTCCCTCCAGGCCGAAGGCGATACCGAATCCCTGGATGATGGCGAGAACGACCGTGCCATAGCGGGTATACTGGGTGATTTTCTTGCGTCCTGCCTCTCCTTCCTTGCTGAGGCGTTCCAGTGTGGGAATGACCACCGTGAGCAGCTGAAGAATGATGGACGCACTGATATAGGGCATGATCCCGAGAGCAAAAACCGAAAGCTGGCTTAGAGCGCCGCCGGAAAACATATCGAACAGTCCCAGGAGGGTTCCCTGGGCTGCCCGAAAGAATGCGGCCAAAGCCTCATTGTTGATGCCCGGAGTCGGAATATGGGCGCCAATGCGGTAAACGGCAAGAAGGAGAAGGGTCATCCCAATCCTGCGTTTGAGCTCAGGAATTCTACCGATATTCTGAAACCCTGTAATCACCCTTTAATTCCTTTTTTGAGGAACGATCAATTCGACTCGGCCACCGGCTGCTTCAATCTTTTGGACAGCTGCAGCACTGGCTTTATGTACATGAACGGTCAAGGGGGAATTGACTTCACCATCACCCAATAATTTGATGCCATCAAAGAGCTTTTTGACCAGGCCGGCTTCGAAAAAGTCGTGAAGGGCAACTTCGGTGCCACTCTCAAAAACCTGGAGGTCCCCCACATTGACCACTGCAAACTGCTTTTTGAAGGGGTTTTTGAAGCCGCGTTTGGGAATGCGACGCTGAAGCGGCATCTGCCCGCCCTCGAACCATGGAGGAGTGCCTCCGCCGGAACGGGCATTCTGGCCCTTGGAGCCACGAGCGGCAGTCTTGCCAAGGCCGGAGCCCGGACCACGGCCGATGCGCTTTTTGGTCTTCTTTGCTCCTGGAGCGGGAGCCAAATCGTCAAGTCTCATGGAAACACCTGTTCTATCTGTGTGATCAAAATAAATTTAAGGAGCTATCGCTCGGTCACCTCGACGAGATGAATCACTTTGCGAATGGCGCCAACGATGGTTGGAGTGCTGTAAAGATCAACCGTCTTATTGAGTCTGGTGAGCCCGAGAGCCTTCAGGATGATCCGGTATTTTTCCGGGCGGCCTATGGGGCTTCGGACCAGTTTCACTTGTATGGGCTTTGCCATGTTCAGTTCCTTTGACAGGTGAAGAGGACCTTATGCTCGCATCTCCTGAGCATCGATGCCACGAATTTTGGATACGGCCTCGATGCTGCGAAGACGCTTCAACCCCTCTAGGGTCGCCTTGACGACGTTGTGGGGATTACGGGAGCCGATGCACTTGGTCAAGATGTTATGGATACCGGCAGCTTCCATGATGGCGCGGACCGCACCCCCTGCAATGACACCCGTACCGGGAGAAGCCGGTTTCAGGACAACGGACGCGGCACCGAAGCACCCCAGAATTTCATGGGGGATGGTCCCGCCCTCAATAAGGGGAACATCAAACATGCTCCGTTTGGCTGATTCCATGCCTTTGCGAATGGCTTCAGGGACTTCGTTGGCTTTGCCGAGGCTGAATCCCACACGGCCATTACCGTCACCGACCACCACAATGGCACTAAAGGAAAAGCGGCGTCCACCCTTAACGACTTTTGCCACACGGCTGATATGGACCACTTTGTCGATCAATTGCAGTTGGCTCGATTCCGCAGCTATCAATTTATTTGCCTCCGTTGGATGTAAAACCTGTATTTAAAAATCTAAACCCGCCTCACGGGCCGCATCTGCGAGCGCTTGAACCCGACCGTGGTAAATGAAGCCGTTCCGATCGAAAACGACCTTGGCAATGCCCTTCTCAAGGGCCTTCCGGGCGATGAGCTCACCCACCCGCTTGGCTGCACCGACTTTGCCGGCAGCCATTTCGCCTTCCTTGTACTCCGATGAGAGAGTGGAGGTCGCGACCAGCGTGATGCCCTGTACGTCGTCGACGATCTGCGCGTATATGTGCTTGTCACTGCGGAAAATGGAAAGGCGCGGCCGTTCCCCTGTTCCCGTGATGTTCTTGCGGATACGCTTTTTGCGCTTGAGGCGTGCAACCTCTCGTGGATTCGTTTTAAATGGCATTTGTGCTTCTCCCCATAGTACTTACTTCTTGGAACCGGTTTTCCCGGCTTTGCGCAGGATATGCTCACCCGCGTAGCGGACACCTTTCCCCTTGTAAGGCTCGACGGGACGAATGGCACGGATGCGCGCCGCAGTCTGGCCCAGGAGCTCCATGTCAATGCCTTCCAGGTGAATGATGTTTGTACGTTCGACAGAGGCGGTGATTCCCTGCGGAAGGGCAAAATTCACCGGGTGAGAATAACCAAGATTCAGGTTCAAAACGTTCTGCTGCGCTTCTGCACGGTAGCCGGTGCCCTGGATCTCGAGAGATCTCTTGAAGCCTTCACTGACTCCCTTGACCATGTTATGGACCAAAGCCCGCACCAGGCCGTGAAGAGACCGGGACTGGATGCTGTCGTCCCTGCGCTGCACCAGGATCGCATCCGACTCTAAATTGATATCCAATGTATCAGGCAACTGGCGTGCCAAAGTGCCCTTGGGGCCTTTAACCGTCAAAACAGGCCCGTCCATGGAAACCTTGACGCCCTGAGGGACTTTGATGGGCAATTTTCCCACACGTGACATGACTGTGCTCCTTTACGCCTACACGATCTTACGAAATATGCTCCCGCTCAAGAGGGGGAGGGGGCGGAATCGGCTACCATACAGAACAGAGAAGCTCGCCGCCGATGCGCTCCTTGCGTGCCTGGCGATCCGTCATGACGCCCTTGGAGGTGGATATGATATTGATGCCCAGGCCGTTCATGACCCTGGGGATCTCTCCATGTCCCACATACACGCGGCGACCGGGCCTGCTGACGCGCTTGACGCCGGCGATGACCCCTTCACGACCCTCACCGTATTTCAGCTGGACTCGCAGGATACCCTGCAAGTCGTCGCGAATGAGCTTGTAATTCTTGATGTAGCCTTCTTCCTTGAGAATACGGGCTAGACTGGCTTTCATGCGGGAGGCAGGAATGTCCACCTTGTCAAACCGCGCCTTCTGACCATTCTTGATGCGATTCAAGAAATCGGCAATTGTATCCGATACGACCATAAAACTCGCTCCTTGATAGATGCGCCTGCCTACCAGCTGGATTTGATCACGCCTGGAAGCTCACCCTTCAGGGACATCTTGCGAAAGCAGATGCGGCAAATGCCAAACTGGCGGATGTACCCTCTGGGACGTCCACAGATGGGACAGCGATTGTATGTTCTGACCTTGAATTTCGGCGTGCGCTTCGATTTTGCGATGAGTGACTTCTTAGCCAATGTTGCCTCCTTCATCTCCCGTTTAGCGCTTGAAAGGCATGCCCATCAGATCGAGGAGTGTACGCGCCTCGTCATCCGTTTGAGCGTTGGTAACGATGGTGATGTTCATGCCTTTGATTTTGTCAATCTTGTCATAATCGATTTCCGGAAAAATGATGTGCTCCTTGATGCCGAGAGTATAGTTTCCGCGGCCATCGAGAGCCTTGGATGAGATCCCCCGGAAGTCTCGGACTCGAGGAAGCGCGACATTGACCATCTTGTCGAAGAACTCATACATACGGTCACCACGCAGCGTCACCATGCAGCCAATGGGCATCCCTTTACGCAGCTTGAAAGCGGCGATGCTCTGACGTGCGCGTGTGATGACGGGCTTCTGGCCTGCGATCTGTGCAAGCTCCTGTGTTGCCGAATCCAGAATCTTGATGTTCTGAATTGCCTCGCCCAGCCCCATGTTGAGAATGATCTTGGTCATTTTGGGGATCTGCATCGGGCTCTTGTAGCGAAATTTTTCCTGCAGCTTCGGGATAATCTCGCTCTCATAAATTTCCTGCATTCTTGCCATGAATTGCCTCCACTCCTAAACCCTTGCCATGGACGTCTCTAGTCGATGACTTCTTTGCATTTCTTGCAATAACGAACCTTGCGGTTGTCATCGAGTATTTTATAGCCCACTCGGGTCGGATCGGTACATTTGGAGCACACCAACATGAGATTGGAAATCTCGATGGGAGCTTCCTTCTCAAGGATTCCCCCCTGCCGGCTCTGAGCACCAGGACGCATGTGGCGTTTCACCATGTTGAGCTTTTCCACAATGGCCCGGTTCTTCTTGGGAACGAGTCGCAGCACCTTGCCGCTCTTTCCCTTGTCTTTGCCGGCAATCACCATAACCGTATCGTTCTTCTTGATATGAAATTTTTTCTGAACTTCCATTGGTCCAGTTTCCTTATACCCACTAAAGCACTTCGGGAGCGAGGGAGATGATTTTCATAAATTGTTTGGCGCGCAATTCCCTCGCCACCGGTCCAAAAATGCGTGTTCCAATGGGCTCTTTGGCTGCGTTGATGAGGACAGCCGAATTGTCGTCGAATTTGATATAGGAGCCATCGGGCCGCCGCACTTCCTTCTTGGTACGAACGACGACGGCCTTCAGCACATCGCCTTTCTTGACCTTGGCATTGGGAATGGCTTCCTGGACAGAAACCACGATAATGTCTCCCAGCGTGGCGTAGCGCCTCCGGGTTCCCCCAAGTACCTTGATGCAGTAGAGACGCTTGGCACCGGAATTGTCGGCGGCGTTGAGTTGAGTTTCGGTTTGAATCATGGTTTACTCCGTTTTTGCATTGCTGTCAAAACCGCCCCATTGTCGCGGGGGAGTGACGCAGCGCAGGGGCTAGAGAGCCGCTTTTTCCAAAATCTTCACCACGACCCAGCGTTTGTCCTTGCTGAGAGGGCGGCTTTCCTCGATGAGTACTCGATCGCCGATCTGACATGCGTTGAGTGCATCGTGGGCTTTGAACTTGTTTTGGCGGCGAATAAATTTACGATACTTCTGATGATGGATCAGGCGGTCTACCGAAACCACAACGGTTTTGTCCATCTTGTTGCTTGTCACCATGCCGACGCGCGTCTTTTTCGCTGACTTCTGCTCTTCCATAGATCGTGCCCTCATGCCGCAGGTTTCTGTTCCATCTCTCGCAAGACCGTAAGGATCTGTGCGATGTCCTTGCGGGTCTTGGGGAGTTGAGCGGTATTTTCCAGCTGCCCGGTGACATGCTGAAATTTTAGATTAAAAAGCGCCTCTCGAAGCTGGGACAGCTTCTGGAGGAGCTCGTCTCTGGTCATATCGCGTAAAGAGCTGGCTTTCATAGTACATCCTGTCTTGATACGAAACGCAGGGGAAGGGGGAGCTTGTGAGATGCCAAACCAAGGGCCTCTCTGGCTACCGACTCGGGAACGCCTTTGATCTCATAAAGGATGCGGCCCGGCTTGATGACGGCCACCCATCCCTCAGGGGAACCTTTCCCTTTGCCCATACGCGTTTCAGCAGGCTTTTTGGTGAAGGGCTTGTCGGGAAAAATGCGGATCCAAACCTTGCCGCCACGCTTCACATGCCGGGTGATGGCGATACGTGCGGCTTCAATCTGCCTGGAAGTCAGGTAACCACACCCCAATGCCTTGAGGCCGAAATCCCCGAAGCTGAGGTCGCTCCCGCGAAATGCGGTGCCGGTCATGCGACCCTTTTGCTGCTTTCTGAATTTGACTCGTTTTGGTGCTAACATTGAAACTTCTCCTGTTCGTCACCGTTCGGACGCTGTCGCTTTGGAGCTCATGGCTGATAGCCCACGGCTCATGGCTGATAGTCGTGTATACCGGTGTCTTACGCTGTAGCCCATTTCCGGTGGTCCTGAACTACAAGCTATGAGCGATGAGCTATCCCGCCGGAAGACGCAATCAGGGGAGAACCTCACCCTTGAAAATCCACACTTTCACTCCGATGATGCCGTAAGTCGTCTTGGCGAGGGCCGTGCCGTAGTCGATATCGGCTCGCAGTGTATGGAGGGGAACCCTGCCTTCACGATACCATTCGCGACGAGCCATTTCTGCGCCGCCAAGCCTTCCCGATGAGGCAACCCGGACGCCCTTGGCTCCGAACTTGAGAGCAGCCGTCACGGCGCGCTTCATGGCGCGACGAAATGCGACGCGGCGAACGAGCTGCAGCGCAATATTCTCACCCACCAGGGTGGCATCCAGTTCGGGCCGCCGCACCTCCTGGATGTCAATGAGAATTTCCCTCTTGAACTTCTTCTCGAGGTCTCGCCGCAATGCTTCGATTTCGGACCCCTTCTTGCCGATGACGATACCGGGTCTCGCAGTGAAAATGCGAATTTTGACCTTGTTGGCCGCCCGCTCGATCTCCACTTTGGCAATACCTGCGTGGAACAGACGGGTCTTGATGTAATCACGGATCATGCGGTCTTCATAAACCAGCTTGGAATAGTCTTTGGTAGCGAACCACTTGGAATCCCAAGTTTTGATCACGCCCAGACGAAATCCCGTCGGATGTACCTTTTGTCCCAAACTCCACCTCCGCGCCTTATGGCTGGTCGTCTCTCTCTATTTCCATTGTGTGTGAGGACGACGGTCTCATCGTATGCCTGTTGTCTCTCATATCACGCCCCTTGGGCCTTGCTTCGGCCGGGGGAGCACACGACCGTATGCTGAAAGTCCTATCTTTCAGACAATACGACCGTGATGTGACTGCTTCCTTTAAGGATTCTCGTGGCACGCCCCATGGCTCTCGGGCGAAAGCGCTTCAGGCGTGGCCCCTCATCAACGGTGATCGTCTTGATGAAGAGGTTGTCCACATCCATGGTTTTGGTGTTCTCGGCGTTGGCCACGGCGGAACGCAGGGTCTTGTTGATCAGACGACAGCTCTTCTTAGGCGAATACTTGAGAATCGTCAAGGCATCCCCCACGTCCTTGCCACGCACCAGATCGGCCACGAGGCGTGCCTTGTGGGGAGAAACACGCAAGTATTTGCTTACGGCTCTCACTTCCATTACTTCTTCCCTTTCACTTTAGACTTCTTGTCTCCGGCATGGCCGTAAAAGGTCCGGGTTGGAGCGAATTCCCCCAGTTTGTGTCCCACCATATTTTCTGAAATGAAAACGGGAATGAACTTCTTGCCGTTGTGCACAGCAAGGGTGACTCCGACAAACTCAGGCAGAATGGTGGATCTCCTCGACCAGGTCTTAATCACCTTGCGATCGCCTGTGTCTTTGGCCTTGAAAACTTTGTCCGACAAATGACCATCGACAAATGGTCCCTTTTTTAAAGATCGAGGCATTTCTAACTCCTTCAAGCTCATGGCTCATAGCGCATGGTTCAAATATCCGTTCAGGGTCATAGCATTGCAGTATCGAAGCGGCCGGATCAGGTGCCAGGACTGAGCCATCGGCTATGAGCTATGAGCCATCAACGCCTGACTGACTATTTGCGGCGACGAACGATCAGCTTATCACTCTGCTTGGATTTCCGGGTGCGATAGCCTTTGGTGGGTACCCCCCAGGGTGTACAGGGATGGCGACCGCCAGAGCTTCGTCCTTCACCACCGCCCATGGGGTGATCGACGGGGTTCATGGCCACACCACGTACATGGGGCCGTTTCCCCTGCCAGCGTTTGCGTCCCGCCTTGCCAAGGGAGAGGTTCTCGTGCTCGATATTGCCCACCTGGCCGATGCTGGCTTTGCATTCCAGGGGCACCATGCGCATTTCGGTGGAGGGCAGGCGAAGGATGGCATACTTGCCTTCCTTGGCGATGAGCTGCGTGCTGGAGCCTGCAGATCGAGCAAGCTGCCCGCCCTTGCCGGGTTTCAGCTCCACATTGTGCAAGACGGTGCCGAGGGGAATATTTACAAGGCGCAGACAATTGCCCGGTTTGATGTCCGCCTCGGGTCCCGTGAGGACGGTGTCGCCCACGGTGAGCCCCACGGGAGCAAGGATGTAGCGCTTTTCGCCGTCGACATAGTGCAGGAGAGCGATGTGTGCCGATCGATTGGGATCGTACTCAACGCTTGCGACCTTGGCGGGTATATTTTCCTTGTTTCGTTTGAAGTCAACGATGCGATATTGACGCTTGTGTCCGCCGCCCCTCTGCCAAGCCGTCACACGGCCCTGGTTGTTGCGGCCGCCCGATTTATTGAGAGGCTGCAACAGGCTCTTTTCCGGGGCTGTGCGTGTAATTTCGTCAAACGTGGCATGCGTCTGGAACCGACGACCGGGGGAGGTCGGATTCACTTTTCTAATGCCCATGGATAACCCTCTCTAACTTAGACACCTTCGAAGAATTCAACGCGCTGGCCGGATTTGATGGTCACCAATGCCTTCTTCCAGTCGGGGCGCTTCGTGAAGAAACGGCCCACGCGCTTTCTCTTGCCTTTCATGTTCATGGTGGTGACATCCAGCACATCGACTTTGAAAATCTTTTCCACAGCCTCTTTGATTTCGATCTTGTTGGCCCGTCGATCCACCTCGAAAAGAAGCTTGTTGTGATCTTCCTTTTCCGCCGTGCTTTTCTCGGTCACCAGAGGTCGTTTGAGTATCTCATACGATTTGGGGTTCATGATGCAAATGACTCCTCTATTCTTCCAACTGTTTCCCGAGTGACGAGAAGGTTGTGGTAGTTGAGCAAGTCGTAAACGTTCAAGCCTTCAGATCGCAAAACCTTCACATTGGGAATGTTGCGTGCTGATTTTTCGACGATTTCGTCGGGTTGAGCGATCACAACCAGGGTTTTGCCAAGCTCGAAACGGTTCAACAGAGCGGCGAAATCCTTGGTCTTGATGGACTGCATTTGAAACTGGTCGAGCACCGTGAATTCGCGATCCAGAAGCTTTTGCGTAAGGGCCATTTTCACGGCGAGCTTACGGACTTTCTTGGGGACCTTCATTTCGTAGGAACGCGGCTGCGGCCCGTGAATGGTCCCACCACCGCGCCAGACGGGAGAACGACTTGTCCCCGCGCGCGCGCGTCCAGTGCCCTTCTGACGCCAGGGCTTTTTGCCTCCGCCCCGCACTTCACTGCGCCCCTTGACCTTTGCCGTTCCGGCACGACGCTTGGCCAGTTGGTAAAGTACCACCTCATGCATGACATGGGGCTTCACCGCGACCGCAAAAATGCTATCGTTCAGGTCAAGCTGTCCTACTACATCACGATTGGTATTGTAAACATCCACTGTTGGCATGGTGATCCTCAAATTCTTTCCGGTCCATTCCGCCGTATTCGCACTAGACCCGGTTGGTTTTCCGGATAAATACGATTCCATTCCTGGAGCCGGGAATCGCCCCCTTGACGAGGAGCAGGTTGTCTTCGGGGCGTACGTCAACGATCTTAAGGCCCATGGTGGTAATGCGCTTGTTGCCCTTTTGGCCGGGCATCTTCTTGCCTTTGATGACGCGGCCCGGATAGGTGGCATTACCCGTCGAACCGGGCTCTCTCACATTCTTGGAGCCATGCCCGTCGGGACCGCGCTGAAACCCCCATCGTTTGATGGTCCCCGCATAGCCCTTGCCCTTGCTCGTGCCGATGACGTCGATGCGCTCCCCAATCTGGAAGCTGTCGACGGTGATTTCCTGACCCAGTTGGAACTGACCGGGATCCTCGACGCGAACCTCGCGCAGGACCTGGAAGTAGCCTTTGCCGGCCTTGTCCAGGTGGCCTTTCAGGGGCTTGTTGATGTGTTTCGGTTTACAGGTTCCGAAGGCAATTTGCAGTGCTGAGTAGCCGTCCCGCTCCGGCGTCTTGATTTGAGAAACCGTGCAAGGGCCGACTTCCAGCAATGTCACGGGAATGTTGGTCCCGTCCTCGGCGAAAACCTGCATCATTTCCAGCTTGCGTCCAATAATGGCTTTGATCATGTTGGCTTGCTCTCTTTCGGTAAAAACCGCCCGCTTGAAGTGCTAGAGCTTGATCTCTACGTCGACTCCCGCAGAGAGATCCAGCTTCATCAGTGAATCCACGGTCTGCTGTGTCGGTTCCAGGATATCGATGAGTCTTTTATGGACGCGAATTTCAAATTGCTCACGGGACTTTTTATCCACGTGGGGTGAGCGCAGAACCGTGTACTTATGAATCTTCGTGGGAAGAGGAATCGGTCCGGCCACCCGCGCGCCAGTCTTTTTGGCAGTCATGACGATCTCGTTCGTCGACTGGTCCAGCAATTTGTGATCGTATGCCTTCAAGCGGATGCGAATTCTTTGATTCGTCATCATAATTTTTTCGTTCCTATGCAAATGATGCGACCGGAGTGCTCAAAGACACCCCGGTCGATAGGCCACTGCGTTCAACTACTCGATGATTTCAGTGATAACCCCTGCCCCGACGGTGCGCCCCCCTTCGCGGATGGCGAAGCGGAGCTCCTTTTCCAGGGCGACGGGAGTGATCAGCGCGACTTCCGTGCTGATGTTGTCACCGGGCATGACCATTTCGACGCCTTCGGGAAGGGTCATGATGCCGGTCACGTCCGTCGTGCGGAAATAAAACTGGGGCCGATAGCCGGGGAAGAAGGGCGTATGGCGTCCGCCTTCTTCCTTCTTGAGGACGTAGACTTCGGCTTTGAATTTCGTGTGCGGCGTGATGCTGCCGGGCTTGGCCACCACCTGCCCGCGCTCGACTTCATCGCGCTTGGTGCCGCGCATGAGCACGCCCACGTTGTCGCCGGCCTGCCCCTGATCCAGGGTCTTGCGGAACATTTCCACGCCCGTGCAGACCGTCTTGAAGGTCGGCTTGAAGCCCACGATCTCGATTTCCTCGCCCACCTTGATGATTCCGCGCTCCACACGGCCCGTCACGACGGTCCCGCGGCCGCTGATGGAAAAGACGTCTTCCACGGGCATGAGGAAAGGCTTGTCGATGTCGCGCACCGGATCGGGAACGTAGGCGTCGATGGCCTCCATGAGCTCAAAAACGCACTTGGCGTTGGGATCCTCGGGATCTTCGGCTTCCAGGGCCTTCAGGGCGGAGCCCTTCACGATGGGAACGTCGTCGCCGGGGAACCCATACTTGGAGAGAAGCTCGCGCATCTCGAGCTCCACGAGCTCGATGAGCTCGGGATCGTCCACCATGTCCACCTTGTTCAGGAAGACCACGATGTAGGGAACGCCGACCTGACGGGAGAGCAGGATGTGCTCACGGGTCTGGGGCATGGGGCCGTCGTCCGCGGCCACCACCAGGATGGCGCCGTCCATCTGCGCCGCACCGGTGATCATGTTCTTGATATAGTCGGCGTGACCCGGGCAATCCACATGGGCGTAGTGCCGCTTTTCCGTCTCGTATTCCACGTGCGCCGTGGCGATGGTGATGCCGCGCTCGCGCTCTTCGGGAGCCTTGTCGATCTGATCGAACGGAACGAAGTCGGCCTTGCCGCGCTTGGCCAACTGCTTCGTGATGGCCGCCGTCAGTGTCGTCTTGCCATGGTCGATGTGCCCAATCGTCCCCACATTCACGTGTGGCTTCGTCCGCTCAAACTTCTTCTTCGCCATCGTATTTCCTCCTCGCCGATATTGAATAAACCGTGCATTGCAGATCCAGCGATCCGCCCACCGACGGCCCTGAAATCTTTCTGTTGCCTTTTGCGTTTTTCCTTGACTGCACACAAGGTCATTGCGAGGGGAATAGCGAAGAAGCCCTGATTTCCGACTGCTTCACTGAGCTCGCAACAACACCTTCCTCCAGATGATGGAATCCGGTCCGGGAGGTTACCACCTGTAGTGAGCAAATGCCTTGTTGGCTTCCGCCATGCGATGTGTATCTTCCCTTTTCTTGACCGATGCGCCTCGACCCTGGGCCGCATCCTGCAGCTCGCCTGCAAGCCTTTGGACCATGGTTTTTTCCGAGCGCTGGTTGGCATAATTGATGAGCCAGCGCATGGCCAAGGCATCACGCCTTTCGTGGCGCACCTCTACAGGAACCTGGTACGTGGCGCCGCCGACGCGTCTCGACTTGACCTCGATGATGGGCCGGATATTGTCGAGGGCCTTGTTGAACATTTCCAACGGATCCTGCTTGGACCTCTGCTCGATGAGATCCAGTGCTCCGTAGAAGATATTCTCCGCAACACTCTTTTTGCCCCGACGCATCACATTGTTGATGAACTTTGCCGCCAGCTTGCTGTTGTATTTTGGATCCGGCAAGACATATCGCTTTGCAACTTCTCTTCTTCTAGGCATCCGCTTCCTCGACCGTTTTAAATTAATCAGGAGAAAAGAGAGGCCATGACGGCTCGATCCGTGTCATGGCCCCAGAGTTAACCTTGTGCTGCACTATTTCGGTTTCTTGGCGCCGTATTTGGAACGTCCCTGCTTGCGGTTTGCCACCCCGAGAGCGTCCAAGGTCCCACGAATGATATGATAACGTACACCGGGTAAATCCTTGACGCGGCCCCCTCGAATCAGGACGACCGAGTGCTCCTGCAGGTTGTGCCCGATGCCGGGAATATATGAAGTGACCTCGATGCCGTTGGTCAAGCGAACACGGGCGATCTTTCGCAATGCCGAATTAGGCTTTTTAGGGGTGGTGGTGTAGACACGCACACACACTCCGCGCTTCTGGGGGCAGTTTTGAAGAGCCGGTGTGGTGGACTTCTTCTTGATCTCTTCTCTGCCTTTTCGCACCAACTGGTTGATAGTGGGCATTTCTCTTTTACTCCGCTCTTTTCGGAAATCCTTCGCAAAAGGCCAATTGTCTTGGCTTCCAAATCTCCTCTATTTACAAAATGGGGACTTTCCTTGTCAAGCTCTTTTATAGATGAAAGACGGGTCCCTGCCGGTGACGCCCCCTATTTGCGTACCTCGCGATAGTTCCGCATCCCCGTTCCGGCAGGAATAAGGCGTCCCATGATGACGTTTTCCTTGAGTCCAAGCAAGTTGTCCACTTTGCCAGCAGTGGCGGCATCCGTCAACACCTTAGTCGTTTCCTGAAAGGAAGCCGCGGAAATGAAGCTCTGAGTGCTCAAGGACGCCTTGGTGATCCCCAGCAGCAGGGGCTCCGCAGCAGCGGGGCGCTTTTCTTCGGCGATGAGGGCGGCATTGATTTCTTCGAACAGCTGCTTTTCCACATGCTCGCCCATCAGGAATTCGGAATCGCCGGGATCCGTGATGCGAACGCGCTTCAACATCTGCCGCACGATGACTTCGATATGCTTGTCGTTGATCTTGACGCCCTGCAGGCGATAGACCTGCTGCACTTCATCCACGAGATACTTGGCGACCTCCTTTTCTCCGAGGACATTCAAGATATCGTGAGGATTGGGAGAGCCGTCCATGAGGGGCTCGCCTGCCCGGACATAGTCGCCTTCATGGACACTGATGTGCTTGCCCTTGGGAATAAGGTAATCCCTGGGGTCACCGACATCGGGAGTCACGGTGACCTTACGCTTGCCCTTGGTGTCCTTCCCAAAACTGATCACCCCGTCGATTTCTGTGATGACGGCGTTTTCCTTGGGTTTTCGTACTTCGAAGAGCTCAGCCACACGGGGAAGACCACCGGTGATGTCTTTCGTTTTGGTTGTTTCCCGCGGAATACGGGCCAATACGTCACCGGGATAGATGGGATCTCCTTCGGAAACCATCAAAATAGCTCCCAGCGGCATGAAGTATCGGGCTGCGCCGCCTTCCCCCACGCGGGCCGTCTTCCCCTTCTCATCCTTAATGGAGACGCGGGGACGGACATCCGAATCCCTGTATTCAACAATGACCTTGCTGGACTTGCCCGTCACCGGGTCCAGCTTTTCCTGCATCGTCTGGCCTTCCACGATGTCGCCGAATTTGACGGTACCGGCGACGTCGGTGAGAATGGGGGTTGTGAAGGGGTCCCATTCCGCCAGCAGATTTCCCGCTTCCACGACCTGTCCGTCCTGGACCTTCAGTTTTGCGCCATAGTTGATGACGTAGCGCTCGCGCTCACGCCCGGATTCGCTCATGATGACAATTTCGCCGTTACGGTTCATTGCCACCAGGTCTCCCTCACGGTTGCGCACGGTGTTGAGGTTGATGAAGCGCACCGCTCCGGGATACCGGTTGTTGATGGCCGTCCGTTCGATGCTCTTGCTTGCGGTACCGCCGATGTGGAACGTCCGCATGGTGAGCTGTGTCCCGGGCTCTCCGATGGACTGTGCCGCAATGATGCCGACAGCCTCCCCGATCTGAGCCAGCTTCCCCTGAGCCAGATCGCGCCCGTAGCACATGGCGCAAATGCCCCGCTCACTGCGGCAGGTGAGGGCCGACCGGATGGGGACCCGCTCGACGCCCGCATCTTCAATAATCTGAACGCGGTGCTCGTCGATTTCAACACCGGCTTCCACAAGGATGTCTCCCGTGACGGGGTCCACAACGTCTTCTTGCGTGACGCGCCCCAGGATACGATCCCCCAGGCGCTGGATGACCTCACCCGCCTCCAGAAGCGCTTCTACTTCAATGCCGTCCATGGTTCCGCAGTCGTGCTCGGATACAATGACGTCCTGCGACACGTCCACGAGGCGACGCGTGAGGTAACCGGAGTTGGCGGTCTTGAGGGCCGTGTCCGCGAGGCCTTTCCGGGCGCCATGGGTGGAAATGAAGTACTGGAGCACCGTGAGGCCTTCCCGGAAATTGGCGGTAATGGGCGTTTCAATGATTTCACCAGAGGGCTTGGCCATGAGGCCGCGCATGCCAGCCAGCTGCCGCATCTGGTCCTTGCTGCCTCGGGCCCCGGAGTCCGCCATCATGTAAATGGAATTGAAGGCCTCCGTCTGCTTTGTCTTGCCTTCAGCATCCGTGATCTCATCCGTGGCGATTTCCTTCATCATCTCCGCGGCAACGTCTTCCGTCGCCTTGGCCCAGATGTCCACCGCCTTGTTGTATTTCTCACCTTCCGTGATGAGACCTTCGTTGTACTGACGCTCGATCTCCTTCACCAGCTCAAAGGCCTGGTCCAGGATCTCCGTCTTGCGCCGGGGGATGGTCATGTCCTTGATGGAAATGGAAATTCCCGAGCGCGTGGCGAAGGCGTAGCCCAGATCCTTCAGCCGGTCGGCGAGAATGACCGTTGCCTTGACACCAGCGGTCCGGTAGCACATGTCGATGAGCTGGGCCAAAACCTTCTTGTTCATGACCCGGTTGACGGCCGAGAAGGGGAACCCGTCGGGCAGGATTTCCGAAAGAATGACTCTTCCCACCGTCGTCTGCACCCGCTCGCCCCCCATGCGGACAAAAATGCGGGCGTGGAGGTCGGCTTCACCGGCATCGTAGGCGCAGCGAACTTCACCTCTGCTGGAGAAGATGCGATTTTCTCCTTTGGCGAAAGGCTTTTCACGGGTCATGTAATAGATGCCGAGAACGATATCCTGAGACGGCACAATGATGGGGTCTCCATGGGCCGGGCTGAGGATATTGTTGGTGGACATCATCAAAATGCGCGCTTCAGTCTGCGCCTCGATGGACAGTGGCACATGAACGGCCATCTGGTCCCCGTCGAAGTCAGCGTTGAACGCCGTGCACACGAGGGGATGGAGCTGGATTGCCTTTCCTTCGATGAGGATCGGCTCGAAAGCCTGGATGCCCAGTCGGTGCAGAGTAGGCGCCCGGTTCAGCATGATGGGGAATTCCCGCACGACCTCGTCGAGAGTGTCCCACACCTCGGGCGTTTCTCGTTCCACCATCTTCTTCGCTGCCTTGATGGTGGTGACATAGCCCTTTTCCTCCAGCTTGTTGTAGATGAAGGGCTTGAACAGCTCCAAGGCCATCTTCTTGGGGAGACCGCACTGGTGGAGACGCAGGTTCGGCCCCACAACGATGACGGTACGCCCGGAATAATCGACGCGCTTCCCCAGGAGGTTCTGGCGGAACCGGCCCTGCTTGCCCTTCAGCATGTCGCTCAGGGATTTCAGCGGGCGTTTGCTCGCGCCGGTGATGGTCTTGCCCCTGCGTCCGTTGTCGAAGAGAACGTCTACAGCTTCCTGGAGCATGCGCTTTTCGTTCCGAATGATGATGTCGGGCGCATTGAGCTCCTGCAGCCGCTTGAGGCGGTTGTTTCGGTTGATGACTCTGCGGTAAAGATCGTTCAGATCGCTGGTGGCGAAGCGCCCGCCATCGAGGGGAACGAGGGGTCGCAGGTCCGGAGGCAAAACCGGGACAACCTCCATGATCATCCATTCGGGACGATTTTCCGATTCCCGGAAGGCGTCGATGATCTTGAGCCGCTTGGCCAGTTTTTTCCGCTTCGCCATGGAATTGGTCTTGCTCATCTCCTCACGGAGCTCGACGGCAAGGGATTCCAGGTCCAAATCCATGAGCAGCTGTTTGATGGCTTCGGCTCCAATGCCGGCCACAAAGCCGCTCCCGTATTCCTGGACGGACTGACGGTATTTTTCCTCGGTGAGGAGCTCTCCCCGGGTGAGGGGAGTCTCTCCCGGATTCAGCACGATATACGAATCGAAGTAAAGGACCTTTTCCAATTCCCTCAGGGTCAGATCCAGGAGGTTGCCGATCTTGCTGGGCAAACTGCGCAGGAACCAGATGTGCGCCACGGGCGCGGCCAGTTCGATGTGTCCCATTCTCTCGCGGCGGACCTTGGATTGAATGACTTCCACACCGCACTTCTCGCAGACCACGCCGCGATGCTTCATGCGCTTGTACTTGCCGCAGTTGCACTCGTAATCCTTTATGGGGCCAAATATTCTGGCGCAGAAAAGCCCATCACGCTCGGGTTTAAACGTACGATAGTTGATGGTCTCCGGCTTCTTGACCTCTCCATAGGACCACTCGCGAATGCGCTCCGGAGAAGAGATCATGATTTTCACTGCATTGAAATACACCGGGTCCTTGGGCTTCGTAAAAAGGCTGTAAAGCTCTTTCAAAGGGCACTCCTTCGTTAATTCCCTTCTTCCTCTTCCAGCAATCTGACATCCAGCGCGAGCGCCTGAAGTTCCTTCACGAGCACGTTGAACGATTCAGGGAGTCCCGCTTCGAGGGTATTGTCTCCCTTGACAATCTTTTCATACATGCGCGTGCGTCCCGCCACATCGTCCGACTTGACCGTGAGGAATTCCTGCAGGGCGTGGGCCGCTCCGTAGGCCTCCATGGTCCAGACTTCCATTTCTCCGAGGCGCTGTCCCCCGAATTGGGCCTTGCCGCCGAGAGGCTGTTGGGTCACAAGCGAGTAGGGGCCGATGGATCGGGCATGGATCTTGTCGTCCACCAGGTGATGCAGCTTGAGCATATACATGACGCCGACAGTGACCGGCTGGTCGAAAGGCTCACCCGTGCGCCCGTCGTACAGGATGCTCTGACCCGTTTCCGATGCGCCTCCCTCCGTGAGGAATTCTCTGATTTCAAATTCTTCCGCCCCGTCGAATACGGGAGTCGCAACGTGGATGCCTTCCTGAAAATCCTTGACCAACGCCTTCAGATGCTTTTCATCCGCGTCCTCAAAATAGGCGTCGAACTCCAACTGGTTGTAGATGCGCTTGAGCTTCTCTTTAATGGTTTCCTTTTCCTTGTGGGCTTCCAGCATGTCGGCCAACTGCTGCCCCAACCCCTTGGCGGCCCATCCCAGGTGAATTTCCAGGACTTGGCCCACGTTCATGCGCGAGGGAACGCCGAGGGGATTCAAGACCAAATCCACGGGGGTCCCATCGGGGAAATAGGGCATATCTTCGATGGGCAGGATCCTTGAGATGACACCCTTGTTGCCGTGGCGGCCGGCCATCTTGTCGCCCACCTGGAGCTTGCGCTTGACGGCCACGTAAATCTTGACCATCTTGATGACGCCGGGAGGCAGCTCGTCTCCCCGCCGCAGCTTGCTGATTTTTTCTTCGAAGAGGGCCCTCACCAGCTGGACTTGGTCCCTGTAGCCTTCGGCAATGGTCTCGATTTCCATGGAGACCGCGGGATCCTTGGGCACGGACAACTGGTCCCAGAGGCCGCTGGGGAGTCCCAGGAGAAATTCCTCCGTGATTTCTTCACCCTTTTTGATGTAGACCTTCTTGCCGTCCTTGATGGTGCTGTCGCTGATCTTACCCTGGAGGATCTGCACCAGCCGCTTGGCCGTGGTCTTGCGGATGATTTCCAGCTCGTCCCGCTGGTCTTTCATGAGGCGCGAGATCTCCATCTCTTCGATCAAGATGGTGCGCTCATCCTTTTCGACGCCTTTGCGGGAGAAGACCTTGGCGTCGATGATGATGCCTTCCACACCGGGAGGCACGCGCAGGGACGTGTCTTTCACATCACTCGCTTTTTCGCCGAAAATGGCCCGCAGCAGCTTTTCTTCGGGAGTCAACTGCGATTCACCCTTGGGGGTGACCTTCCCAACGAGGATATCGTTGGGCTTGATGTAAGCTCCCACGCGGATGATCCCGCTTTCGTCCAGGTTCTTGAGGGCTTCCTCTCCCACATTGGGAATATCGCGGGTGATGTCTTCCTTCCCCAGCTTGGTATCCCTCGCCACCACTTCAAATTCCTCGATGTGGATGGAGGTGAAAACATCTTCCTTGCCAATGCGCTCACTGACGAGAATGGAATCTTCAAAGTTGTACCCGCCCCAGCTCATGAACGCCACCATGACATTGCGCCCGAGGGCCAGCTCCCCGTGATCGGTGGAAGGGCCGTCGGCAATGATCTGACCGCGCCGGACAAAATCACCCTGCTGCACCAGGGGCTTTTGATTGATGCACGTGTTCTGGTTGGAGCGCTGGAACTTGATCAGCTTGTAAATGTGGACGCCGGTGCCCTGGTGAATATCCTCTTCGGTGGACCGCACAACAATACGGGTGGCATCGACATATTCCACGATCCCCGACCGCTTGGCCACGATGGTGACACCGCTGTCCTTGGCCACGATGCGCTCGATTCCTGTCCCGACAAGGGGAGCCCGCGTCTGAATGAGGGGTACGGCCTGCCGTTGCATGTTGGACCCCATGAGGGCACGGTTGGCGTCGTCATGCTCCAGGAAGGGAATGAGAGACGCCGAAACACTCACCAACTGGTTGGGGGAGACGTCCATGTGACGGATCTCTTCGGGAGGCAGCATGACGAATTCACCGGCGGTCCGCGCGGACACCTGATCACGGATGAATCGGCCGTTCTCGTCCAGGGGAGCGTTGGCTTGGGCGATGGGGTCGTCCTTTTCGTCCATGGCCGTCAGGTAGCTGACCTCCTTCTCGACGACGGCGTCGTGAACCTTTCGGTAAGGCGTTTCGATGAATCCGTAGGAATTCACACGCGCATAAGTGGAAAGGGAAACGATGAGCCCGATATTTGGACCTTCCGGTGTTTCGATGGGACAGATACGGCCATAGTGCGTCGGATGGACGTCGCGGACCTCGAAGCCCGCCCGCTCCCGCGTCAGACCGCCCGGCCCCAGAGCGCTGAGGCGACGCTTGTGGGTGATTTCCGAAAGAGGATTCGTCTGGTCCATGAACTGCGACAGCTGGCTCGTGCCGAAGAATTCTTTCACCACCGCTGAAACGGGCTTGGCGTTGATGAGATCGTGGGGCATGAGCGCCTCCACTTCCTGAAGGGTCATGCGCTCCTTGATGGCCCGCTCCATGCGCACCAGGCCGATGCGGTATTGGTTTTCCAGCAGTTCGCCGACGGCCCGGACCCTGCGGTTTCCGAGATTGTCGATATCGTCGACAGGTCCCTGGGAGTCTTTCAGGCGGATGAGATGCCGCACCGCCGTGAGGATATCCTCCTTGCGAAGGGTCCGGTAATCCAGGGGAACCTCGTCTTTTTTGAAGCCCAGCTGCAAATTGAGCTTGAGCCGCCCGACCTCGGAGAGATCGTAGTGATCCGGGTTGAAGAAAAGATTGTTGAAAAACTCGGTCGCCACTTCCAGGGTGGGTGGGTTGCTGGGACGCAATCGGCGATAGATCTCGATGATGGCGTCTTCGGGTGTATTGACCTTATCCATGAGGAGCGTGTTGCGAAACGAGGGACTCACATCCACGCCTTCGAGATGGAGCAGCTCAAACTGCTGCACATCCCGTTCGAGGAAATCGGCGACCATCGATTCGTTGACGGTGTCGTTGCATTCTGCAATGATTTCCCCTGTGCTGTAGTCAATGACGTCCTGGGCGAGGACCTGCCCCATGATTTCCGTCGTTTTTACGGGAAGCCGCTGAATGCCCAGTTCCTGCAAGCGCTTGAGTGTCTGCTTGCCCAGTTTCCTGTTCTTTTTGATGATCACCTCGCCCGATTCCGGATGAAGAATATCTTCCGGGGCGCGGCTTCCCAGGAGAATATCCGGGTTCAATTCCTTCTCGGACTGGTTTTCATCTCCCAGGTAGATGGTTTCACTGGGATAGAAATAATTGAGCAATTCCTCCGTGGAGTACCCGAGCCCCTTCAGAAGAACGGTGACGGGGAATTTTCTCCGCCGGTCGATGCGAATGTACAGAATGTCTTTGGGATCAAATTCGAGGTCCAGCCACGAGCCGCGCAGAGGGATGATGCGCGAGGAATAAAGGATTTTTCCGCTCGAATGGGTCTTGCCTCGATCATGGTCGAAAAAGATTCCGGGAGAACGATGCAACTGGCTGACGATGACACGCTCGGTTCCGTTGACGATGAATGTCCCATTTTCCGTCATCAGCGGCAGCGTGCCAAAATAGATTTCCTGCTCCTTGATGTCGCGAATGGACCGAACGTCCGCCTCTTTGTCCACGTCGTACACAACCAGGCGAACAACGATTTTTACAGGGGCTTCGTAGGTCATCCCGCGCGCGAGACATTCTTCCACTTCATACTTGACTTCCCCAAAACTGTATTGAACGAATTCCAGTGAAGCGGTACCACTGAAATCCTCTATGGGGAAAACACTCTTAAATACTTCCTGCAGTCCTTTATCGCTCCTGGCTTCAGGGGGGACATCCCGCTGCAGAAACTGTTCGTAGCTTTCCTTCTGCATTTGGATAAGATTGGGAATGTCAATAATCTTTTGGATTTTTCCAAAATTCTTCCGAACCCGATACTCATGGGTCAAAGCCGTCGCCATGCTCTCTCCTGCAACTTAAAAGAGTCTTGTGCTCCAGTGGTGTGAGCACTGAATGTCGTGTGATTCCTCGCTCAAAACGTCCGCATCATCCAGGGGGCACATCACTCCCGTTCTTTAAGGTGCTAAAAATCGAAAATCGGAAACAGGCTGCACGCAACAGCGGCAGCCGGTTTCCGACGTCTTGATCAATGACCAAGAAGGGGTATTACTTGATTTCTACAGTGGCACCTGCTTCTGTAAGCTGCTTGGCAATGGCCTCTGCTTCATCCTTGGGGATGCCTTCCTTCACCACGCCGGGAACGCTTTCCACCAATTCCTTGGCTTCCTTCAATCCCAAACTGGTGATGGCGCGTACTTCCTTGATGACCTGGATCTTCTTGTCACCGCAGCCCGTGATAACGACGGAGAATTCCGTTTTCTCCTCTACAGGGGCGGCTTCCGCACCGGCGGCGCCGGGCATGGCTGCGATGGCAACAGGTGCCGCTGCACTGACGCCGAAACGTTCCTCGAGCTCCTTCACGAGCTCACTCAGCTCGAGCACGGTCATGTTTTCAATGAATTTGACGACATCTTCTTTGCTGATATCAGACATTTCTTGCTTCCTCCATGGGGTATTTTATGCTTCTTCTCTTTGACGTTGAATGGCCGCCAGCACACCTACAAAAGCTCTCGGCACTCCGCTCAGTACAGTCACCAGGCTCGTCGGCACTGCATTGAGCGTTCCCAAGAGTTTGGCCAAAAGTTCTTCACGCGGCGGCAGCTCTGCCAGAGCAGCGACTTGATCTGCATTGAGAACGCGCTGTCCCAGCGAAGCGGCTTTGATTTGCAGTTTTTCATTGGTCTTGTTGAACTTCTTGATGATTTTCGCAGGAACCGCCGGATCGCCATAGCCGATGGCAACGGCGCAGGTGCCTTTGATGTACGGCTGCAAGGCAGTGGCGCCCGTTTCCTGGCTGGCGAGGCGCATCAGAGTGTTTTTCACCACCTGATAGTCCACCTTTTCGTTTGCCAGAGCGTCACGCAGCTCGGTCATTTCAGCAACGGAAAGTCCTTTGAAATCCGTCAAGATCGTTGCACTGGCCCTCTGAAACTTTTCGTGCAAATCCGCAACAATTTGCTCCTTTTGGGCTCGCTCCAAAGTGTATCAACCCTCCTTTCCTCTGCCGGTGTGCTTTCGATTGTTCCCTTCAAATCCCTCTCCAAAGGGGAGGGGGGCATGGAGGATTCCTATCGCAAGTCAGTGAGCCGGATTGGTTCCTTCGTACATCTCGGCAGGTTCCCCTGTGCGTCGGGGTTTAAACACCACTTGGATGTCCCTACGGTCTCAGACGACTGAAAACACCAAACGGCAGGTAGTCTATTCCATTCCGGAATGTTTCTTGGCCGAGGGGCTCAAAAAATACGACCCTCGAATCAGGACATGACACTCTTTACCGCCAGGGGATCCACCTGGATGCCAGGCCCCATCGTCGTGGAGATGGCGATCCCCTTCAGGTAGGTTCCCTTGGCTGCTGTCGGTTTCAAACGGATGATTGTTTCCATGAAGGCCGAAATGTTCTCTATGAGCTTCTCCTCGGTGAAGGAAACTCTTCCCAGTGTGGCATGAACAATACCGGTCTTTTCTACGCGAAAATCCACTTTACCCGCTTTGATCTCGTTGACGACTTTTTGAAGATCGAAGGTCACCGTTCCCAGCTTGGCATTGGGCATGAGCCCTCTCGGGCCGAGGACCTTACCGATTTTACCCACACCGCCCATCATGTCGGGAGTGGCAACGGTCTTGTCGAAATCAAGCCAGCCTTCCTTGATTTTTTCGACGAGCTCATCGCCGCCGGCGTAGTCGGCCCCTGCGTCCAGAGCTTCCTTCACCTTTTCCCCTTTGGCAAAAACCAGTACGCGCACGGTTTTTCCCAGGCCGTTGGGCAGCACAACGGTGCCGCGTACCATCTGGTCGGCATGGCGGGGATCGACACCCAAGCGCACGGCGATATCGAGGCTTTCGTCAAACTTGGCGTAGGAGCATTCCTTCGCCAGCTGCAGGGCTTCTTGAAAGGTATAGCGCTTGGCAGGATCTATCTTTTCGCGCGAGGCGCGATATTTTTTTCCATGTGTTGCCATCTTAAACTCTCCAGAAACTGACTAAACATTCATCCACGATGGCCGATTCTTATTCCACATCGATGCCCATGCTGCGGGCGGTGCCTGCGATGATAAGAACGGCTGCCTCCAGATCCCGGGCATTCAAGTCGGGCATCTTGAGCTTGGCGATGTCCTCGACTTGCTGTTTGGTCACTTTTGCGACTTTCACCCGGTTGGGCTCGCTCGATCCCTTGGCGATTTGAGCCGTCTTCTTGAGCAGAACGGCCGCCGGGGGGGTCTTGGTGATGAAAGTGAACGATCGGTCAGCATAGACGGTGATGACAACTGGAATGATCATCCCTTCTTGACCCTGGGTTTTGGCATTAAACGACTTGCAGAATTCCATTATATTCACGCCGTGCTGGCCCAGAGCGGGGCCGATCGGAGGCGATGGATTCGCTTGTCCGGCAGGTACCTGTAGCTTGATGTTGGTTACGACCTTTTTTGCCATTCTTGCTTTAACTCCTCAATCCTGACCCATTGCGAAAAAAAATCATATTTGGTTGACTTGAACGAAATCAAGCTCGACCGGTGTCGATCGGCCAAAGATACTGACCAGTACGCGAACTTTGCCTTTTTCGGGAATGACTTCGTCCACCACACCGTTGAAGTTGGCGAAGGGGCCGTCCACGACGCGAACTTCATCGCCCTTCTCAAACCGAAACTTGGGACGCGGTTTTTCGGCCCCTTCCTGCATCTGCTGAATGATGGTTTCGGCTTCTTCGTCGGACAGGGGGATGGGGCGTTCCTGGTTGCCTATGAATCCCGTCACTTTGGGGGTATCGCGTACCAGGTGCCACGTGTCGTCGTTGAGCTCCATCTGCACCAGGATGTATCCAGGGTAAAACTTCCGGGAGGATGCTCTCCGCTGTCCCTTGACGAGCTCGATGACCTTCTCCGTCGGGACCAGGACCTGGCCAAAGAGAGACTCTTTCCCCTGGGATTTGATACGTTCCTCCAAGGCGGACTTCACCTTGTTCTCAAAGCCGGAATATGTATGAACAATGTACCAGTATTTCGCCACGAAACCACCCCGCTCGTGCTTAAAATTCGCGCCTTTCTTCAACCTTCGAAAGAAAGCTCATCATTCGATGATTAATCGCACAAGTCGACTCAAAATCAAATCCACAATCCCAAGAAATAACGCTGAAATGAGCACGATCACCACAACGACCGACGTCGAGCCGACGGTCTCTTTGCGGGAAGGCCAGACGACCTTCTTGAGCTCATACGACACTTCTCGGAGATACTGCCGGAAACGCTCCCAAACGTTCGGCCCGGATTCTTCCTTTTTGACAGCCTTTTTGGGTGCATCCGGCTTCTTCACTTTGGCGACCTTGGGAGCATTCTTCTTCAGGGGCTCCGTCTTCTGTGCCTTGCCGGACTGTTCTGCATTTTCTTCTTTGTTTTGGGACTGCTTTGGCAGATTCATTTACGTCTCATTTGTGTCAACATCACAGAGTTGCGTTGGACAGCCGCACCGACGCGAAAAAGCTGCCTGGAATCCGGGTGTCTGTCGATTGTTCCACCGATTGTCCAGGGCAGCCTCTCATTTTCGGTAAAACCGCACGAGGCCCCGCCGAGTTGGAGCCCATCCAGCCCGGCGGAAGTCCTATTTTGTCTCTTTGTGCTCCAAATGAGCATCACAGAATTTGCAGTATTTCTTGAAGCTCAGTTTTTCCGGGGTCGTACGCTTGTTCTTTGTCGTCGTATAATTGCGGCGTTTACAACCGGAACAAGCCAGGGTCACAATGACTCGCATAGTCGATTACCTTATGGTTTGAAATTTACTCGATGATTTCAGTGATAACCCCTGCCCCGACGGTGCGCCCCCCTTCGCGGATGGCGAAGCGGAGCTCTTTTTCCAGGGCGACGGGAGTGATCAGCGCGACTTCCGTGCTGATGTTGTCACCGGGCATGACCATTTCGACGCCTTCGGGAAGGGTCATGATGCCGGTCACGTCCGTCGTGCGGAAATAAAACTGGGGCCGATAGCCGGGGAAGAAGGGCGTATGGCGTCCGCCTTCCTCCTTCTTGAGGACGTAGACTTCAGCTTTGAATTTCGTGTGCGGCGTGATGCTGCCGGGCTTGGCCACCACCTGCCCGCGCTCGACTTCATCGCGCTTGGTGCCGCGCATGAGCACGCCCACGTTGTCGCCCGCCTGCCCCTGATCCAGGGTCTTGCGGAACATTTCCACGCCCGTGCAGACCGTCTTGAAGGTCGGCTTGAAGCCCACGATCTCGATTTCCTCGCCCACCTTGATGATTCCGCGCTCCACACGGCCCGTCACGACGGTCCCGCGACCGCTGATGGAAAAGACGTCTTCCACGGGCATGAGGAAAGGCTTGTCGATGTCGCGCACCGGATCGGGAACGTAGGCGTCGATGGCATCCATGAGCTCAAAAACGCACTTGGCGTTGGGATCCTCGGGATCTTCGGCTTCCAGGGCCTTCAGGGCGGAGCCCTTCACGATGGGAACGTCGTCGCCGGGGAACCCATACTTGGAGAGAAGCTCGCGCATCTCGAGCTCCACGAGCTCGATGAGCTCGGGATCGTCCACCATGTCCACCTTGTTCAGGAAGACCACGATGTAGGGAACGCCGACCTGACGGGAGAGCAGGATGTGCTCGCGGGTCTGGGGCATGGGGCCGTCGTCCGCGGCCACCACCAGGATGGCGCCGTCCATCTGCGCCGCACCGGTGATCATGTTCTTGATGTAGTCGGCGTGACCCGGGCAATCCACATGGGCGTAGTGCCGCTTTTCCGTCTCGTATTCCACGTGCGCCGTGGCGATGGTGATGCCGCGCTCGCGCTCTTCGGGAGCCTTGTCGATCTGATCGAACGGAACGAAGTCGGCCTTGCCGCGCTTGGCCAACTGCTTCGTGATGGCCGCCGTCAGTGTCGTCTTGCCATGGTCGATGTGCCCAATCGTCCCCACATTCACGTGTGGCTTCGTCCGCTCAAACTTCTTCTTCGCCATCGTATTTCCTCCTGAGGTAGTAGTTCTATTTCTCTTTCAGCGCTATACTATATATTCCTGTAAAGGCGTATGACCTGGTATGATCCGCATGACCGGGGAGGGGCGGGCTGAAAGGGAACATCGTGGTTTTGCCTGAGGTCTCGTTGAGGAGGAGAAATGGAGCCCACGACCGGGATCGAACCGGTGAACCTCTTCCTTACCAAGGAAGTGCTCTACCTACTGAGCTACGTGGGCCTGCAAGAGGACAGGCTGAATGCATGACTGGAAAGATGCACCGGATGTGAAACGGGCTTTGCGTGACGCTCAACTTCCCCGAGAGGCCCCAAGCTCCGTATGGCTGCAATATTTCCATCTCATGTAGTCCCAACGACAATGATGCGCTCTAAAGCCGCCACTATCTCCTACATGGATCTTATATGTGGTGGAGGGGGGAGGATTCGAACCTCCGAAGGCATCGCCGACAGATTTACAGTCTGTTCCCTTTGGCCGCTCGGGAACCCCTCCACAGTACCACCTGGCATCGCGTGTTGTCATACACGCTTCAAGTCAAAAGAGCTTCTTTATGTATCACACAAAAAAGCGAATGACAAGAAAAATTTTTACAGGTACATTTTCTTTCATTCACTATGCGTTGAGTCTTCACGGGTTTCGATCCATGTCTGCACCTGCTCGACTCGATGGCGAGTGTCTTTAGCACATTCATTTTCCGTCTGTCAAGCCTTCGATGGTGACGCCCTGCATTGAAAAATGGGCCTCGCTCCGCGGCAGAGTCGACCTTCCCCGGGGATGGTGGAACAAACCTTGGATCCATCGCATAAAAGGCCTATAATCTGCTGCAGTCTTTGGTCGATGTAAGACCAATCAGATTAGGTTTCACTCTATAAAGATAAGGAGTCATGGGTCATGGCGGTTTTGGAAGATTGGGAACAGCACGGGAGTCCTTACCTTGCGGCGACTGCCGTCATGGATAAAGATCACCCTGCAGTGCGGGCATTTGCACAGGATATCGTTCAGGGAACGGAAGACCCCGTCGAGAAGGCGATAAAGCTCTACCTGGCGGTGCGCGATGGGATCCGCTATGATCCCTACTCGCCATTTCATCTTCCGCTTCATTACCAGGCCAGCTTCATCCTGAGTCGCAAGCGGGGATTTTGTATCCCCAAGGCTTCCCTTTTGTGTACTCTTGCCAGGGCATGCCATATTCCCTGCCGTCTTGGGTTTGCCACGGTGAAAAATCACCTCGCAACCCGCCAGCTTGTGGAATACCTGGGGAGTGACCTTTTCGTCTATCACGCCTTCGTGGAATTTTATCTGGAAGGCAGGTGGGTCAAGGCGACTCCCGCCTTCAATCGTGAGTTGTGCGAGCGCCATGGCGTGGCGCCTCTTGAATTCAACGGGCGTGAAGATTCATTGTTCCAGCCCTACAATGGGGCGCATGAAAAGTTCATGGAATACGTCGAAGAACTGGGCAGCTATGCGGACGTGCCTCTGGAGAATATCCTGTCGGCCTGGGAGGTCGCTTACGGTAGAGAGCGTCTTCGCAGTTGGGTTCAAGCACACGAGAATTCACCCGAGGGGCAGGGCAGGGACTTCGAAAAAGAGACTGTTCTCGATGACTGAGTAGTGGGCGAGGGCCGATTCCCTTTAGGTGCAACACATCAACCCACTGAAGGACCAAATAAAATTAAAGAAAATGCCTCATGAAGCGCATGCTGTTGACGGGGGCCGGCGGATTTTTGGGCTGGAACATTTGCCGGTTGGCCTCCAGGGAATGGGAAATTTACGGCACCGTTTTTTCTCACCGGATGGAAATCCCCGGTGTAAAGGTTTTTCCGGCGGATCTGCGGGACTCCGGAGCTCTTGCAAGGCTTATGGATGCCATTCAGCCCCATGCGGTGATCCATGCGGCAGCCATCAGCGACGTGAACTTTTGCCAGGAGCACCCTCTGGAGTCCCGAAGGGTCAATGTCGATGCCTCGGCAACCCTCGCCCGCCTCTGCGGCGAGAAAGACATTCCCTGCCTTTTCACCTCCTCGGACCTGGTTTTCGACGGAAGAAAGGCTCCCTATGGAGAAGACGATCCCGTCTCGCCCCTCAATGTCTATGGGGAGCAGAAGGTGCGGTCCGAGGAGGCAATGCTCAAAGGCTGCCCCCGCGCCATCATCTGCCGCATGCCCCTGATGTTTGGAGAGGCCGGCCCCGTCGCCAGGAGCTTCTTGCAGCCCATGGTGGAGGCCATGAAAAATGGGCGTCCCCTCCGGCTTTTCACCGATGAGCTCAGGACACCCCTCAGCGCTGACGATGCGGTCCGTGGACTGTTGCTGGCCCTCGCCCGTGCCGAGGGTATTCTCCATCTGGCGGGAACAGAGCGCATCTCACGCTACGATTTCGGCGTCCTGACCAGAGAAGTCTTTCGATTTTCCATGAAAGATGCTCCCCTCATCCCGTGTCTTCAGAAGGATGTCGATACACCTGCTCCGAGGCCGTCGGATGTTTCCCTAAAAATTTCCAAGGCCCTTCGTCTCGGGTTCAATCCCACTCCCCTTCGGGATGCGTTGATCGCTCTCCGCTCCCTCGTGTCTGGCTGATTCCTGTCCGGTCCGCAGCTTCGGTGGATCATTTACCACTGAATGTCGGGCCGCATTGCGATGGGTTTTGGGATCGCAACCTGCCGGGGCCGGCAGCCCTTGGAGGAGGATCTAATGGATGCGGGAGAGTCTCCTTTTCCACCGATCCTGGATGTCCTGGGAGCTGACAGCTCCGAGGCCGTGAATCCTAAAAAAATCCTTCAGCTCATACTTGTTTCCACTCCGCCACCAGGCCTTCAATACGTCGCCCGTCTCGGGCTTGAACATCCAGCTTTCACCGAGAGCGTCCCTCAGCGTCTTTTCCAGGGTCGCTTCGGCCATCCATGAGATGACATAGTCGAGAGAATATAGCTCCGGTACCAGGTCGAACAGATGGCTTTCCGGGCGATAGGAAAACCCGGTGTGCCTTTTCAGGAGATCCGCATAGAGCGCACCACTGGCAATATTCCCGGACGCAAACATTTCGTATTCCGCCAGGAACTTGGCGGCATACCTTCTGAAGAAGGACATGTCCTTGAGGGTCTTATAATAAATGATTGTGTCGATGTCTGACGACCTCATCTTCAACTGCCGCTCCAGGAAGGCGGGCGTGAAAATCATGTTTTGCAGCAGGAAAGCATAGGTTTCCGAAAGGGTGTTGGACGGGTGAAAATCTTTGTCAACGGGTGAGAGCTCCGGTGAAGTGAAGACATTGCTCAGGGCATGGCCCATTTCATGGAAAAGAGTCTCCAGATCGATCCATCCTCCCTGGGGATTCATGACGAGATGAATTTCCTGTGGGATCTTGAGGGCAAAGGTCATGGCCTGGGATCCCTTCCGGCTCGATTGCTCGATGTCCAGTTGAAGCCCCGGCAGACCATCGTGGGCCATACCCCAACGGTCGAAAAAGCCCAAATGCTCGGCCAGCGCAGGGCGAACGGGGAAAAGGGTGTTCAGTTTCCCCATGCCCAGGAGATAAATCCCGTCAAACCGGTTTGCTTCGGCAAGGGGCACTTGAAGGTCCTTCTGGATCCAGTCTTCCATGGATTCGAAGTACAATTCCCGCGTTTCGCTGAGCAATCCTTCCAGTGAGGGAATATACCCGGCATAATCGATGTCTTTTTTGCTGGCACAGAAGTCGGTGTAGGCAGGGTAACCGAACTCTTCCTCCAGCAGCTCCAGGATGAATTCCCAGGGGCTGAGGGCGAAAGGCTTCAGGAACTTGGAAAGGCTGACGGTTTCCTTTTCCATGATGCGGCGGCTGCGTACGTCACTGCCATTCTGACACCAGGTGATAATATCTTTGAAGTAGATCTTTTCTCCCTCCACATCGGCCGCAGCCCCGCGTGTCCACATGGAGAGCTCGTTTTCGAAAGGTAGCGCCCGGTACTGCAGATAATGACCCAGGAGGGTGTGAAAGATTCGATTCCGTTCCGTTGCGGGAAGATCCATTTCCGGGATGCTTTTCACAACGTCGGCATCCAGGATTTCCTGGAACCCGTCGTACAGACTGTGCTCTGAGGCGCTCGATGCAATGCCTCTCCACGCATTGGAGGCTCTCTGCGTCAGCCTGTAGTTGAGGGTGAGGAGGGATTGCTTCAAGATTTCCAAAGAAATATGTGCAGCGGCAAGAGCCATTGTCGTCCCTGTGTCCTTCTACCGCACTGCGGTCAGTCGCTATCGTTAATGCTGCTTCGGGCGGAGACCTACCGGCCCCCGACCTTTTTCCCTCACGGGTTGATTCTCATTGCAAGGTAAAGCTAAAGCGTCCCCGTAATTCGGGCAACGGTGTGAAGCGTATGAACCTTGAAGACGTCGTAGAATGAATGGGATGGCTCCATCCATCTGGGAAGGCACGCCAGGATGAATCTGTAAAGTTCCCCAATGATTTGGCCGATCCAATGGATGAAAATCATGAATCTCAGCCTCGAAGATGCAAGGTGCCAGGTTGGATGCGTCTTCCCCCTCGCATTTCCGGGTTTTTTCTCAAAAGACGGTTGTGCCCTGCACCGGAACACGCCGTACACTGTGGTGAGGCAGTATGCATATAAACTCTGATGTTCTTGAAAACACGTGTAAAAATGCGATTGAAACCATTCTGCTTTCCCTCAAGCACGCCACGAAGGGAACGATTTATCGAGTGGGTCCCATGCCCGAACTGCGCACCATCCGAGTGGCTTCGGGGATTCGAGTGGATGAGATGGGCGCCATGAACTGGGGCCTTCCCCAGATTTCCATTTACAATCCGCCCGGCAGGACCTGGGAGGAATACCGTGATGAGCCCGGCCGCGTCAAAGAGGCAATGGCATGGTGTGTCGAACAGCAGAAAAGCTGGACCGCCGACGTGCCTTCCGAAGACAGCCGGAGCGTTCGGAGGCAAGTGCAGGGTGAAGTGGAAGACTGTCATCACATGGAGCCGGTACTGGTGGAAAAGGCCATGCTCTATGGGCCTGGATATTCGGGACTGAATTATCCTCGCGATTGGCAGGGACACCCCATCTGGCAGGACACAAAATATCTTGTTGTGGCGGTGATCAAAATTCACTTTTCGCCGCAAGCGATCCAGCGCGGCGACGATTCCACCAAAATCGTCAAGAGGCTCTCTCATTCCCTGGGCACCGAGCTGCTTTCGCTCCATCTCCGGGAAACCTACCTGGAAGCGCGTGAAAAACTCAGCCGCGAACGTCTTGCAGCCTGTAATGACATGGCACATGAATTGCGCAATACCCTCGCGAAGATGGGCTTCATCTTCTCTACCATCAATACGGTGGTCAGCTTTTTGAGGGCCCAGTGGGAGATCGAGCTACAGAAAGTCCTTCCGTCCTTCGATGGAAAGGTCACCATCCTGGGACACCTCTCGACGCTCCTCCTGATGGGCCAATCCCAACTCGAAGGACAGGACCGTTTGATGAAGCTCAGTCAGGAATTGTTGGTCGAACAAAATGAGCTTGCCAATCTATTCCTGCTGCCGCACCAGGAAGCGGAATGGCTGGCCTCGAGGATTCGCCCCAAATGGAATCGGCTCTTGACGTCAACTGAGGTATGGCAAGAGCGGCGAGAAGAAATAGAGTGTCTCCTGGACCGATTGCACCAGGCCATCTGGATCGTGGTGGATCCTGAGGTCGCTCAGAAGCTGGCTCACCTGCCCGAGGATTTGAGGACGACGTGGCCAAAGCTGGCTTACACTCAATTTTCTGCAGACAACTCCACCGTATTGGAAGAGCTCTTGACTCTCCTGGAACATCCCGTGCTGAATATCCGACAAAAACACCAGATGAAGAAAGCCCTGAGCTCCCTCAAGGTTCTCCTGCGGACCATTTCAGGAATCGAAGAACAGGCAAACCGCGTCATCTACTCACTGAAGAACCGAGAGCTGACCGAAGCGTACCACTGATATCGGCATGGTGGGGCTTGGAACGTCCCACTGCACACGCGCCTTCGGACTCCCGGACCGTACAACAAGGCCCTGCCCCGCCGCCGGGGTGATTCCGCATCCATGTCCAGACCGCCCAACCGCCCATCAGCCGCCTCCGGGCAAATCCGGACCGTGCTGGCGATTCCGAAGTATTCCGAGAGAGATGGATGTGGAAAGGCTTCTCTTCAAAAGCACCAGCCACGCACCAATGCTGCGTTTGACTCCCAAGGAAAAGGACAAACGCTCTTTCCTCCTTGAACGATATGTCTTCAACGGGAAAACTGAAACATGGATTCCTGCTGGTGGTCCTGATGATTTGGAGAATCTGATGAACTCTCTCCCATGAATCATTCGGATGAAAGGGGAGCACCGGTTGGGCCGGGTGGAATGGGTTCTCCGTGCTATTGGCACTGCTCCGGACCGATATCGAGAATCAGGGCAACAGCTCGCTTTATCTGATCCAATTGATACTCCGAAACAGTGCCGGCCTTCTCCAGGAATCTCTGGTGGCTGACAGCTCTGATTTGAAAACAATCCACGACGGACTTCTTGTCCAATCCGCTGAAGGGTGTGGGATCCAGCGGCACAAAAAAAGGGTGATCCTCCCACTGTGCTTTCCAGCCGGTTACGGGCACAACAATGGCAAGACGCAGATGCTTGGCGTGCCCCGCGTTGAGGAGGACAACCGGCCGCTTTTTTCTGATCTCATCGCCGAGTGTCGGCTCCAGATTAACCCAATAGATTTCACCGGTCTTCAAATTCATCTCCTTCGATGGACCCAAAGAGATTCTCCGGTGGGGCCTCGCTGAGCATCTCCATTGCGGCAGCCCTTTTCCGCTCCCGCATCCTGCCACGATCGTCCCGGATTTTGGCGTTTACCGCCTCGCGTATGTACTCGCTCAGACTCCTGTAGTTCAACTGCTTATGAACTTTCTTGATAAAATCGTAGCTTTCCTTGTCGATCTGCACTTTGGTTTGTACGAGCATATTGGTAACTCCCGTTATAATTTTCTTGATATTGTACCCTGATTTAGGGCCTAAATTCAAGGCCCATAAAATAAGGTAGTAAGGAAAAATCGTCAGGACGGGAGGAGGTTACCACCATATTTCAGCATCCATCTGGCATGTAAACCGGGGTTTTCTTGCTCCGAGGTTGTGGATGAGGCCACGAAGGCGACGTGCGCCCACGAGGCCCATGCTCTGCGCCTTGCCCGCACATTCTCAAAGAAAACATCGGCACCCAGGACCTGGGGGGCGTTGTGAGCACTATCCTCAAGGTAGTTCGTTGACTGAGAAAGGAGATCAACGTACTCAGGCGCGCCGACCTCACTGAGATCAAGCAAACCTTCCAAACCATCAGAGCTGCCCATATCCAGAATTCGGTTGTGAGAAAAATAGAGAAGAAGTGTGAGGTGTACCCCATCGTCAAGACAAGAATTGAGCATATTTAAGGTGGACACCTCCGGCCGGCAGAGATTTTTTACCAGCCCAATGGACTGGTTGGTTATAATTACAGTACCCACCCGGAGGATAGG